>PXBO01000109.1 GCA_003566885.1 Opitutia bacterium | reverse complement strand
GACGCAAAAGACGTCACGTCTCGACAATTGACAAATCCACCTCATGAATACACCTCGCTTCCGCCTCGGCCCAACGCCAACCGGCACGCTCTCGTTTCAATCAACCGCCTCTCCCCGGGTCGACGTCCGGGACGCCCCTTTCGCTAACTCCGCTGACGCTTCTCCCGACAAGTCGGGATTGCCTTTAAAGGTTAGCAAGGCCTTTTACGTCGACCGGTTCAAATTTCAAATGCCAGCGCCCGCAAGCGGGCACGCTACGTTCTTATTCTGACTTCTGTTTCGTGTCCGGCAGCAGCGCCTGCCACTCGTCTTCCTTGAATCCGACTCCGCCTTTTCCGCCGGCGAGCATAAAGGGACGGCGGACGAGGTTTCCGTTTTCCGACAACAAACGGATCGCCTCCGCCTCGTCAATGGAGGGCAGGCGCTCCTTCAGCCCAAGCTTCCGGTAGTCCTGGCCGGAAGTATTGAACAACCGGCGCAGGTTTCCGTCGTAGGCCGACAGGACAATCCGCAGTTCGCTTTCGGTCGGCGGCGTTGCCCGGATCGGACGCTCGTCAAACTCGACTCCCCGCTCCCGCAGCCAGGCAACCGCCCTGCGGCAGGTGGAGCATTTGTTATAGGTGTAAACGATAATCACGATCCACATCCCAAGGTTCAAACCGGCCGGAGGCAAGCTTGGGTGAGGAATGATTGAAGACGGAACGGCAGCGACATCGGTGGACCGTCGTTTCCTCCCACCCGAAAATGGCCGGCGGAGGCCACTCCCCGGATGGTCCCCAGGGCCGGGAAGCCGGTCGACCTGATTCTTTCTCCTTGAAGATTCAGGAATGACAGCCATATTGACAGACATCATGAGCATAAGCACGCGAAAGTTTATCCGCGAATTTCCGCATTTCCGACACCAGGCCGAACAAGGGGAAACGGTACTGATCGAATCTCGCGATGGGAAAAAGTATGTCTTTCACCAGATCGGCGATGCACCACGCCCTCGTCGGGTCGTTTCGCCGTTGCCCCGGACGATTACCGACAAGTGGGACGTGGACAGTCCCGGACTTTCACCTGACGAGTGGGAAATGAACCGATAAAAAAATGCTGCTTGTTGATTCGAACCTCTGGTTCAAGTTTTATTGGCGCCTTCCATTGCCCAAAAGACTGTTACACCGAATTGAAAGCGAACCGCTCTCGCTGAGTCCGATCAGCGTACTGGAAATTGCTACGAAAATTCACAAAGGTCACCTTCCTGGCATACCGCCAATAGAACAATGGCTGGCCACGGCGATCGACGGATATACAGTCGTCGGCGTTACACCGGAAATCGCCGCCGCGGCCGGCGCGGACCAATGGAATCACCGCGACCCGGCCGATCGCCTAATCGTCCACACCGCGCTCGGCAACGGTCTCACCTTAATACACACCGATCCCATAATTCGAAAACGAAGCGACCTGAAACAGGCATACTTCAAATTGGCATCTTCCTCCGGATTCCCTCAATCGGGCAAACCCTTTCCTCAGCGCGACCGGAAACGACTCCCCGCCACCGCCCTCGATTCCACCTCATTGATTTCCGAGGATCGGGACCGCTGAATGGTGAGCGCCCGCCATGCCGGATTCACGAGGATCCATTCGAACGACCGCCACCTGCTCAATGCCGCGACACATTTCAACCTTGAGGGGTGTGACGCGATAGGCGCCAGGTCGTAAGCCAGGGCTGTGGGTTTTTGACTTGCCGGCTAAGACTTGACATTCGGTCAAATATGGCAAATATTCCCATTATGGCGGTAAACCACGACATCCATGCCCTTCACACTTCTGAGGAGCTGCCTGCTTCGCCAGCCTCCGAATTGAAGAATTCCTTCAAGGGAGTCTTTCAGCAGGCCCTGCGGGAGGGCGCGATAAGCATCACCCGCAATCGCAAACGTGAGGCGATTCTGCTATCGGCCGAGCTTTACGACCGGATTATTTCGGAACTCGCGGCCCGAGATCCACTGAAAACTCTGCGCAACAACTATGAAGTCCGCTTTGCCGCCATGCAGACGGAAAAGGGTCAGGCCGCCTACGAAGACGCCTTTGGCGCCTCCCCTGAGGAACTTGGGAAGGCCGCCGTTGCCCATGCCGAAGCTCGGTGATGCCGGAGCCGACGATATACGTCCTGGCAGGCGTCAACGGTTCGGGAAAGAGCAGCTTGGGCGGAGCGGCGATGACATCGCGGGGCGTCGAATATTACGACCCCGATTCGGCCGCCCGGAGACTGCGGGGAATACATCCGAATATGACGCAAACCATGGCCAACTGTCACGCCTGGGCCTTGGGCAAGGAGATGTTGGAAAATGCCATCGCCAGGAAAGAAATCCTTGCCTTCGAAACGACGCTGGGAGGGAATTCGATCACAAATTTGCTGATTGAAGCCGCGCGACAGGGACTGAAGGTGAAGGTTTGGTATGCCGGACTGGAATCCGTCGAATTGCACCTCGCCCGGGTTCGTGCGCGGGTGGCCCGCGGCGGCCACGACATTCCCGAAGCCGCTATTCGGAAGCGATGGGACAGCAGTCGACGCAATCTCATAAAGTTGCTGCCGCACCTTCACAGCCTTCGGCTTTTCGACAATTCCCACGAAGCCGATCCACACCTGGGACGGGAGCCCCGGCCGCGACTCCTGCTCCATATGGACGCGGGAAAAATCGTTGGCCCCCGGGACCTTTCCGGGGCTCCCGAATGGGCCAAGCCAATTATCGCGGGAGCCCTGAACACTTGCCGGCAATAGTCCGAACCCAACTTCATCGCGGGCGTAATCCCAATCGTTGTCTCAATCTTGATCTTAATCCCAAACCGGCGGAGCCGATACCAAAAAAGTGTTACGTGGAGGAGCGTTGCCCTCCAGGAAATCTTGCGCGATTTGCGCAAGATTTCAGAAATAAGGGACTAATCTGAATGCCGCTCGGTTAAGGGCACTCATCGTAGCGACGCCTGCAAAGGTGTCGACCCGGGCGTGTCCCGGACGCCTCTCGTTTCGACTCTTCAGTGGAAGATTCGCTACGGACAACGACCTTATCCGAGTGCCATTCGGACTAATCTGAATGGCACTAGGTTAAGCCCTCCTTCGGGATCGACGTAGGAAGCGGAGATGGCGGAGCAAATCGCTATCGGGATCGGGATCGGGATCGAGGTTTCTGTAAGGCGTGTTTTATCAGGCTTTTCGATAGCGATTTCGAACTTTCAACGAGAAGCCTCTTAACCAAACCGCATTCGGACCAAGGCTGCCACATGAAAACATTTGCAGACCTTCAGCAGGCACGTTTCGGGAAATTCGGTTGCCAGTCCCACTCTCCCGAAGGTAGCCTGACGCCTTTCTCCCGCCGGGCACTTCCCCCTGTATCCGGCGCTCGCCGTCATCATCACGCAACCCGTTCTCATGCGCTTTTCATTCAGGAAAAATCCGTTCTCCTTCGCTTCAGTCATCACCTCCCTCGCGGCTCTGCTGGTCGTCACCAACGCATCCTTCGGCGACGGAGTCCGGCTGGTTCTGGAAGAAGACCACCTGACCCTTGCCAACGAAGTCTCCGCCGCAACGTTCGATTTCGAACGCCACCGGCTGGTGTCGTGGGTTTTCGACGGTCAGGAGCTGCTCGACAACCGGGCCGACGGTTTTATTCAGATCTACGCCAACCGCCACCTTCCAAACGGCGGCCAACTCGTGCGGCCGGTGGAACGGGTCGTGCACAAGGAGACGGACGAGGTGGTAGATGTCGCTTTTGTGCGGGAAATCAGCAACAGCGTCGTCATCCACCACCACTGGCTCATGCGCGCGGACGATCCCGCACTCTACAACTACATCGTGGTGGAATACGGCGGCGAAGGAGACGGCGCCGTGCTGGACCAGATCAATACCGCCCTTCGGCTGGATCCCGACCTTTTCAATTATGCTTCCATCGGTCCGGCCAAACAAGGTTACCTCCCCCCGCCCCACGAACTTCGCGACGGCGAGGTGGTGATGGACGCAACCTTCCGCGTTTCCGACGGCACCGTGGATGCCAAATACGACTGGACCATGGACGAGTGGTCGAAGCAACGCACCTACGGCCTGATGGGCGACGGCATCGGCGTCTTCGTCCTCAAGGATCCGGCAGAGCACATGCAGGGCGGCCCTTCCGCCCGCCACCTCAGCGTGCACCAGACACCGATAACCCCCATCCTGCTGCGTCATTTCGTAGCCGGACATTACGGCACCGGCAACATCCGGCTTTCCGCGGAGGAGCATGCCGGGTGGAGCAAGATCGGCGGGCCATGGGCCTTTTTCCCGGTCCGTGGCGAAGACTACGCCGCCATGCAGGCCAAAGCCGACGCCCGCTCCGCCGAGCTCGACGCACAATGGCCCTACCCATGGGTCACCCATCCGGAATACGTGCACGAACGCGGCGAAGCCTCCGGACGCCTGCTGATCGACGGCCAACCCGCACCCGCCGGCACCCTGATGGTGCTCAGTCCTCCGCCTGTCGAAGACCAACCCAACTGGCAGATCATGGGCCGCGACGGCTACCAGTTCTGGACTCGCGTTGGCGCCAACGGAACCTTTCACATCGATAATATCATACCCGGCGATTACACCCTCTGGGCGGTGGCCGACGGCTACTTCAACGAATACCGGCAGGACGAAATAACCGTGTCGGCCAACGCCGTTAGGTCGCTGGGGGAACTGAGCTGGACTCCGCCGCGGAACGGCAAAGTACTCTGGCAAATCGGCCACCCCGACCGCACCGCCCGCGAATTCCGCAACGGTTTCGACTACCGCAACTGGGGCCTGTGGAGACACTATCCGGAGCAATTCCCCGATGATGTGGATTTCAAGATCGGTCCCGACAAAGAACGCTACGATTGGAATTACCTCCACACCGCGGTGAAGGAAAAAGACGGAGTCTGGAACGAGGAGGAAGGCGAGTGGCGCCTGCCGGAATGGACGATCCGTTTCGACCTCGACGAGACGATGGAGGGCGAAGGCACCTTGCGCGTCGCCGTGGCGGGAGCGGCCGCGCACGCCGGGGAAACGACCGGGGAAGAGCGCTGGGTCGGAGTCGATTTCGCCCTCAACGGCGAACCGCTGGAAAGCATCCGGATGCCCAACGACAGCGGTTCCAGCCGCAGCAGCATCCGCGGACGTTACTACCACTTCGAACTCCCGTTCGACGCAGCCCTGCTGCGCGAAGGCGAAAACACGATCACGCTCCAATTGGACAGCATGCCGCCCCGCGGCATCGCCCATTCCTTCCCCTACGCCGGGGTGATGTACGACGCCATACGCCTGGAAGTCGATCGCCCTTGAGATCCAACCGCACCGAATTCAAGACCAATCCTCGTAATGCCGCGCCCGGACGCCCTTTTTATTGGCGAGCTTTGATCCGCATTTCTCACCTCCCCCCGACGACAATAAAATTACCAGCTGGTAATTTTATTGTCGTCGGGAGG
>PXBO01000076.1 GCA_003566885.1 Opitutia bacterium | reverse complement strand
GCAATACGATGAGCAGCCGGGACCGGCAATCGAACGAATCCGTCTTCTTTAACGATGACAACCTATACGGTTTCCACCGGGACGAGGAGACGGGCCTCTACGACCTCGAACGTTTCAACAACGATTTTTGGGACCGTTTTCGGCGGTTTCTCGAGCTGACGGCGCAGCGGGACATTATCGTTCAGATCGAGGTGTTCGATCGCTTCGACTTTGCCAATGACCGGGGCCCCTATCCAGGCATGGGCTGGTCGGAGCATCCCTTCAACCCAGTGAACAATATCAACTACACGAGCGAGGAGAGCGGCCTGCCCGAGGGTATCGACACCCATCCCGGCCAGCGGGAGAACCCCTTCTTCCGCACTACGCCGGAGCAGGAGGACAATCCGCTCGTCTTGGCGTATCAAGAGGCCTTCGTTGCGAAGATGCTCTCTATCGCCCTCGATTACGGCCACGTGCTTTATTGCATCAGCAACGAGACGAACGAATCGGAGCATTGGAGCGGTTACTGGGCGCAATTCATCCGCGACCAGGCGGAGGAAGCCGGGGTGGGAGTAGAGGTCACCGAGATGTGGGATGCCCATAACCTGACTCATCCCACGCATCGCCACACCTTCGACTCCCCCGAGCTCTATTCGTATGTGGACATCTCGCAGAACAACCACCAGACCGGGCAAACCCATTGGGACAACCTGCAGGTTGCCCGCGAACTCGTGAGCGATCCGCCCCGGCCTGTGAACAGCGTGAAGATTTACGGCGGCGCGCGCCATGGCTCGAGTGTTGAGGAAGGGACCCGGAAATTCTGGCGCAACATTCTTGGCGGTCTTGCGTCGTCGCGCTTTCACCGGCCCGGAGCCCAGGTGGATTTCTACGGCATCGGGCTGAACGAACTCGCCCGGACGCACATTCGGAGCATGCGGATGCTGGAGGAAGCCTTCGAGGTATTCGCGGCGGAACCGTACAACGCTCTTCTGTCGAACCGCGCGGAAGACGAGGCCTACTGTGCCGCCGTCCCCGGTAAAGCGTACGCGGTCTATTTTACGGACGGCGGTTCCGTGCAACTGGATCTCGCGGATGCCGAAGGGTCGTTCCGACTGCGTTGGCTGAACATCCTTAAGTCGGAATGGAACGACGAAAACGACGTTCAAGGGGGCGGCCCCATTGAGCTTAACGTTCCCGGCGATGGCCAGTGGGCGGCGGTGATATTACTCCAAGAGTAAGGGAGAGGCGGATGGGGTCATGCCGCAACTCGCAACAGAACTAACCAAAACCCAAAGTCTGATCCCCTTTTTTCTCCCCGAAGAGTTTATACGAGGGAAGCGGATAATGGCACGGCTCGTCACAAAGACTGAGCCGGCCATAACTTCGTTATGCCCGCGATCGGAGACGTGGCTATTTGATCGCCTCGTACAGCCGTTTTAGAAAGGCGCCGCGCGTTACTAACGAGTCAGCGGCTCGGTCGGAATTCAGTTCGGCCGGTACAGTGACAGCGGATGAAACCAGCGCCAGCCAACGCTGGGCCAGGGAAGCGGTGATCGGCTTTTCCAATTCCGCCTCGTGCCACGGTCGCGCCTTAATGTATTGGCCGTAGATCAACTCGGCCTGCGGTGGATCTTGCTCCGCCGGGTTGCGTAGTCCATGAAAAGCGCCTCTTACCCCGAAATATTGAACGGCCGCAAATTCCGGGTCATCAGGCTCAACATCGGTGACGTAGATTGTTTTTGCTCCATCGCCGTTGAGGAGTTCTTGAAGTTTTTCGACATCCACCTCCTGCACAGGCACCCCCTTATTGGCCGCCAGATGGGCAGCCAGTCCCGCGGCCTGTCCCAGGGCGGCCCAGGTTGGCTCGAGCCGGATCGCACTGAAACCCACGTGGCTTGCTGAGCAGGCCACCGGCACAAGTAGATTTGCATGCGTCGTTGAAATCAACATTCCGAAAGGAAGCTGGAAGGGTGCGGTCGATTTGTAAAACTCGCCGACGTGGCGTCCTTCATACCGGCTGCCCTCCCGTCCCGTCCCGTGGCAGTTGAGGGTATAGTCCCCAATGCCGATGCTTGTGCGCTGGAGGGGGCTGCGGATGTCCCCCTCTACCGCCTGCGTGTCGTGCTCTGTGAACACGTGCTGCCCAATCATCCGCCGGGCTTCGCGAATGTAGAGAAGAGGAGGCAGATGATTGTTCTCGGCGAATTCGTCTTTACAGAATCCCCATTGGCGCGCTTGCCTCTGAACCGCCTTCGGCACCTGATCATCATTCTGGATAAAGTACAGCAGCCCCTGGTGGTAGTAACCGTGTTGTCCGACAATGCGGAGGCGGGTGGCTGGGTCGCCATCTGGGTATTCATCATTAATGTCAGGCATACTCAAGCGCACCGGGGCGTGGGGGGTGTCGTTCACGTCCGCCTTGCGGTTGGGCAACAACGGCAAGTGGGTGCGAAAGATGCCCCGGTGGCCGCCGCTGATCGTCTCTTCAATGCCGCCGGGTCCCAGGTGCTGAAGCACGCCGACAAAATCCTCCCGATCATATCCGGCCGGCTGTTGGCACATGACGCGGTTTTCGGGCATGTCGGTCAGCACGTACCTATAATTGTAGCCCTGTACCTGGGCATCAGCGCGGCCCTGCTCGTCCCCGGCCAGCGACTCACCGAATTGCTGTCGACCTTCCCTCCCGACGTGATAATCCACTCCCGCCTGGGCCAGTAGATCACCTTCGTAAGTTGCGTCGATGAACATGTGCGCCTCGATTTTTAACGTACCCCCGCCAGTGTTGGGCGTGAAGATCACGCGCTCAATCCGCTCAAGGCCGGATAGGTCACTCAACTCGACATCCGCTAGCGTGTGTTGCAGCACGACGCGGATTCCATTGTGTTCCGAAAGCATCTCTTCCAGCACTCGTTTATTCACGTGCGGTTCCCCGTGCGTTCCACGGAAGCAGGCGGTGACCTGCTCGGAGTCGGCACCGTACCGCTCAACATAATATTGTTCCACGCGATCCGCAAAATCCTGGAACACGCCACTGAGTGATTCGAATGTCCTGAAATCCGACCACGAAAGCCCGCTGGTCAACAGCCCGCCGATTTGGCCGGCTGGCTCGACGACCACCACAGTGCTGCCGTGGCGTGCCGCGCTGATCGCCGCAGCCAGTCCGCCCGGCGTAGCGCCGCAGATACACAAGGTCACCGCCCGTTCTACCTCCCGCTCATCCTCGGCCGCACCGAGAAAAAGGCCCTTTAAGCCGAGAGCTGCGCACCCGCCGGCGACTGCCACAAATTTACGTCGTGACATCTCCATAATGGCAATGTCTACCGGAACAAAGATTGTGAAGGAAGGAAAAAGCGACCTTCGCAACATACATTCCCAGCTTCTTCCTCGAACCTGCGGTTCTCGGCGGTTATCTTGAGTCGTTCGGCGGGTTTTACAGTTTCGGCCTCTCGGACGAGTCGAACGGGATGGTTTTCGACGGCAGGATCTCTCGCAGCACCTCCGGCATGGGGGCCCGGGAAACCGCGGAAGTTCGCTTTAACGTGCCCGCGGACTCGAACCCGGGAGATCTGGTGCTCATCGTGTATCGCCGCGAGATCATACAGTCCACATTCAGATTAATAGGGACGAACGACAGTGTGCTCCTGCCTTCGCTCCTTGCGAAATGGTGGGAGTGGATCGCCGTTGGAAAGGTAAGAAGTTCCGAGGCAAGTTCCCTTGTGGCGACGGACTTTATGTCCGGAGGGCGACGGACCCGCGCCTGCGGGATCCGGAGAATTCTCCCGAGGTAAACTCGGTCGCCACAAGGAGTGTCTCTAATAGAATTTTGTCCCTTCTATCTCGAATGCCTTAATAACATGCTTTCACTTTCTACGGCGTGATTTCGGGGGCCTTGCCTTGTGTTCCATGGAGTGTGCCGGGACCGGCGCCAACCACCCGGACTTCCGGTGGGAGCGCTTCGAGAATATTGGCGGTGCGGGTTCCGTCGGCGCGGCGCAGTTGCCCGCCGCCGGCATTGAGATTCTCGTAATAGGTGACGTTTCCGCCCATGAAGACGATGTATCCACCGGCACCTCCCAACGACCCCTGTTTGTCCCAGGTTCCATCCTCCCGCAAGCCCCGCGTCCATGCGATCGGTGTGGTGCTGGGCAGACTCATGTTCAAATGGGTGGCGTAATCGACAGCGATTACATCCCGCGCGGCGAATTCCGGACGCAACGATTCGCGACGTTCGTCAAGCACGGTGCTGTCTCGCTCGATCTCCTGTTCGGTAGTCGAGGGCTCCAACCCGGAAATCCATGCGGTGGCGACGTTCAGTCCGGCCTCCATGGCCAGCTCGCGCGCAACATCGTGAATTTCAGTTACCCCCTTCCCCCGGAAGCTGCTCCTCGTTATCATGTGCATAGATTATCGACGCCTGCGCGATATGAAGAATCTTCTCCATCTCATGTCGCCTGGGATCCGAACGCTCCTCCCATTCGTCGATTACCATCTCGACCAACTCCCTCGCGAGAGAAATATCCAGCACCGAGCTTATGCTTCCATATCCGATTTGGATGCTTCCCAGACGTAGCCCTTCCGGCCCATGGAGAACCAGATGGCTCCCGGCCGCATCCCGTGTGGCTTCGCGCAAGCGAGAGACTCCATTTTGATCAAGGA
The DNA here is from genome assembly GCA_003566885.1 of Opitutia bacterium. Classification (GTDB taxonomy): domain Bacteria; phylum Verrucomicrobiota; class Verrucomicrobiia; order Opitutales; family T3Sed10-336; genus SLOW01. The sequence goes on along the minus strand of PXBO01000076.1, from coordinate 825 downwards.
ACAGGCGCAGGCCGACCGGATTCTCACGGTCATCTAGAATCCGTTGCACCCGTTGCAAGGCTTCCCCTGTAACAACTGCCTGGCGGGTCGGGGCAGTGAGGTCTTCGCGGCTGACGAGGAATATGGCGAAGTCATCCGCATGCAGGCTAAGCGGTATCCAATGCCTTCTGCGTTCCGCCTCTGCAAAATACTCCAGCACTTGCTCATGCCCTTCTGCCATGAGAGGAGCCAAAGCATTCAAATCCTCCTGCGTGATGTTCGCGCCGAGATTGGGACCGAGGAGCCCGACATGCATCGTGCGAACCTCTCGTCCATCAGGAAGGGTGACAATCGGAGGAACGAATCGCGTGAGGTCGACCTCCCGAATCCGCGCGTTGAGGAACGCCAGAAGAATTCCCGCGTTTTCCGGAATCCGGTCCGCCGCGATTGCCTCTTGCCAATGGATCCTGTCCCTGGCCGGAAGCTCCTGAATTTGGCGGAGGGTGTCGAGGACGAGCTCACGCGGGACGGGCGCGGTAGGATCGAGAATTTCTGAAGCGGTTTCCTGGTTGCCGGTGGCGTCGGTCAATGCGAACAGAGCCAGGGTGGACATCAGGAGCAGGGCGAGGATGTAGCCCCGGGGGGATTTGCCGAAGGTGGCGATCGTGCGTAGTCTTTGTTTCATTTCGTTCGGGTTCTCCAGGATGCCCACCAGGCCGGGCACCCAGGACGAGGCGAGAGAATTCGATTCATAGGGTTTTTCGACTACGGCCTTGTTGGTAACCGCAAACGTTTGCCGGAAGAGCCCCGCACCACCGAATTACTCGGTGCCGGGGTTGGTGTGCG
>PXBO01000069.1 GCA_003566885.1 Opitutia bacterium | reverse complement strand
GGCGAATGGTCGCCCCCAGCCATTCATCACCCAGGGGATGGGGACCGCCCAAATCGATGTAGGCCCGACCGCGCAACCCCCGTTCTTCCGCCTCCAAAGCCCCGTCGATCAGGCTCCGGGCATCGTCCGCGGTCGGCCCGTCCAGGCGGGCCACCCGGATCACTGAAGCGCGCTGCTCCGGACGGGGAAACCGGGATTCAAACAGGGGGTTGGGCACGTAAGCGTTGATGTGGTAGGCGGTATGACTGAGCAAAGCCAGCTGGGCGTCAACCGAACCCCGATTGGTGCGCAGGGCATCGGGGATCTGTTCGCGAACGGCATCCGGCAGACGGGCGTCATCGTGTCGAATGCGCAGGGGCACGCCATGGCAAACCACGAGGTATTCGATGCGGTGCCCGGAGGTGGTGTGAAGTACCCGACCGTCCGGATCCCGGCGATCACCCGGGGTCCCTTGCAGCCAGCGACCCTCCAGCAATTCGGCTTTCAGAGGATTATGAATGGAATCGATGTACTGCTCCCAAGTGATGGTTTCCGAACGCGGAGCCGACACCAGGAACAGGTTTTCCTCCGGGATATCACGTCGCTCCATATAATACTCCGCCAGGGCCACGGAAGCGGGGACGTTACGGTTGGCGAGCACCAGCGTGCGCTCGGCCGAGGCCAAAGGGGTCAGACACCCGCCGAGCGGGAAAAGAAAACACCCCGTGATTAGCAACCGCCGAAACCAACGGGCCGAAGGATTGAATAAGCGATACACCATGACAACGCCCTCAGTGTGATACATTTTCGGCCGGGCGCAAGACGACGATAAACGTCCGCCGATCGGCCGCCGCACTTCGCGCCGCTCCGGCAAAAGCAAATCGCAACCGGGAATCCGGGACGGAACCCTAATTGCGGGACTGCTTCAACGAACGGTCGAATTGGCCGACGGCGTCGGCCAGCGAACGAGCCAGCCGGGCGCGATAGGCAACGGACCCGATACGGCGGGCTTCCTCCGGATTCGACAGGTAGCCGGCCTCGACCAGCACAGCGGGCGCCTCCACCTCGCGCAACACACTGAAGCGAGCCCGCTTGATGCCCCGGTCGAAGGTCCGCAGATCGTGGAGCAACTGCCGCTGCACGTAGAAGGCAAGCAGGGCGTTCCAGTGGTCGTATTCATTCCCCGGATGCACGGCCGAATCGCCGGTGCTGGTCTGGCCTTGTCCGGTGGACCGGTGGTGTCGCGGCGTAAGGAGAAACGTCTCCGTTCCGTTGACCGTGGGATTGTCGACCGCGTTGAAATGAATGCTGATAAACAAGTCCGCCCGCGCCCGATTGGCCACGGCGGCCCGCTGTTCGAGCGAAAGGTAGCGATCGTCCTCCCGGGTCAGGATCACCCGATAGCCCCGAGATACCAACAGTTCGCGTAGCCTGAGAGCCACATCAAGCGTCATGTCCTTTTCCAGCAATCCGAAAGTCGCGCTGCGCGTTCCCGGATCTCTTCCTCCGTGCCCGGGATCGAGGACGATGGTCCCCAGGTCCCGCGACGGCGCCGGACCTTGCAGCGGCGACAGAAGCGGTCGAACCATACTTTCGTAGTCGATTCGACTCAAACGGTAAAGGCCGCCGTCGGTGCGCACCGCTTCACCGAGGAAAATGCGGATTCCGTTTAGGTGAATCACCCGGCTGTTGGCTTCGAACTGGATCCGGAGCCCGGGGTTTCGGGCCAGGACCATTTGCCCCGGGCGCCCCGGAACCACCTCCAGCCCGGCCGCGGCGGCCACCTCCGGGAGCGCCAGGTAACCGGGCACCGGCGATATTTCCAGCGGAAGCGAGGTCGCTGGCGTGTTCACTCGCGGTTCCGCCGGGCGGGTTGGCGCGCTGAGCACGGGCTCACCGGACAGGCCCACCGCCTGCAAAAGGAAAACCAGGGAGACCCAAAAAAGGCGGCCCTTCTCCGCCGGGCATGTCCCCTGACCCCGCCTCACCCCGATCACTCCTGCTCTTCCGTCGCGGCTTCTTCCCCCTCGACGTTGTACTTTAGCTTCCGCTTGTTTTCGGGCAACGGCGACATCATGGCGTTAATACGATTGCCCATGATTCGGGGTTCGAAATCCGAAGTGCCGATATGAGTCAGGTCGTTCATGGCCCGCTCCATGGTTTCCATGGCGATATCTTTAAACTGATTCTCCCGGCCCCGAAGGGTCAGGGTGAGTTTCACTTTGAAGCCCTTGTTCAGGAACTCCTCCGCGTGGCGCAGCTTGGTGATGTAGTCGTGCTGCTCGATGCGAACGCGAAACTTGACCTCCTTGATCTTGCTCGCGGTCGACTTACTGTCCTTGGACTTCTTGCTCTGTTCATACATGAACTTGCCGAAATCAAGGATGCGGCATACCGATGGCTTGGCCTGCGGGGCCACCTCCACGAGGTCCAGTCCCAGTTTTTTCGCCAGATCCAGAGCGTCGCGGGTCGGCATGACCCCCAACTGCTGCTCGTCCGGGCCTATCACCCGGACCTCACGTATACGAATACGTTCGTTCTTGCGGTATTTGAATGTGCGGTTGTTACGGAAGTTACGTCCGTGATGTCTGGGATGGGCCATTAATATGTAATCGGTGTATTCGCTTTCCCGGTCACTCTGTGGTGATACCGGAGGAAATTTCAACCCTTTTCCCGCCGGGAAAAGCCGCTTTCAGAAAATAGCGGAAAAAGCCCAAGCGGATCATATGGAGAAACTCTCGCCACAGGAGCAACTCGCCTTGGCGTTGGGGTTGGAAAACTCGAACCCGCCGGCGATCATGGCGTGCGAGTAATCCAAAACGGTTCCCTTGAGGTATAAGGCGCTCTTGCTGTCCACCAGAACCTGGACGTCATCCGAACGCACCAGAATATCGCCCCGGCGGGCGTCGGACACGAACTTGAGCTTGTAGGAGAGTCCATTGCAGCCCCCCCCGCTGATCCCGACCCGCAGGTAGCGGGCGTCCCGCTCGCGGGCGATCAGATCCCGCACCTTGGTGCGCGCGGAGTCGGTCAGACGGATTAACCGTTCATCGGCTTCGCGAATGGCTGGCGGGCTGGCGGTGTGAGTCGACATAAAACAATCCTCTCATCCTAATCGATTCGGCGGCGAGTTCAAGCCTCGCGAGCGGGTTGCCCGAATCGGAGGGCAAAATCGATCGCCCGGGAAATGCTCCCGCTCCCGGCCTTCCCCCGCCCGGCCAATTCGAATGCCGTACCGTGATCGGGACTGACCCGCAGCCAGGGAAGTCCCAGCGTCACATTGACCGCCGTCTCGAATTCGATCGCCTTGAGGGGGGCCAGTCCCTGGTCGTGGTAAAGAGCCACCACCACGTCGAATTCACCGCGCAACGCGCGCCAGAACACGGTGTCCCCGGGAAGGGCGGCGGAAAGCCCGGAAAATTCGTCCCGGAGCCCGGTCAGGAAGGGATCGATCCAGGTCCGCTCCTCCTCTCCCAGCAACCCGTGCTCGCCGGCATGGGGGTTGAGTCCGCAAACCGCGATCCGCGGTTCGCGTATTCCCCGCCGCGCCGACAGCTCCACGGCGGCCCGCACGGCCCGCTCCAAGCACGGTTTATCGAGGCTTTGCGGTACGCGGGCCAGGGGAAGGTGCCAGGTGGCCAACACCAGATGCAACCGCTCGCCGGTGAAACCCATCACGGGGGTGCCCCCCCAGCGATCGCCGAAAAACTCGGTCTGCCCCGGGAAAGGAAACCCCGCCCGCTGAAGCCAGGTCTTGCTCACCGGACCGGTGACGGCCGCGCCGAATGTTCCATCGCGGCACCCCCGGGCCACGTTTTCCAGACACTGCCAGGCCAAACGGGCGCCCTCGACGTCCGGGTGGCCGGGGGTCGCCCGGAATCCGGGATCGCCGACCGGAAAACCTTGAAAATCGGCGATCCCGGTCATCGCGTCCAACCAGGAGGGGTGTCCCACCAGCGCCACCGAACCGGCCAGCTCCGGACGAGCCCGCGCCCAGCTCAACAGGATTTCCGGACCGATTCCGGCGGGATCGCCGCAAGTGACCGCCACCCGGTTCATGGGAACACGAACCCCCGGCGACCCTCGAGAAAGAATTCGAAGAAACGCCGGCTCCACTCCGGCGCCGCCGCGTTATCCTCCAAGCGGCGCCGCGCCTTCTCACGCAGCGGTCCCGGCTCGGCGTAAAACTCACGAAACATCCGCTTATAGGCGTCGATTTCGGCGACGGAGAGTCCGCTCCGCTTGAGACCCAACAGGTTCAGGCCGAGAACCCGGTTGCGGTCGACCACGGAAAGTCCCGGCGGAATGTCCTTGGTGACCGCCGCGTTGCCGCCCACCATAACGGTGTCGCCCACGCGGCAAAACTGGTGAATTCCGGCGCCGCCGCCGACAAACGCTCGCGCCCCGACGTGAACATGTCCGGCCAGCAGCGCAGCGTTGGCCAGGACCGCGCCGTCGCCCACCACACAGTCGTGAGCGACATGGGAAAACGCCATCAGGTACACGCGCCGGCCGAGACGGGTCACTCCGCCCTCGCTGGTCGATCGATGAATCGTCACGCCCTCGCGCAACACCGAATCCGCGCCCACCTCGACCCGCGAGGCGATGGACGAATCGAACGATTGATCCTGCGGGTCACCGCCGACCACCGCGCCGCTGCAAATCCGCACCCCGGACCCGATATGACTCCACCGTTTAACCACCACATGGCTCTCCAGGCAGCAATGGTCGTCCAGCACCACGCCAGGTTCCACGACGGAATAGGGACCAATCTCGCATCCGTTTCCCAGGATGACGCTGCGGTCGACAATGGCGGAGGCATGAATCTTTCCCACAGTCGACCACTATGAAGAGTCGCCGCGGGATTGGAAACGCAAAATCCGTTCCAACGAAACACCGGCAGGTGGATTTTTTCCGGTTCCGGGATTGAATCCTCAGCCGACCGCACTCTAATATCCGCCCATGATAGACCCAGCTCAGAACGGACCCGCTCTCAGCGACGACGATTTCTACAAACCCGCCGATCGTTTTTTCGCCGCCAACGCCAATACGGCGCTGACCTTCGACGACGTCACCCTGGCCACCCGTTATTCGGCGATTCTGCCCCGCGAAACCAATCTCGCGACCTCGCTGACGGATTCCATCCGGTTGCACATTCCCATCGTGTCCTCGGATATGGACACCGTGACCGAATCCAGAATGGCCATCGCCATGGCGTTGAACGGCGGACTGGGTTTGATTCACTTCAACATGTCCCCGGACCAGCAGGTGCGCCAGGTATCGCGGACCAAACACCATATACACGGTCTGATCCAGGATCCGATTACGGTGGCCCCGGACCTGCTGGTTGGCGACGTGCTGGAACTGATCGCCAAGAAAAAGTACGGCTTCCGCACTTTTCCAGTGGTCGAGAAGGACGGCGAACTGCTCGGACTGCTGACCGGCCACACGGTCCGGGATCGCTACCGCAACCGCACCGTCAAGGAGGCCATGACTCCGCGGGAAAACCTCTTTACCCTGCACGAAAAGGAAATTGGCAGCAACCCGATCGAAGTGGCCGACCGCTTTTTCACGCAGAACATCGGCATCCACAAGTTGCTGGTGGTGGGCGACGACCGGAAGCTGCGGGGTCTGGTGACGCTGTCGGATATCGAGCAGATCATGGCCGAGGCCAGCGCCTTGCGCAAACCGAGTCGCGACAGTTCCTTTCGCCTGATGGTGGGAGCCGCGCTTTCGCCCATGCGCAAATCTTCGGGTGAACTCGATCGGGACCGCACCATCGAACACGTCGGCCGCCTGGTGGATGAAGCCCTGGACGTGGTTGCGGTTTCCACCGCTCACGGAGCCACCGAAAGCGTGGGAAATACGATCAGAATGATCCGCGACGCCTTTCCGGAACTGCCCATTATCGCCGGCAACGTCACCAGCGGCCAGGGAGTCGAGTTCCTGGCGGATTGCGGCGCCAACATCATCAAGGTGGGACAGGGATCGGGCTCCATCTGCACCACCCGCCTGGTGGCCGGCGTGGGAATTCCCCAGCTTACCGCACTCTATGTCGCCTCCAGGGCAGCGGCCCGGAAGGGGGTCAAGATCCTTTCGGACGGCGGGATTTCCAAATCGGGCGACATCGTGAAAGCGCTCACCCTGGCCGACGGCGTCATTTGCGGAAGTATTCTCGCGGGATGCCGTGAAGCACCCGGGGAGATCGTGGAAATCGGGGGCAAGCTTTACAAACAGTACCGGGGTATGGGCAGCATGGCCGCCATGAAAACCGGTTCCGCCGCCCGTTACGGGCACGAAAAAAACGATACCTCCCGAAAAATCGCCGCCGAGGGGATCGAGGCGCTGAAGGAGGTTTCCGGCAGTCTGGACAACGTCATGGCCGAATTGACCGGCGGCATTCAATCCGGCATGGGTTATCTCGGCGCGCGCAACCTGGAGGAACTCCAGGCCAACGCCCGTTATATTCGCATCAGCATGGCCGGACTGCGTGAAGCTTCACCCCACGATGTGGTTGAAGTTTCCACCAGGATTGGCGCCGACGAAAACGGATAGCGGCGATTCCGGCTCCCGGAGAAGCCCGGCCTTCATCAGAGAGGCATCACCTTGGCCGCCGACCACGCCCGGCGGTACACCGCCACCACTTCCTCGCTGGAGGTCACCTGACGCTCCACCGTGAGCGCCACGTAACGTCCGCGCGACGAATGCCGGGTGCGAACGGCGTCGTCGGCGAAAAGCTCGAGGATCTCGGGATAATCCACCCGGGCCACGATAAACTTGAAGGTGAAGGTGCAGGGCCAATGGTAAAAAGCATCAAGGGTGTCGCGGAAACTCTCCTCGTCCGTACGTCCCGTGAAAACCTGCATGCGCCACCGTACCATTGAATGCCTCTCTTGAAAACCGCACGACACGGTTTTTCAACCATCCGCCGGCCAAAGGCGGGCCACAAACAATGCCCAGCAATGACCAACGAACGCGTAGCCGAAACGACAACCAAAGGCAATAATCACCACCGCGCCGCGGTCCATTCACGTCCGGGCGAGATCCGAATCAGAAACCTTCAGACCATGCCGTACTCACTCAGCAATGAAACCTCGTCGGAGCCGCCGGCGCACTCGGGAATAGATGTGAACCTTTTGCGTAAATACAACGTGCCGGGGCCACGCTACACCTCCTATCCGACGGCATTGAAATTCTCAGAGGAGGTCGACTCCGCGACCCTGCTGGAGGATCTTCAAAACTCGGCGAGGAACAAGAACCCACTCTCGCTGTACTTCCACCTTCCATTCTGTCAAAGCGCCTGCTGGTTCTGCGGATGCACCCGGATCATCACGCGCAATCCCACCGCGCCCGATCGCTACCTCGATTACCTGCAAAAGGAAATCGAGCTGACCCGGCCGCATATCGGAGAGGATCGACAGGCGGTCCAGATGCACTTCGGAGGAGGGACTCCCACCTATTTCGCGCCCGACCAGGTGGCCCGCCTGGGCGAGTTGATTCGCGACAATTTCTCCTTGGCGCCCGACGCTGAAAACAGCGTGGAGGTCGATCCCCGACGCATCGAACGCGAACACCTCGAGGCCTGGAGGGAACTGGGCTGCCAACGCGCTTCACTGGGCGTGCAGGACAACAACCCCCGGGTGCAGCAAGCCATCAATCGCATCCAGCCGAAGGAGGTTACCGCACAGGCGGTGCAATGGTTGAGGGAGGCGGGATTTCAGTCCATCAACATCGATCTCATCTACGGATTACCCTTCCAAACCGTGATGACCTTCGAAAACACTCTGGAAGAGATTCTCGAGTTGGAACCGGACCGGCTGGCGGTGTTCAGTTACGCCCACGTGCCCTGGAGCAAACCCGCCCAAAAGATTCTCGACCGCCAAGGGGGCCTTCCGGACGCGACGGTCAAGCTGGCGATCCTCGAACGGGTGGCGGAACGTTTGGCCCAAGCGGGTTACGTCTATATCGGCATGGACCATTTTGCCCGCGCTGGCGACGAGCTGGCGGCGGCGCAAAAGAACGGCACTCTGCAACGCAACTTCCAAGGCTACAGCACCCGGGCCGGGACGGAAATCCTGGGATTGGGCATGTCCGCCATTTCACAGACCCCCAACAGCTATCGCCAAAACCACAAGGAAATGCGCAGCTATCAGGAAGCGCTGAATGAAGGGCAGTTGCCCTGGAACCGCGGATACGTGCTCACCGCCGAAGATCACCGGCGACGCGACACGATTCACCGGTTGATGTGTAATTTGCGGCTCGACTTCGCAGAGCAGTCCGATCGCCTGGGGATTGATTTCGAGGCCCGTTATGCCGCCGAAATAAACGCCCTTGGAGGCATGGAGAAAGACGGCCTGTTGCAGCGGAGCAAGCGTGGGATCGAAGTCACCCCGGCGGGCCGTTTCCTCATCCGCAACATCGCGATGACGTTCGACGCCTACCTGGACCGGTCGGCTTCCAGATATTCAAGAACGGTTTGATCCGCACGGATCCGAACCGCGATCCAACGACGCATTACCGGGTTGCCTTGTCGTCTGCCGGCGGCGGCGGAAACCGCCGGCCAACAGGATCACGCCGACCCCCGCCCACAAGGCAACGGTTGCGGGTTCCGGAATTACAGCGACGATCCAGTCGTCGTAGGCGGCGACCCGCGTCGAAACGACCACGTCGCCATAGGTTCCGAGATCCCCGCCATTGATGTTCCAGATAAAGGAGTGAACTCCGGCGACCAGGAACATCCCATAGGACTCGATAAATACCGGACCGCCGCTGTCCCCCTGGGCGGCGATTCCCTCCAGCGGAAGGACATCGACATCATCCGGGCCGTAGAAACGATACTCCAAGGTATTGAAGGGCGCGGGAGGCGGCGTCAACGCGGAGTCCGTACCGATCCGCTCCAAAAGACTTTCCCCGGCCCGCTTCACTCCGGAAGACAGATTCTGTCCGGTCAGGCCGGTTCCCGTACGCCCGTAACCCGCGAATACTCCGATTCGTCCCAACTCGCTATTCCCGGTGTACCAACCGGCGGGCGCGATATTCCGAACCGGTTCCGCCAATCGCACCAGGGCGATATCGTTTCCGTCGAGCACATCGCCCGTCCAGTCGGGATGGGAATAAAAGGCCTCCACCGCATACTGATTTCCTCCGACCGTAAAGGTCCTGGGCGAAGTCATGCCGTTCCGCAAATGGGCCGCGGTCAAAACCCAGGAGGAGCCGATAAGGACTCCGCTTCCGGAATTCGAATTCGAAGCCAATTGCCCCACAAACGGAAACTCCGCGGCAAAATCAACGTAAGCCTGATCGAGAACGTCGTGCCTGATAACAATGCCTTCAGCCACGTCAATCGGCATCAGCAACATGCCCGCCAACAAACTCCCGCAATGAAATAAGAATCTCTTGTCCTTCACCTTTGAGCCACGGAAAAGCCGCTGAGTCGGGCCGACATCCGATATTTTTACGACTTTTTAGCACAAAGGTCGGCTTTATTGAAAGCAAAAAACTCACAAAATCACATTCGGGCACGGTTTTTTCATTTGGCCCTGAAGGCCGCATGAAAAAACATTTCAGATCGAAAATTTGAAATCTGAGATGTTTCGCTAGAAACCGCTGCTGAGCTGGAATACCGCCGTAAAGATGGCGAAGGCGATAAAGGCCACAAAAACGACCGCCATGATCAATACGCCGATGGAGAGGAAGGCGGTGAAGATCTGCAAGTGACGTGTCAGGCGTTCCTGATACAAACGGGAAATCTCTTTCAGGCTGGGCACGATGTTCCCCGTGTTCTCTCCCACATCCAACATGTCGAGCACCAGTTCGGGGAAATTCTCGCTGGCCTGCAGCGCACCGGAAAGCGACGTGCCCTCCACCACCATTCCCCGGGCCTCGTTAAACGACTCCCGGATCCGGCGATTGTTCAGCACGTTCTCGGTCATTTTGAGGGCCTCGACCGTGGTCACCCCGTTTTCCAACAGCGCCCCCAGGGTCTGACTCATTTGCAGGACGTCGTTCACGATAATAAAATCGCGCACTCCCGGCACCTTTAACAACCACTCATCGATGCGCAGACGCCCCGACTCGGTGCCATACCACTGCCATATACCCAGGACCACCAGAATTACGGCGACAAGAATGAACAGGCCGTAAGCCATCAGGAATTCGGATCCGTCGATCAACAGCTGGGTGGCGGCGGGAATTTCCCCACCCAGCGAGTCGAAGAGCGTCTCCATACGGGGAAACAGAAAGTAGATGAAAAACAGAATCACCCCCACCGCCACCAGGATGATGAAAAGCGGGTAAGCCAGTGCATTGACGACCTTGCCGCGAAGCGCGTTGCGGTTTTCGTGGTAGGCGACCAAGCGGCGAAGAATTTCCTCCAGGTTCCCCGTGGCCTCCCCCGCCCGGATCAGGTGAACGGTCGACTCCTCGAATACCTCCGGCGCTTCCGCCACGGCATCGGAGATGGATTGGCCCGAGCTGATATTCTCCCACAGGCTCGTCGCCAATTGACGAAGCTGCGGATCCTTCAGACGAACACTCAGCAGCCGAACCGCGTCCCCCACCGGCATTCCGCTGGAAATGAGTTCGGACAAGGATCGCAGAAATGGCAACGCGTTCCGGGGCGAGAGCTTGGAGGCGCCGAAACGGGGACGGGAGCTTTTCTTCTCCTTGGCGCCTGACCGGGAGGACGGCTCACTGGATTTCTCACGTCCGGCGGCTTTGGATTTACGGGAGGTCGCCTTTCGCGTCGCCGCTCCGCCGCCGTCGGAAAGCGAGACCGGATAGAGGTTGCGCAAACCGATCTGACGAATGGCTTCCCGGCGACTGGCGGCATCCAGATCGCCTTTCACCAGCGTACCGCCGGCGTTGCGGGCTGTGTATTGAAACCGCGGCATCAGTCGGCGGCAGTCACCCGGAGGACTTCCTCCAAGGTCGTGTTTCGCAGCTTGACCTGCTCCCATCCGCAGAGGGCGAGATCGCGCATTCCATGCTCCACGGCCCGCTTCCGAATGGCGCGGGCCGACTCCCCGGTCACAATCAGTTCGTGCAGGGTTTCGTTGACTCGCAAGATTTCAAAAATCCCCAAACGTCCCTTGAACCCGGTTTGGCGGCAGCGTTGGCATCCCGGAGAAACAGCCAGTTCCTCCACTCCCTCGGCCTCCTGGAAGTCAACCTTGAGCAAGGCCATCTTTCCCCGGAGTTCGGTGGGATCTATTCTCTCCATACGCAAGCAGGATTTGCACAGGCGTCGAATCAGACGCTGGGCGATTACCATTTCGACCGCCGAGGCCACCAGGAACGGTTCGATGCCCATATCGATGAGACGGGTTAAGGCGCCCGGCGCGTCATTGGTGTGCAATGTGCTGAACACCAGGTGTCCCGTGAGCGAGGCCCGAATCGCGATATCGGCGGTATCCCGGTCACGGATTTCCCCGACCATGATCACGTCGGGGTCCTGACGAAGGACATGACGAAGCGCATCGGCGAACTCCAGTCCGATCTCCGGCCGCACCTGCATCTGGTTGACTCCGGGGACTTCGTACTCGACCGGATCCTCGATGGTAATAATTCGTTTTTCGGGTGAGTTGATTTGACGAATAAACGCGTTGAGCGACGTCGATTTCCCGGAACCGGTGGGGCCGGTGACCAGAATAATTCCGTGCGGCATGACCAGCACGCGGTCGATGATTTCCTGATCACGCGGCAGAAGGCCGATCTCCTCCATGGTGAAGGGAAGCGACTTCTTATTGAGAAGTCGAAGGCTGACGCTTTCCCCGTACATGGTCGGAACGGTGGACACACGGATATCGAGAACGTTCTCGCCGACCCGAAAGTTGATCCGGCCATCCTGCGGCAACCGGCGTTCGGAGATGTTCAGGCGGGACATGATCTTGATGCGGGCGATGATGGCATCCTGAAAGCGCCGGAGATTCTCCGGCACCGGAACCGACACCAGCATACCGTCGACCCGGTAGCGGATACGCAATTCCTCCTCCTGGGGTTCGACATGGATGTCGGTCGCTCCGTCCCGTACCGCCTGACTGACCACGTCGTTGACAAAACGCACGATGGTGGCGGTCTCGTCCTCATCCGACTCCTGTTCCGCCTGCTGCTCGTCGAGTTCGTCCAAAGCGGCATCGTCGAGGCTGTCGAATCCCACCCCAAGGTGTTGGGTCAAGTAGTCGGCCACCTTTTCGGCGGGAGCCAGACTCCACACCGGACGCCGTCCGGAGACGGCGTATATCCAGTCGTCCATGCCGGGCTCCGGGGGCCAGAGGGTCGTCAGATGCAAGGTGCCGTTTTCACTCGCCCGGACGGGAACGCACTTGAACTCATGCAGGAGACGGGCGGGCAATTCGCCGATCGCGGCGCGGTCGAACTCGGCGGATGCGGCCAACGGAAGATCGGTTTCGGCCGCGAGTCGCTCCAGCACCTGTTCTTCCGCGTCGCCCAGGAAACCGGCCAGAGCCGCCATCCGTTTCTCGCGCGGCAAACCCAGCAATTCGGTGCGTTGCTCCTCGCTCAGCTGACCCAGGCAACTCTGTCGCTCATTCACTAACATAGGCGGTGTTAATCCGTTTGTAACCGTTGGACGCTTCCGAGCGGTCGTTCCTCAATTCTGCTGACGTAGTGCCCGCCGCTGACGCAACACCTCGGCGGCCCGTCGCAGATCCTCATCGCTCTGTTGCGCGTTCGCGGGTTGGGCCTGCGCCTGCTGCGTCTGCTGCTGCTGGCGCCCGCCCTGTTGCCCACGGGCCTGTTGGCGGGGCATTTCACCCACCTGGGCCTCCTTCAAGGTGATCGACCGCTCCCGGTCTCCGCGGCGAACCGTGACGGAGTCACGTCCCTCGAGATTCACCACGGTGTACCCGCCTTCACTCCCATCCAGCGGCAACCAGAATCCCTCCTGGTTGTCGGGATGGAAAAAACTGACCCGGGTTTCTCCCCCCATGACGATGATCCCGCGTAATTCCAAACGATCCAGGGGGTCGTCCTCTGGTGCGGGCGGAGGCGTCTCGCGTTGCGGACGCCGGTCTTGAGGCGGCGTGTAGCCCTCCCAAACGAATGGTGAATTTTCGATAAGCGAGCTGCGGTCGGCATTTGCCTCCGCGCCCGCCACGGACAGGGCCAAAGCGATTCCCGTAACCACGGGAACGAATCTGTTACCTGGAACAAGATATGTGAATACTGATGATTTCATGGTGTACCTCCTTAATCAAAAACCCGAGAAGAACGCTGTGCCGGAATCAGAGGATCCTGGTCGCGAACCGGACGGACCTGCGCGTGCCGTTCGACCAGTTCGTTGATCCTGTCCCGCTGAGACATGGCATCGATTCGTTGCCTGGCGTGAAACCGGGTGTCGTCGATAGCGGGCAAAACAGTGGGCCGAATAAAGAGCAGCAATTCCGTCTTCTGGGACTCCATCCGGGTCGGGGAAAAAATCCGGCCTACCAGAGGAATCGAACCGAGAAGCGCCATCCGTCGATGGGATTCGCGGAGTTCTTCACTCTGCAAACCTCCAAGAACAACCATGTCACCGTCAGCCACGCTTACAAAAGACGTCGCCTCCTTTCGTCCGATTACCGGCTGCAGGTTCCCTCCAACCTCCACCTGGTCGATGACATTGTCAACCAACTGCTCGATTTCCAGTTGGATCACTCCGTCGATACCAATAAGCGGGGTCACGGTGAGCTCGATACCGATATCACGGAAAGTAACCTGTGAACGAAACCCGGTAACCCCGGTATCCTGTACCGACGACGTCACGATGGGACGGGCTTCACCGACAATGATGCGGGCTTCCCGGTTGTGGGTGGTGGAGATGCTGGGAACCGAAAGGATGTCGATCTCGCTCTTGCTCTGGGCGATGCCGATGATTCCGTCGATGGTATAATCGGAAAGCGTTCCCGCGAATCCGAACTCAAAGCCGCGACCGTCGACCCCGGGAGCCCCGAACCCGAACGAGCCGTCGCCACTGCTATTGTATACAAAGCCGAAACTGTCGATTCCCCGCGCCCGTTCCCGGCTGAGGCTGACTTCCGCGATCACCACCTCGATGAACACCTGCGCCAGCAGCACATCGATCTTGGAGACCAAGGCTTCAATCAGGTTAATGTCGTTTATCGTACCGGACACGACCAGGGAGTTGGTGCGTTCGTCCGCCAGAATAGTCAGCAGACTGCTGAACTCCGACCCCATGTCCTCCACCATGTCCTCGGCGATCGCCTGCACCTCAGGCGGAATGGTTTCCGGCTGGGGAGCGGCTTCCCCATTGGCAGGCGCCTCGGGAGTCGGCTGTGCGGTCGCCGGTTGCTGGCCCGGAGCACCGTTCACCTGGGGACGCGCCTGCTGGGCGGTTTGGCTGAGCTGCTGGGAAACGAGTTGACTTAAAAGGCTGGCTACTTCCTCGGCGTCGGCGTGCTTGAGTTGAATGACCTCATTGCGGGTGCGCGGGTCGGTCTGAATATCGACCCGCTCAACAAACTCCGCGAAGAATTCCATATTGCGGGAATCGGTGATGACGATGAGCTGATTGGTGCGTTCCTCGGCCACGACCAGGGTGCCGGTACTGAATTGCCGTTGCAGAGCTCCCTGAATCAGGTTGGTCAAGCGGGCGGCCACATCCTGAGCCTGAGCATGGCGAATGGAGAAAAAGCGGGTTTCCAGGGCCGCGGCGATCGGCCGGTCCACGGCGGCAAGGATGGTTTCGATCCTCTGCAGGTTGCTCACCGTCTCGGTCACCAGGAGGGAATTGGCCTTTTCAAAGGGGATCATGGTCCCGATTTGCGGAGTGAGAATGGGTTGAATCCGCGCGGCGAATTCTTCGATCTGCAGGAACTCAAGGCGAAACAATCGGCTGACCACCCGGCCGCTGGGACTGAGACTGAGGGCCGGATCCATGATCAATTCCGGCGCATGCTGCTGGGTTTGGGCCGCCGGAATGACTTTGAGGAAATATTCTCCCAACGGCACGACCGTAATCCCGTTGATACTCAGTAGGCTTTCGATGGCCAAAATCGCTTCATCGACGGTGAACGGACGCTGACTGTCGAAGGTGATGGCGGCGGCAGGCAATTGTTGAGGCCGAATAATGGATCGACCGGTAAGGCGCTCCAGGAAAGTCAGCACCTGGTCCAGACCGAGGTCGCGGAAAACGATCTGATCGATCAACTGCGCGTCCTCGGCCGGGGAATCGAAGTCGTCGTTGAACTCGTCTCCGAACAAGCCCGGGAAATCATCGAAATCGTCGAACTCATCAAAGTCGTCCACGTCCTGCGCCCAAACGTGCGCGGCAAAGGAAAACGGGATAAGCGAGAGTAGGATTCTACGAAAATACATAACAAACTTTTCTTGGTTGAGAACGGTGACTCGCGGAAATTAACAGGGGGGGGGGGAGGAAAATCACAAAACTGAGTTCATAGGGCGGAGTTCAATTGGCCAATTCCACCGAAGAAATGGAAAACTCGGCGATCAATTGGTGCGGGTTGGTCGTATCGGCTCTCAGAACCAATGAATCCAAACCCATGTAGGGCGCACGGGCCTGAATATCATCGGCAAAAGCCATCAGCGCACCGATGTTGGCCTGGCGAATGGTCACGTTGACGGAATGAAAAGTGAAAACCGCTCCGTGGCTGCTGCGAGGGGGATTGATCTCCCGGCTCAACTGGCGTCTCTGGGCCATGGAGTCGAGCTCACTCACCAGCCGGGTGCCGCTGAGAATGCGTTGCGGTTCGAGGTTTTCCACTCCGGCCAGCATGCGTGCCCGGATTTCCTCCTCACTATCGAGGATAATATCCTGTTCCTCCAAAAGAAGGCCAAAAGAGGAGTATTCACTGGATATCACTCCCCCTCGATCGGCCAGGCTGTTCGCCCAAACCACCACAATCGCCAGGAGGAATAGCACCAGCATGGCTTTTTCCCGGAAACTTCTGCTCAGGAACAACGATTTCATCGCACCCCTTCCCTTCCGTTTTCGCCGTTTGTCACCGCCATTGTCCGGCGCGGCCCGGCCGGCGAGGTTTGTGCCACGGGCGCCGCCGCCATGAGCGCGTTTCGATTGAAGGTCGTCTCCAGCAGGAAGGTGGTTTGTCCGTCCCGGACCTGCTGGTTGCGGATGTCCACGGTTTCGAAATTGCCCGAATTCAGAAGAGCGTTCTCGTATTCGTTCACGTCGCGGGTATTCGAGGTGACCACGTTGGCGATCAGACCGTTCCAGCCGTCGGTTCTCGCCGACAGAAAATGCATGGACGAGGGACGATGCTCATTGAGGATCGCCAGCATTTCGAAAGGCAGCAACCGGTTCTCGCCGAGTTCCTCCATCCGCTGGGCCAGATCCAATTGCTCCTGGATGCGCGCCACTCGCTCGGTTCGTGCTTCCACCAACTCTTCACGACTCGCCAACATGGAACCGGCGGCGTAAAGAAGGCCTTCGCCGATGCCGAGCAGGAGGATCAAAGCCGCAATGCCCACCACCGAACGCCAAAGCCAGGCATCACGGGTGGCGGCTTTTCGCTTCTCCGCCAGAAAGGCTTTCTCGCGGACGTCGAGCGCCGAAACCACCGTTCGATCCAGTAAAGATTTCTCCGTGGACGAAGCGCTTGCCGACCTGCCGTCGGCTTCGATCGCGACCACCGGAAAGTGAACCGATCCCCCGTGACGAGTGACCTCACCTTCGCGGCGGAAGAACCGCACCGTAGGCCGCCGACTTCCCAATTCAAACCCGGCGATCAACTCGTCGATCATCCGGCGTTCGTCCTCGGGAGCCGTTTCCGGATCAAACCCACGGGAAGCGATTTTTGCGGGAACCGGATTTTCACCATCGAAATAGACGATGGTCACCGACCCTTCCTGCCGGAGAACGCAGATCGAGGCTTGAGTGGGCGCCAAGCCGAAAACGCTGACAAAATCGGGCACCACCAGATCGGCGTCATCCCAAAGGTCCTTCTCCCCCGGAGTGAATCGCTTATAATAGGCCGCGTATACCAGCACCCGATTGGAGTCGTCCAAATGGTAAGCCCCATAAAAAAGCTGGTGCAGAGGGAAAGGCGCCTGTTCCTCCAGGGAAATCTCGATAAACGAATTCAGCTCGGAGCGCTGCATCCCCTCTGGAAGTTCGAGCGCCTTCACGAAAAACAGGTGGCCGGGTAAAAAAACCACCGAAGGTTTTTTGTCCAAAGTCTCCACCGAAAGGGCTTTTTCCAAGAACTCCATGTCAATTAGTGCACAATAGAAGCATTCTCCCGAAGTTCCACGATTGTAAACGGAAAACTTTGGAGCACGTGATCCCTGAACGAAGCGGATTCCGCGGCGCCCTGCGGGGCTCGACCTCGCGTCGCCCCGTTGGCGGTCCCACCGGGGGTTTCCACCTGCGGCAGCGCGGCCGGTTGATTCAGGTCCAGAACGGCGCTCAACCGATGCTGTAACCCGCCATAGGACACCTGAACATTGACCCGCAGATAGCGGATGGCCGTCCCGAACTGCCCGCCCGGAAGGTCCGTGCCCAACTCGGCATTGGCTTCCGCCAGATTTTCAAAATAGGTGCGCTGCGGCCGCATGGCCTCCTCCCGGAACGCGTCGGCCGAACGCAACTGATCGGCATCGGTGTAGTTCCCCCAAACCCGCAGTACGGTTTCCGAGGCGCTATTGACGTTCACCTGAGCGAAGTTGCGCAGGGAAACCACCTCCGCGAGACGAAAGAACCGGTCGTTGGGCACACCTCCGGAATCGAAGAGATAATCCCGGAATCCCTCGATGGCGGCCAACTCATGAAGGCTTCTCAGGGGCTGATAACTGGCGCGATAAGGCAGATCGCCCCGGTCATACCCGGAAAATCCGCTGGCCACGCGGCCCTGATCGTAACTCTCATCCACCCAGGCCAGCAGCGCGTCGGCCAAATCTTCAAGCTCGGTCGGCTCGAAGTCGAGATGCTCGAAGAGCAGAATCAGGCGTTCACGATCCATACCGGCAAGAGGAAGCTTACCGTGCTCGTCGCGAAAGGTGATGGTAACGTTCATGCCCTCGGGCATGGTGACTCCGGCGTATTCCAAGGGATCGGACCACCCCTGACGCGGATCGTACAGGTTTCCGTCGATCTCGTAAACGTCGTGGAGGACCGCCATGACTGTCTCCAGCACGGCGACGGCATCCGGACGCAGCCGGTCGCGTTCCGCGTGCACGGCTTCGGTCCGGATTTCATAGATCGCCTTTTCGATGAATAGGAACAGGGCCACCGCCGCCAGAAAAATCATGATCAGGGTAAAGACCAGGACCGCGCCCGCTTTCGAGCGGACCTCTCGGGATCCCGGTAAACCGCGGCCCGGCCCTCGAAGTCGGGCTAAGCCTTCCCATTTCGACAAATTGTACACCGTCGGCTTCATGGCTGCATGGCGGCGGAGAACACTCCGCGGAACTGGGAGGACAAGGTGATGATTCTCTGGGTTTCCATTCGGTCCGTGGCAAAATGGATGCGGATCCGGTCGGGGAGCAGATCCTCCCCCTCCTCGTCGCGGTCGAAATCCCGCCGTTCGCTCCAGCTTTCGGTCTCCCAATCAAAGTACTCGTAAACCACCTCCCTGGCAAATGGCGACAGGAGGGTGCTGCGCGGTTCGTCGTCCTCGAAATTCTCTTCCAGGCGCGAGTGCCAGAGCAGCGACAGGCCGTCCTGGGAGGAGAAATCCAGGTAACAGACCACAAACGGCAATGGAGACTCGGGCCAAATGAGAATTCCCGGACTCTCCAAGAGTTCGAAGGCAATACGGGAATCACCAAAACCCCGGTCCGCGGGAATCGTCGCCAGGTACACCGGGGAAAGGATCCCTCCGTCCGCCGCCTCCTCGGTCTGGGCCCGCATTTCGACCGTCGCCATTTGCATGTTGCTTTGCAGAAACCGGGTGACTCCGTTGACGTGCCGCTCGAACAGGCGGTCGTCGCCCCCCCTGCCCCAAAGTTCGCCCATGGAGAAAACAAACATATTGACCGCCACCAAAACCACCGCCGCCAGCGAGAGGGCCAGGAGAGTTTCGATGAGCGTGAAACCGGCCGGCGTGGAAAGGCTTTTAGCTGATAGATCGTGGCTAGACATTCCCCGGCCTTTCATTGCGACTATCCTCCAGGCGCTCCCTCGTTTCCAGACGCAACCGGTCGCGCTCCGCCGCATCTTCCCAGCCGGGACGATAGATCAGCGCCCGTTTGGTCAATTCGCCGCGTCGCCCGCCGACTTCGCGTTCCGGGAGGGTGACCGTGATTTCCGCATCAAAAAGATCCGCCACCCCGGTCCGCTCCAGGCGGGCGATCCAGGAAAAACGTCCGGCGTGCAGCGTATCGATCGTTCCGCCGGCCTCAAAATCCTCCCGTACCTGGTGCGCCATGATGCGGGCGAAGACAAAGGCCAGTTCCTCCTCCCGCACCTGATCTTTGCGAATGGCGTCGTACCCGTTGAGCACGTTGATATAGGCCGCCCCAAGCACCACCACCGCCATGCCGAAAATCGCCAGGGCCACCATTACCTCCACCAGAGTGAAAGCGGTTACCGGACGAGCGTTTGCGAGTTGATGGTTTCGAGCGTGCATAGACGAAAAACAAAGCAACCATTAGGTCCGCCAATGCGAACCTGAAGTTCCGTAAGATAAAACACCGCCGCTGTCCCGGAGTTGCAAGGGCTCCCGAATCGAAAGAATAAATGAGAGCTCAGGTTTCTCCCAGAACCGACTCCAAAGAATGCAACACCTCCTCACGGTCCGTCTCAAACAGAAACAGGTCGCTTCCGATATAGGCGTAGGCGCGACGCAAAACCCCGGCCGAGGGTTGTCGCATGGTAATGTAACGTTGCACATTGGCCAACATTTCACCCCGGGTGCCGGTATCGATATCAAGCTCGATCAACTGCGATAGCGCCGGTTGGAAGTGAGGGAAATTATTGCGTACGTGCCGGAAAACGCGGCGGGCCTGACTGTCTTCTCCCAGCTCCACCAGACGGACGGCCATCACCGTCAGGTGGTCGGGGCGAACAAATCCCGAACCGAACAGCTCCCCGATTATTAACTGCCCCTCCCCACGGTTCCCGGCGCCGAACTGGGCCACCGTCAACTGCGTCTGAAGCGGGACGGCATAACCCCGCTCCCAGCGGGACGGGGTTTCATCCCAATTCTCCACCACCTCGAGCGCTCTTCGGTAGCGACCGGCGACCACCAGGGATTCGATCCAATGGTAGGCCGGCCCCTCCAGGTTCATACCCCGCTCCCGACAGTGACGATAAACCCGCTCCGCCAGATCGTAATACCCCCAATGCCCGGCCACCGCGGCCAGGTGATGCATGGCGGTCTCCTCCCGCCCGAACTGGGAGAAAAACGCTTCCGAATCCTCACGAAAGGCCTCGGCATCGCCCAGTTGGTGATGAATTTGCAGCAGACCGATGAGCGGTTCGTGGCTCAAGGGGTCGTTCAAGTGACGGAGTAGTGCGATCCTCGCGGCCCGTTCCTCATACCCGGCCTCCAACAGAAAATCCACCAGGACGAGGAACACGTCATGATCCATGGTGCCCTGATCGATGGTCGCCTGCAGACGGCCGAGGGCGGCGTCTTGATCGCCCCGCTCCCAATCGATGCGAGTCTGCAGCAGGAACCCGTCCTTGGCGGTGGTCAGATCGTATTCCCTGATGTAGGATTGCGCCCGGTCCGAATCACCCCGGTGAAAATAGGCGGTGGCCACCGCGGTGGCGATCATGTGATCGCGACGATCGGAACCTTCGTGGCTCCCCTCCAGCAACCGCTCCCCCAGTTCAATCACGCGATCGTCCTGAAAGTCACTGAACAGCATCATAAGGTAAGTCTGCAGGTATTCGATATCGTCGACGTAGTTTTCGTAATGGCTTTCGAGCACCCGAATGCCGGTGGAGCGTTGTCCTACCTGCTCGTAGAATCTGGCCAACGCCAGACGACCGTCCCGATTATCGGGCGACAGGCTAACCCCGCTGCGGAGCAGAAGGAAGGGATGCCCGTCTTCTTCTTCACCATCCAGCAGACGCTGAGCGCGCTCGATGTAATAGTCGCCACGAGACTCCCGATAATTGTCCCAACGGTGCGGGAAATAAAGGTCAAAATAGCGGATCTCGGCAAAATCCCTCTCGTATTTGATAAAATAATACGCTCCCGCCACCAGCACGCTGTACCCCACAAAAAGCAAGGCCACCATCAGCAGCGCGATACGTTTCCAAAGCAATCGAAAAAAGACGGCCCCGTTCCGGTGCTTGAGCTTTTGAGCCAAGCCGAAACGAATGAGCATCTTCTTGATATAACGAACGGCAGACGGCTCGCGCACCGTGGGTGAAGGTCTGACTGGCATACCAAAGTTTAGCTAAGTGAGAGTGTTACCCGATACTCTACCGTTCCTGAGTCGCTCTTCAACTCAATTCTGGAAAAGGTTTACTGCGGCTCTTGATCGATTCGCTAAAGAGTTAGGAACTAGGCACTAGACAGAATGGTACTCGATTAAGGTCGTTTACCGAAGGCGCGTGGTCCAACTGTGGTAAGTTTTCCAAAAATCAAGCCCGGTTTTGAGCGTTGCTGAACCGTGAACGTTCTCACACGGAGCCACGGAGCTCACGGAGCTGGGTCCTGAAAAAATCTCCGTGACTTTGTGGCTCCGTGTGAGCCCAATTTCCGCTGTATTTTTTGCTGCATCAAACAATGGAACACCTCAACCCGAGTGCTATTCGGACTAAACATGAAGAACCCCTCTCCGTTGCCGGAGAGGGGTCCTTTCAGGAAAAAGCTAGCTTAAGATCAGCTTACTTCTTAAAGCGCCGACGCAAGAACACGAACAGCAACACTCCAAAGCCGAAGATCGCGGCATAAGTGGAGGGCTC
>PXBO01000050.1 GCA_003566885.1 Opitutia bacterium | reverse complement strand
TTTGAAAAACCCCTCGTTAGTCCCGGCGAGCCGGGATCGAAATCCCAGTGAACGTCACGGCCCGTCGAACACACCGAAAAACACGACGACTTTCGAAAACCTAAGGCCGACGGACTGCTAGTGCCATTCGGATTAATGCGGAACGGCGCCCCGCGCTTTGCCGGCCAACTTCCGGCCGTCTTCGGACAAGTATTCCTCCAGGGGATTCGGGGCCAGGCCACCCAGGCCGAGGATGACGGACTCTGCGTTGAAAATCGCCCCCTCCGTCGAGGTGTGGGTTCGTTCGTCGGCAAAAAAGGGCTCCACCCCTTCCGGTCCGAGCTCTTCGTAGCGCAAGGCGATGATTTCGTTGAGGTCGATGAACAATCCGCCTTCAGATTCGGCGCTCTCCCGGGCCCAGGGACCGTAGCGGTCGCGCGCAATCCGGCCGTCCTCCCAGATCTTTCGCGGCACCGGAGAACAAACGATCGGGATCGCGCCTTTCTCCAACGTATCACAAACGTACTTACGCATATACCAACCGTAGGTATGGACCACCTCATGAAGTCCGGTCAGCATATTCTCGATCTCTTCGGACTCATCTCCCGTGCCCCGCAGAGTCCCGCGGGCGCGGCTGTCGTCGTTAATCGGCCCTCCGTCGTTATGGCCGAACTGCATGATGACAAAATCCCCCGGCGCCAATTCTTCCAAAATGGCGTCCCATCGACCTTCCGTCTGAAACGTTCGGCTGCTGCGGCCGCCGATGGCCCGGTTGATCACCTGGATGCGTCCGGTGTCGAAGTAACGCTCAAACTCCTCCCCCCACCCTCGCTGTCCGGGAGTTCCGACGCGAACGGTGGAGTCACCGATAAGATAAAGCCTGGGAAGGCGTTCCGATGTGTCGGCCTGAGCGGAGAATGACGCCATGACGAAAAACAGGAGGAGGCTAATTGTTATTGTGAGCTTCATAGATGAAAAACACTGAAGACTGAACCGAAACATTACCTATTGGCAAATCGGACTTTTCGCGAAGCTTCCGGATAACCGGTAGCGCTAATCGCCAGCCGGACGGGCGAATTCCGCGGGCGGGCTGGGCGCCAGGTTCCAGTCGGACGGCGGCGGAGGATTGTCCGGGTCGAAAGGCGGCAGTCCGGTCCGCAGGTGAACGGCGAGTCCGGGAACCTTCTCCCGAATGCCCTCGACCACATAGCGCGCCAGCAGATCGCCGCCGTAAGTGCTGAAGTGACTGTCGTCGCTGATGGGTTCATCCTGCCCGGGGAACGTTCCGGAGGGAACATGGACAAACGCCTTTTTCGATTCCTCCGGCCCGAGTGCCTCAAAGATCCGTCGGCTGCCGGCGTGGAGATCGATCAATGGAATCTCGTGCCGTTCCGCCGCCAGGCGCATCGCCACGGGATAATCGCCGTGCGTATCGTCCATTTGGTCGCCGGTGAATCGCCGCCGGTACATGGACGTCACAAAAACCGGGAACGCGCCGCGTTCCCGCACGACCGAGGCGAAATGGATCAGCGAATCAGTGTACGATGAAAACGGTCCGATCCCCTCGCCCTGCTCTTTCTGGTCATTATGACCGAACTGAACCAGCACGTAGTCGCCCGCCCGCAGGGTGGACATTAATTTCTCCAGACGGCGCTGGGCGACGAAACTGCGCAAGGCCAGTCCCGACTCGGCATGGTTGGCCACCGCCACCCCGGGACCGAAATAGGCGGGAAGCATTTGCCCCCACCCGCTCCACGGTTCCGCCACCTGGTCGGTCACGGTCGAATCCCCGGCCAGGTACACAGTGACGGCATCGCCTGCCGGTTGGATTTCCAACCCGGCCAGGGCCGGGCGGGGACCTCCGAACTCGAGGGTCAGCCGGTCATCCCAATGAAGCACCCCGATTTCACGCTGATTCAGAATTACCTGTCCGCCATCGGGCAATTCGGCCGTCCGAACATTGACCAGAAACTCCACCGTCATGGTCGCCCCCGCGGCGGCGGTCAGATCGCGCACCATTAAGCGCCGCGATTCCGCCTTGATCGTAGTATTGGAATCTCGATCGGGCAGTCCTCCCAGGGTGGCGCGCACCCGGTAGTTCCCCTCCGGTAGCGAAATATGAAAAAAGAACGGCTCCCGGCTGGTCAGCACTCCCGGACCCACCGTCCTTCGGTCCGCGGGTCCGGTGAACCCAAACCGGTCGCCCTCAGTGAATTCCGTCTCCGCCGGAACAACGATCACGCCGTCACCCTCCGCCCCGGGCTGGAAAACAAATTTCCAAGTGCCGGCCATTGCCTCAGCGCTGATCACTACCGCAAGTACCGTGCAGAAAACAGGAATCGACCATCTCATTTCAAGGGCGTATCAGGCGTTGCCCGGAGGCACAATGCCGCCGGCGACGGACAGTCAGAAAAAATCCTCTCCCTCCCGGGCGCGGACCGCCCCCAGTACACGCTTGACCCAGCCTGACCCGGTGTCATGAGTGAAACCCAATGACCGCGCCCGCACCGTCGCACGAAAACATCGCCCTGCTGATCGACGCCGACAACGCGCCGGCCGCCAAGATCGACTTCATTATCGCCGAGCTCGCTTCCTACGGCGTTGTCAATATCCGTCGCGCTTACGGCAACTGGAAAAAGACCGCCCTGGCCGGCTGGGAGAAGATTCTCCACGATTACGCCATCCAGCCGGTTCAGCATTTCGATATCATCAAAGGCAAAAACGCCAGTGATATGGCGCTGCTGATCGACGCGATGGACCTGCTTTACACCAAGAATATAGGAACCTTCTGCCTGGTGTCCTCAGACTGTGATTTCACGCCTCTGATATTACGCCTGCGCGCCGACGGAAAGCAGGTCATCGGTTTCGGCGGCAACAAAGCCCCTTCCCCTTTTGTCAACAGCTGCACGCGATTCCTCTACCTGGAGGATGAGAAAAAGGCGGCGGCTTCGTCGTCCGAAAAGCGCTCCGGCAGCGCTCAGTTGAAAAAAGACGCCAAACTGATGAACACCCTCCGCAGCGCGGTGGAAGCGGTGGAAGACGAGGACGGCTGGGCGTCGCTCGGTCCGATCGGTTCCCATATCGCCAACCAGGGCTCGTTTGATTCGCGAAACTACGGGTTTCGCAAACTGAGCGATTTGTTTGCCGCCATCGATGCCTTCGAAGTGAAAAAGCAAAAAACCGCCGACACCACCCGCATCCTGGTCCGCCGGGCTCCGCGCAAATCCGGCGGCCAATAACCCCCGCAGAGGGCCGATAAAGAATCCTTAATCCACGCACGCTCAATCCCGGGCCGCCGTGACGAAACGCCAGGGACCCCCTTCGGCCGGCCGAACGCCGCGGTTGGAGCGGGAACGATCCACAGCGGCTTCGATTTGCCAGAAATAGGCCGTTTCGGGATCCAGGGATTCGATGACCGCGTGATTCCCGGCAACCGTTTTCTCCAGAACCCCTTCCCTTAACTCAGGGTCGGCGGCAATGCGCACCCGGTACCTGTCAGCATTGTGAGAAGGGGTCCACCAAAGCAACACTCTCCCGGGATCCGCCCCCCCGGTGCCGTCGGCGGGCCCCAGCAGGCGAAATGGCGCCGGACCGAGATCGGGGCGGTTTTCATCGCGATAAAGGCCGATATCGGCAAAAGGAATGGGGCGAAACGGCAAGTCGTCTCCTTCCGCGCCATACACGCGATCATGCACATCGCTCGCGATCCAATCCCGCACGGGTGACTCCTCCCGCAGGCGAAAATCCAGGTTTTCGGGATCGACGAAATGACTCAGGTCCTCTCCGGCCTCAAGATTGTTCCAGCGGGGGGTGCCCTCGTTGTAGCCTTCGGCGAAAGTGTCATAAAGATAAGGATACCGGCTGCGGTAGGGATCGGCCGAGAGATTCATCTCTTCCACCATTCGGGGGAAGCCGTGTCCGTGAGGCTGATCGGTGTGCATTTTCCGGATTGCTCGTTCGATTCCCTCGACGTCGCCGGGGCCGTCCTGCACCAATCGCGGCGAGGCTATGGCGATATTGTTCGCTATGGAAGCGCCGCCTCCACCATGAAACTTGATCACTCCCGTTGAACCGGTCCGGTAGAAGACATTGCCGAAAACCTTGGCGACGTAAATCGTGTCGTCATCGAAAAAAATCGCCTGCACTCCCGGCCCGCCTTCCTGCTGATCGAAGAGATGGTGAAAGAAATTATGCCGAATGACGTTTCCGGCGAAAGTGGGATTGCGTCCGATGTAGATCGCCCCCATGTCCGAGATGTTCTTAAGGACGTGATGAATCTCATTCAATTCAATCCGGTGATCGTTGCCGGAGAATGTGATCCCCTGGTGCAGGGCTCGATGCAGGTGATTGTTGCGAATCAGAGCGCCGACCCCGGAAACCCTGACGGCCGGATTGTAGTAATGCAGCCACCGATTGTAACTGTGAATGTCGCAGTTTTGAACCAAGTGCCCGGAGGGTTCCAAAGTTCGCCGATCCCCGCCGCTCATAACGACACCGCCCCGCCCGACATAATAAATGGAGCAACCGTCCACACCATGATCTTTTCCGCCGGAAATGACAATGGCCTCCAGGCCGAGTCCACGCAGCGTGCAGCCTGAAATCCAGTTTCCCTCCCCGCCCTCAATTCGCACCCCCTCAGCGCGCGCGTTTTCCAGGACCAGACCCTCCAAGTGAATATAAGAAGCCCCCTCCATCACCACCAAAGGCTGATCCATTCCGGACAGTTGGACTCGCGAACGCTCCATGGGATGGGACGGCAGGTAGTAAAGCACGCCGGCCTCACGATCGATGTAATACTCGCCGGGTAGTTCGATCTCCTCCAGGAGATTGACCACATAATAGTGCGTGCGAATGCCCAAAAAACCGGGCTGCTGAAATCCGTAGGAATGCGCTTGCGAAGTGACCAGGGTTCCGGATTCGACATCGATTCGATCGACCCCGACCAAATCGTGCGCCCAGCTTACGCCGAAAAGGCCGGCTATATGCAGGTCGCGAGCGTCAGTCCACCGTTCCGCTCTATCAGTATTGTATTCGAATATACCGGGCTCCTCGCCATCGCCGCCCTGCAGAACGGTCCCGAGCGGAATCCGGCCGCCGTCATTCGGCCAGCGAGCGACGGTTTGGGGAACCTGATCGACAAAGAGCTCAATCGGCGCGGGTCTCGACGGCCGTCCCCACCCCCGGGGTCCGAAAGGCGCGTCAAACCCGCTAAGGCCGAGAGCCCGCAGGTCGGCCTGCTGGACACGCGTCCTGGAGCTTTCGGGCAACCGTCGCAGAATTTCCGGGTCTGTAACTGCCGTGAAGGCGTCGGGATCGATCTCATGGCCGCCATCGAGCACGGCGACCCCTCTATCAGCCGCACGGTAAACGACGGGCGCGCCCTTGCGACCGGAATCGGCTTCGGTTAACATGAAAGGCCGATCCCGCGAATAGCGCCCGGAATGAAGGATAACCCGCACGCCACTTCCCGGAAAGCCGTTGACCTCCCGATGCTCGCGGATCGCGTCACGAGCCCGTTCCAGGGAACGGAACGGCTGTTCCGCCCCGCCCGAAGCCGCGTCGTCGCCATTCGGCGATACATGTAATTCAAGAGCTGGCGAATTGCCGTCCAGGCAATGACTGAACACTGCAACCAACAGAAAACCGGTGCGGGCAAGTAGGTTGTTCATTTTGTGCAAGAGTTTGGAAAGAAGGAACTAATCCGAAGGGTAACAGGTTGAGCCGGAAATCAAAATGATAATCGGGATCGACGATGCGAGGCTCTTGCCACGGACAATCGATGCCAAGCCTCCGGCAAGCGACGCAGAGCCAACCGGGGCTCATTTTGGCTAATATCTTTTCTAACAAGGGGACCACCGAAAGGAATACCTAATGAAAACGGCATCCAACACCGCGACCCGGGTCAATAGTCGCGGGAATTCATCGGAACATCCGAGCGGGGATGAACGTTTCCGGATGTTGGATACCTCACTAAAGAAACTTCGTTATCAACCGGATGCGCTGATCGAAGTCCTCCACAGCGCACAGGGGCTGTTCGGATACCTCAACAATGACGTCCTCTTTTACGTCGCTCACGCCCTCAAACTTCCTCCCAGCCGGGTTTACGGCGTAGCGACCTTCTATCATTTCTTCACACTCCAGCCGCGCGGCCGGCACTCCTGCACCATCTGCATGGGCACCGCCTGCTACGTCAAGGGTTCGGGAGAGATTCTGGTGGCGATGGAAGAGAAAACCGGCCTTAAGGACGGCGTCACGGCCGAAGACGGAAGCCTTACCCTGTCCACCGCACGGTGCCTGGGCGCCTGCGGCATCGCACCGGCGGTGGTGTATGACGGAGAAGTGGCCGGACAACAATCACCGGAGGATGCATTGAAAAAACTGCAAAGCTGGGAGGCCGAAGATGGACAAGAGTGAACTCCAGGCTATCGCCGGGAAGGAGCGCGGCGCCCGCAAACCGGTTTGCGTTTCCTGCTGCACCGCCGCCGGATGCCTTTCCGCCGGCGGAGGCGATGTCATGGACAGTTTGCGCGAGGAACTCTCCGCTTCCGGGGCCTCGCAAAAGGTCGAAGTGCGCGCGGTCGGCTGCATGAAGCTTTGTTCACGCGGCCCTCTGGTCCGGGTGGAAGATACGTCCGACGGCCGTCCGGTCGCAGACGGGGCTCGCCTCTACGAAAAGATCAAACCCTCCCAGGCGCCGGTTCTGATCCGGGCCGCCGGAGAAGGAGAAGCAGCCGAGCTGCCCATGGTCGACCTTTCCCATCCATTTTTCACCCGGCAACGGCCGATCGTCCTGGAAAACTGCGGCGTGGTGGAACCGGAACGGATCGAGTCCTATATCGAGGCCGACGGCTACCTGGCCCTGCACAAAGTGTTGCGGGACATGACTCCGGAGGAGGTTGTCAAGACCATTACCCAAAGCGGATTGCGCGGCCGGGGCGGGGCGGGATTCCCGACTGGAATCAAGTGGTCGCTGGTGGCCAAGGCGATTTCGGAAAAGAAATACATCGTCTGCAACGCGGATGAAGGCGACCCGGGCGCCTTCATGGATCGGAGCGTTCTGGAAAGCGATCCCCACCGGGTGCTCGAAGGCATGGCCATCGCCGCCTATGCGGTCGGCGCCTCGGAGGGGTATATTTACATTCGCGGCGAATATCCGTTGGCAATCAACCGACTGCAGACCGCGATCCGCACCGCCCGGCGCCTGGGCTTGCTGGGCAGTCGCATCTTCGAGGCCCCGTTCGATTTCAACGTCGACCTGCGCATCGGGGCCGGAGCTTTTGTCTGCGGTGAGGAAACGGCCCTTATGGCCTCCATCGAAGGCCGCCGGGGCAATCCGAGCCCGCGTCCGCCCTATCCGGCGGAACACGGCCTGTGGGGACATTCCACTCTGATCAACAACGTGGAGACGTTCGCCAATATCGCCCCCATCCTCCGGCGAGGCGCCGAGTGGTTCGCATCGGTGGGAACGGAGAAAAGCAAAGGCACCAAGGTTTTTGCCCTGGCGGGTAAAATCGCCAACACCGGACTGATCGAAGTGCCCATGGGGATTACTCTGCGGGAAATCGTGGAGGAAATCGGCGGCGGCGATCCCGACGGCCAGGTCAAGGCCGTGCAGACCGGCGGGCCCTCGGGAGGGTGCATTCCCGCCCGGCACCTGGATACTCCGGTCGATTACGAGTCACTGGCGGAGTTGGGATCCATCATGGGATCGGGCGGGATGATCGTCATGGATGACTCCAACAACATGGTCGATGTGGCGCGTTTCTTCATGCAATTCTGTATGGACGAGTCCTGCGGCAAGTGCCTCCCCTGCCGGGCCGGCACCGTGCAGATGCACGGTTTGCTCGAGAAGATTCGCGACCGCCGGGCCACCGCCGACGACCTCGCCCTGCTGGAGGAGTTGTGTGATGTGGTTAAATACACCAGTCTCTGCGGTCTGGGCCAGACCGCTCCCAACCCGGTCCTGAGCACGCTCCGGTTTTTCCGTCACGAATACGAGGAACTGCTCCAGAAAGAGGTGACACTGGCATGAAAGTTACCACCCTCACCATCAACGGAGAATTGGTCAGCGCATCGCCTGGAGCCACCGTACTCGAAGCCGCCCGGGAAAACGGCATCCGGATTCCGACTTTGTGCGCGCTCGAGGGTCTGTCCACGGTCGGAGCTTGCCGTCTCTGCCTGGTCGAGGTCAAAGGAAGCCCCCGCCTTCAGCCGGCCTGTGTGACCGCCGCGGACGAGGGAATGGAGGTTTCCACTGACACCGATCGCCTCCGTCGCTACCGGAGTATGATCCTGGAGCTGTTGTTTGCCGAGCGAAACCATGTTTGCCCGGTCTGCGTGGCCAACGGACACTGCGAACTGCAGGACCGGGCCCGCCAGGCGGGCATGGACCATGTTCGCCTTCCCTACCAGCATCCGGACCTGCCGGTCGACATCACCCACGCCCGCTTCGGCGTCGACCACAATCGCTGCATCCTCTGCACCCGCTGCATTCGCGTCTGCGACGAATTGGAAGGCGCGCACACCTGGGATTTGGCCGGCCGGGGAACCAACGCCCGAGTCATCACCGACCTGAATCAACCCTGGGGCGACGCCGTGAGCTGCACTTCGTGCGGAAAATGCGCCGAAGCCTGCCCGACCGGAGCCATTTTCAAACAGGGATCCACCGTTGGCGAAATGGAGCACCGCAGTGACCGCATCCGTTTTATCTCGGCCGCCCGGGCCCGAAAGGAGTGGTCTCCATGAGCCCCCAAAAAAAACACTTTCGTCCTCGTATCGCCACCGTATGGCTCGCCGGCTGTTCGGGGTGCCACATGTCTTTTCTCGACCTTGACGAATGGCTCTTCGATCTGGCGGAAATAGCGGATGTGGTTTTCAGCCCCATCGCCGACGTCAAGGAGTACCCTGAGAACGTGGACGCCGTACTGGTGGAGGGCGCCGTCGCGAACGAAGACAACCTGGAACTCATTCGCAAAGTGCGCGCCCGGACCAAAATCCTGGTGGCTTTCGGCGATTGCGCGGTCACCGGCAACGTCACCGCCCTGCGCAATCCACTCGGAGGCCCGGAGGTTTTCCTGGAACGGGCCTACGTGCAGGAAGCCGACACCCAGCCCGGCATTCCCCGGGACCATTCGGTGGTGCCCGAACTGCTTCCCCGTGTCCTCCCGCTGCATCAGGTGGTGAAAGTCGACGCCTACCTCCGCGGTTGCCCGCCCTCTCCCGCCGCGATTCGTGATTTGCTGCTGTCGGCCCTGGGAGGAGAGAAGGAAAAAGAATGACCAAGAAAGGCAGAATCCTGACCATCGACCCGGTGACCCGGCTGGAGGGTCACGCCAAGATCACGTTGCATCTCGACGACGACGGACAAGTGGCGGACGCCCGCTTTCATGTGACCGAATTCCGGGGCTTTGAGAAATTCTGTGAAGGTCGCCCCTTGTGGGAAATGCCGGGAATTACCGGTCGCATTTGCGGAATCTGTCCGGTAAGCCACCTGCTGGCGTCAGCCAAGGCCGGTGACGACATCCTGGCGGTGGCGATTCCCCCGGCGGCCGACAAACTGCGCCGATTGATGAATCTCGGTCAGATCATTCAATCCCACGCCTTGAGCTTTTTCCATCTAAGCGCCCCGGATCTCCTGCTGGGGATGGACAGCGATCCCGCCAAGCGAAACGTTTTCGGTCTGATGGCGGCCGAACCGAAGATCGCCCGGGACGGCATCCGCTTGCGGCAATTCGGTCAGGAGGTCATCGAAGCGCTCGGGGGAAAAAAGATTCACCCGAGTTGGGCCGTTCCTGGCGGAGTCCGGGCGCCCCTGAGCGAGGAAAGCCGCGAGCGCCTGAAAGCGCGCCTTCCCGAAGCCTTGCGCATCGCGGAAGAAGCGCTGGAACTCTTCCGGAAAATTTCCGGCCGTTTCTCGGAGGAAGCCGATGCCCTGGGGAACTTCCCCAGCCTGTTTCTGGGACTGGTTACCCGGGACGGCGGATGGGAGCACTACGACGGCGTGCTCCGGGTTATGGATGCCGAAGGCGCCATCATCGCGGATCAGGTCGATCCCCGCGAATACCGCACACTCATCGCCGAAGCGGTCGAACCCTGGTCGTATTTGAAATTCCCTTACTACCGGAAACACGGTTACCCGGACGGCGCCTATCGGGTCGGACCGCTGGCCAGGCTCAATCTCTGCGAACGCATGCCGACTCCGTTGGCAGAAGAGGCGCGTCGGGAGTTTCGGCGGACCGCCGGCGACAAACCGGTCACTTCGTCGTTCTTTTACCATTACGCCCGTCTGGTGGAAATCATCGCCTCCGTGGAAACGGCCGCAACCCTCTTGGACGATCCGGACCTGCTCTCCAGCCACGTCCGCGCCGAGGCGGGCATCAACCGGACCAGCGGCGTGGGCGTGAGCGAAGCCCCCCGCGGCACCCTGTTTCACGATTACCAGGTCGACGAACACGGTCTCATCCTCAAGGTCAATTTGATCATTGCCACCGGCCAGAACAATCTGGCCATGAACCGGACCGTCCTGCAGGCCGCCCGTCACTATATTCGCAACCGGAAGATCCCGGAGGGTTTTCTCAACCGTATCGAAGCCGGCGTACGCGCCTTCGATCCCTGCTTAAGCTGCTCCACCCACGCCTTCGGACAGATGCCCTTGCAGGTCGTCCTTTTCGGACCGGAAGGAGAGACGCTGGATGAAAGAACGAGAGAATGATTCTTTCCCTCGATCCGGCCGCGATATTCTCATTATCGGTTACGGCAACGAAATGCGCGGCGACGACGGCGCCGGCCGCCGCCTGGCCGACGAAGTGGAGTCCTGGCGTCTGGACGGCGTAAAAACCCTATCGCTGCGACAGCTCAATCCGGAGGTGGCCGCCGCGCTAAGCGGCAAACAGCATGTGGTATTTGTGGACGCCACCCCCGAAGCCAGCCGCCGAATGGAGACCCGACTGCCTGCTCCAGAAACCGCTGAAGGCCGCAACGCCACGACTCACCACTGTAATCCTTCGCGCATCCTCACCCTGGCCCGGCAAATCAACGGCTCGGCGCCTCCGGCCACCCTGATCACCATTCCCGGTGAACGCTTCGGATGGGAAGAGCGGCTTTCACCGGTGGCCTCGGCCAACCTCGACGCGGCCCTGGACGCCGTTCGACGCTTAATCAGACGAGAAAAGCAAACGGAGGGACATTAAGATGGCCTTCACCCGCGCGCGACCGACAACGGACGTTATCAAAAACGCAGGGAGGCAAGAGTAATGGGGAAATCCAAAAACAAAAAAACCGCAGCCCGGCCCCGGAAACCGAAACTGATTTTCCGTTTCGGAGAAAAAACCGACGGCGACGGCACGCAAACCTCCCTGCTGGGCGGAAAGGGAGCGAACCTCGCCGAAATGGCGCGCATCGGATTGCCGGTCCCTCCCGGGTTTACCCTGACCACCGAGGTTTATAACCTCTATCATGAGAATGGTCGCACCCTGCCTGACGATTTGTATCGGGATGTTCGCGACTCGGTAGGCGCCCTCGAAGCGCAAACCGGCCGCCGCTTTGGCGACGCCGGCAATCCGCTGCTGCTGTCCGTTAGATCCGGCGCCCGTTCTTCCATGCCCGGCATGATGGATACCATCCTGAATCTGGGCCTCAATGACGAAACCGTTCAGGGCCTCGCCCGCGAAACCGGCGACTCCCGCTTCGCCCGCGACTGCTATCGCCGGTTCATCCAAATGTACGGCGACGTGGTTATGGGCGTCCGTCCGAATGACGATCATTCGGAAGACCCTTTCGATGAGATCCTGGGGGAAGCCAGGACGCGTGCCGGGGTGGACACGGACGCCGACCTCGACGCGGAAGCCCTTGACGAGCTGATCGGCAAGTACAAGACCTTGATCAAACGAATCACCGGATTGCCTTTTCCCCAGGATGTCTGGGAGCAGTTGCGGGAGGCGATCGGCTCGGTTTTCGCGTCGTGGGAAAGCGAACGCGCCGTGGTGTATCGAAGAAAGTACAACATCCCCCGTCAGTGGGGCACGGCGGTGAATGTGCAGGCCATGGTTTTCGGCAACCGGGGAAACCGCTCAGGCACCGGAGTGGCCTTCACCCGAAACCCCGCCACCGGCGAGAAGTCTCTTTACGGAGAGTATCTCCTCAACGCTCAGGGCGAGGACGTGGTCGCGGGTATCCGAACTCCCAAGGCGATCGCCGAACTGGCGAAGGACATGCCGGCGGTGCACCGGCAACTCGAGAAATTGTCCCGGAAGCTGGAACGCCATTTTCGCGATCTGCAGGATTTCGAGTTTACGATCGAGGACGATCGTCTGCATATGCTGCAGACCCGCAACGGAAAACGCACGGGGCTGGCGGCGGTCAAAGTCGCCACCGACATGGTCAAAGAGCGCCTTATCAATTCCACCACGGCCCTGATGCGAATCCCCGCGGATTCCATATCGACGCTTCTCACCCCGGTCTTCGGCCGGGACGGAGTACGGAATGTCAAGGTGATCGCGACCGGGCTTCCGGCGGGGCCGGGGGCCGCATCGGGCAAGATCGTCTTCAGTTCACGGGAAGCAGAACGCCTGGGGAGGAAAGGTGAAAAAGTAATTCTTTGTCGTCACGAAACCTCACCCGAAGACATTCATGGCATGCTGGCGGCGGAGGGCATTCTCACCGCCCGCGGCGGGGTCAGCTCTCACGCCGCACTGGTGGCGCGCCAGTTGGGAAAGGTCTGTGTGGCCGGTGCTTCGGGGATTCAAATCGATTATGCCAAACGCGAGATGCGCGCCGACGACGTCCGGTTAAAGGAGGGGGACACGATTTCCATCGATGGCACTTCCGGAGAGGTGTTCGAAGGCGAGTTGGATACCGAACCCTCCGAGGTCATTCAGGTTATTCGCGGGAAAGGCGATCCGGCGGCCAGCGGACCTTATCAGGCGTTCAACCGCGTCATGCGCTGGTCGGACCGCGCCCGTCGTCTGGGAGTGCGGGCCAACGCCGACACCCCCGAGCAGGCGAGGGAAGCGGTGGCTCTCGGGGCGGAGGGAATCGGACTTTGTCGCACCGAGCACATGTTTTTTCACGAAAAGCGGCTCGAATACGTGCGCGAGATGATCCTGGCGCCGTCCGCCGGTGTTCGCGAACGGGCCTTGAAGCGTCTGGCGAAATTCCAGCGCTCGGATTTTGTGGAGCTCTTGCGAACGCTGGACAACCTACCCCTGACGGTTCGCCTCCTCGATCCGCCATTGCACGAGTTTCTTCCCGCCCACGACACCCCGGACGGCACCCTCGCCGCTCGATTGGGACTTTCCAACCAGGCCCTCGCTCAACGCCTGCGGGATTTGCACGAACAGAATCCCATGCTCGGCCACCGCGGGTGCCGGCTGGGAATCACCTTTCCGGAAATCACGGAAATGCAGGCCCGCGCCCTGTTCGAAGCGGTGGTCACGGTAAGGAAGGAGTACGGCCTCAAACCAAAGCCGGAAGTCATGATCCCTTTGGTCGGTTTCCCCGGCGAATTTCGTCACCAAGCGGAAATCGTCCGCCGAATCGCCGCGGAAATCGGAAAGCAGGCAGGGCTGAATCTCGAGTGTCCCATCGGGACCATGATCGAAATCCCGCGCGCCGCCATCGTCGCCGAAGAACTGGCCCGCGACGCCTCCTTTTTCAGTTTCGGCACCAACGATCTCACCCAGACCACCCTCGGTATGAGCCGGGACGACTCAGCCACATTTTTGGCGCCTTACGAGAAACTGGACATTATCGCCCGCAATCCCTTTGCCACCCTCGACACCGCCGGAGTCGGCTTCCTGGTGGAAATGGCCGTCAAGCGCGGCCGAAAAGGCCGGTCCGATCTCAAACTCGGCATCTGCGGAGAGCACGGAGGCGATCCCGATTCAATCCGGTTTTTCCACCGAATCGGCCTGGACTACGTCAGTTGCGCGCCGCATCGCATTCCGGTCGCCCGCCTGGCCGCCGCCCAGGCGGCGCTCGAGGACTCCTCCACCGCCCGCGATTCCGGCTGAAACATATCTTGTGGCCGGCGCCCGGAAATGGCCGTGTCCCCGCGCGATATGGCACATTTTGGTGCGTGCCTGCAGATCCGCTATCGAAGCCGGGAGTCTATTGTTAGACTATCCGCGTCATCGACGCTAATCGGGTGGATCTTTCCAATCTATCGCAAACCTACCATGAAAAAATATCTGATCTCACTATTGATGCTGCTTCCATTGACCCTTTCGACTGCGTCCTCAGAAGAGGTCCCCACACTCAAGGACGCGTTCCAGGAACATTTTCTTATCGGAGCGGCGCTGAATACCTCACATCACTCGCGTACGAATCCGGCCCGCGAACCCCTGGTCAGCTCCCAGTTCAACACCATCACCGCCGAGAACGCGATGAAGTGGCAGCCGATCCATCCCCGGCCCGGCGAATACAACTTCGGGCCGACCGACAGTTTTGTTGATTTCGGCGAACGCCATAACATGTTCATCGTCGGCCACACCCTGGTCTGGCACTCACAGACGCCGTCATGGGTTTTCGAAGACACCGACGGCAATCCGCTGGACCGTGAAGCTTTATTGGAACGTATGCGCGATCACATTCACACCGTGGTCGGACGCTACAAAGGACGGGTCCACGGCTGGGACGTGGTCAACGAGGCGCTGAACGAAGACGGTTCTCCGCGGAACTCACCCTGGCGCCGGATTATCGGCGACGATTACATCGAACACGCCTTCCGCTTCGCCCACGAAGCCGATCCGGAAGCCGAACTTTATTACAACGATTACTCCATCGAAAACCCGCCGAAACGCAACGGAGTGGTCCGCATTGTCAGGAATCTCCAGGAAGCGGGCGTGCCGATCACCGGAGTCGGCATCCAGGGGCACGGCAATCTCACCTGGCCTTCCCCTCAACTCGTCGCCGATACCATCGAAGCCTTCGCCGATCTCGGGATGCGGGTCATGATCACTGAGTTGGATATCAACGTTCTTCCGGCCCGTTCCGAGGTCGTGACCGCCGACATCGCCCATCGCGAGGAAGGAGGCGACGCGCTCAATCCTTACGCCGACGGTTTGCCGGATGAGATGCAGGAACGGCTCGCCCGCCGGTACGCCGAACTCTTCGAAGTGTATTTGCAGTACCGCGACGTGATCGACCGGGTCACGTTCTGGGGCGTCACCGATCGCGACACCTGGCTGCACAACTTTCCCATTCGCGGGCGCACCAACTATCCGCTGCTTTTCGATCATGACGGCGAGCCCAAGCCGGCCTACTACGCGGTGATCGAAACCGCGCAGCGTTTCAATCAAGACATCGAGGAGGCCCGCACCTTCCGGAACCCCGTCATGCCGGGGTTCCACGCTGATCCCAGTTTGATTCGGGTCGGCGACGACTACTACACCGTTCACAGTACCTTCGAGTATTTCCCCGGGGTATTCGTCATGCACAGCCGCGACCTGGTCAATTGGCGTCAAATCGGCAACGCCATTCACCGCACCGAACAACTGGACCTGAGTAACGTGCCCTCCTCGGGCGGCATCTTCGCTCCCACTATTCGTTATCACGACGGAGTCTATTACATGATCACCACTTCGGTCTGGGGCGGCGGCAATTTTTACGTCACCGCCGAGGATCCCGCCGGACCCTGGTCCGATCCGGTTTGGCTGGATGCCGCCGGTATCGATCCGTCGCTGTATTTCATGGATGATGGGACGGTCCTCTACCATCGGCAGGTCGACGGCGAACGCGGCTTCACCGGACAGCAGGTCCTGAATCTGGAAACCGGCCAACTGGAGGGGGAAATGGTGGAACTCTGGCGAGGAACGGGCGGCATCTGGCCCGAGGGTCCTCACCTCTATCACGTTGACGACACCTGGTACCTGAAGATTTCGGAAGGCGGCACCAGCTACGGGCACATGGTGACCGTAGCCCGAAGCGATTCGCCCTGGGGACCATTCGAACCCAATCCCGACAACCCGATTCTCACCCACCGCCACCTGCCGGATCACCCCTTCCAGGCGCTCGGTCACTCGGACATGGTGGAAACTCCGGACGGCTGGTGGATTGTGTTTCTCGGATTCCGGCCCCAGGGCGGCAACTACCACCACATCGGAAGGGAAACCTTCCTGGCGCCGGTAACCTGGAGTGACGACGGCTGGCCGGTGGTCAATAACAACGAGCCCATTTCCGAAATCATGCCGGCGCCTCGCCTGCCCGAACATCCCTGGCCGGAAGAACCGGTTCGTCAGGAATTCGACAGCGCCGACCTCCCCCCCTGGTGGCAGTACATTCGCAATCCCGCGGAGGAAAACTACTCCTTCGACGCGCGTCCGGGTTGGTTGCGTTTGACTGGATCGGCCCACA
Source organism: Opitutia bacterium (assembly GCA_003566885.1). Lineage (GTDB taxonomy): Bacteria > Verrucomicrobiota > Verrucomicrobiia > Opitutales > T3Sed10-336 > SLOW01. The sequence goes on along the minus strand of PXBO01000050.1, from coordinate 5,533 downwards.
ACCTTTCGGATCGCGCCTCCCCGACTTTCCTCGGTCGCCGGCAAACCGCCCTGGGTTGCGAAGTCTCCACCCTGGTGTCGTTCCATCCGGAAGATGACAACGAAGAAGCCGGATTGGCGCTGCGCGGCCGGGAAAGTCATCACACCCTGTTCGGGATCCGGCTGGTGGACGGCAACCGTCACGCTTTCCTGCGCAAGGTGCAGGCGGGCGAAGCCACCGAAGTTATTTCCTCCGATCCTTTGCCGGATGGTGACGTCATTCTTTCGATCAGCGCCGAACCACTCAGCTACGAATTCCTCTACCAGGCGGGTGAGGGAGAAAAAATCAGCGTCGGCTCGCAACCGACCCGCGAGCTGTCGAGCGAAGGAATGTCGCCCGGGGGCGGGATGAGCTTCACGGGCGTGTATTTCGGAATGTACGCGACCGGCAACGGCAACCCCAGTCAGGCGCCCGCCGATTTCAAATGGTTCGATTACGAGCGAACGGAATGGTAGTCCCCAACGTAGCGGCGCTCCCGCGCCGCCGTTGCGGGCAAAATGCCCGCGCTCCCATTCATGTGGCGTCCGCGCTTGCGCGGGCCTGTGCCTGGATGGCCGCCGCAAGCGGCGACGCTACCAAAGCAAATCCGCAAATTTGATGACGGCGAGTATAACGCTTGGATTCACCGGCCCGATTCTGAATCGACCGCCAATGGAATATCCTCCGGCCTCAGGTTCTGCTTGAAACGTTCACCGAAGCCGGCGTCGTTTGGATCGTAATCGCCGATGAAATCAGCGGTTACGCCTTGCTCCGGAATCTTCTCCTCCAGACCGAGCGCCCAGAAGATGCCGTTCAACGAGAGTTTTCGCATGGACTCCTCGAAGAAGTCACGCGGGTGTCCCATGGTGGTAAAGAATACCCGGCTGGATCCGTTTTCGCCTTCGTAGCGGTGAGTCCAGGCGACCGGATGGCGATCACCGAAATGTTCGCCCCCGGGCTCGGATCCTTCCACCGCATACCCCACTAACAAAGGCTCCGCGTTTTCATGCAGCGGCAAGGCATGGTACAGCCAACTGCGAACGTGGAAGCTCGGCTGTACCCCGCGGAGGACGGGATGATCGGCCCGCTCTTCCAGGATTCGAACGTCGGTGGAGTTTGCCGCCCCGTGGTGGCTGATCCAACGCTGACCGAACACGGCGAACGGCCAGTCGTTATCCATATGGCTGTTGGCGTGATCCCCGCCATAACGAAACGCGTGGGTCGCGGTGCGAAACCCGACGATCGGTTTGCCCGACTCGGCAAAGTCCACGATGTGCTTCAACTGATCGTCGGGCAAACGGCGGAAGCGTGTATTCACAATCATCATATCCGCCTCGCCCAGGGCCTCAAGGCCCACAATATTGTCCGCACGGTTCGGGTCGATGTACCCCTCGTCGGACAACGCGTAACAAACCGTAACCTCAAATCCATAACGGTTTTTCAGGATTCGCGCCAGCATCGGCATGGTTTCCTCCGAGCGGTATTCTTCGTCCCCGGTTACAAAAACGATGTGCATCCCGGCCCCGATCTCCGCTTCCGTAGCTCCGAGGTCAGGGGCCGTAAATTGCATCCAACCGAACGCGGCCGCCCCGAGAGCGCAAAACAATCCGGCCCGGCCGGATGCGTTAATCCTTTTCCATAGCATTGATCTCCATCTCGACATCTTTCGTTCCTTTCCGTTTTTCCGTTTCGTTGCCTCGGCGATGATAAATCCCCCCATTCCTGCCGCGGGCCCGAAGATCCCGTCTTTCGCCCATCGACGGCCGTCGCCACTTATTGGTTGTACATGGAAGAGATTATTCCGACGAAGGCGCCAAACGCAAGTGCGCAACCTCAAGCGCGCCGGATGCCACACGGTTTTTTCATTTGGTCTCTGAAGGCCGCATGAAAAAATTTCAGATCGAAAATTTGAAATTTGAGATGTTTCGCTAAAAAACGCGGGCCAGAGCACGCAAAGGAAAAGACCATGGCGGATGCCAAAAAAGAATGTGTCGGGCGTCTCCGACACAAATGGGATGCCGGACGGAGGTGCGGGCAGGATGCCCGCGTTCCCGCGGCTGGGCACGGAGATGTATGGCGTTCCCGGGGATGGCCCGCGGAGGTATTGGTTTTAAAGTGGCCCCGAAGGAGGTGCCAACGGGCGTACGGTCAGGCGCTCCAGTCTGGTTTCGCTCGGGAGCGACAATCGAAACGAGATTTTTCCCTCGTCGGGCCGCAAAGAACCGATCGCCTGTCCGGCGTAAAGGACGCCATACACCTTTCCATCCTCAATCGCAAAAGGACCGTCACCGATGGTCACATCGAGACTGCCCTCGCCTCGGAGATCGACCACCAGGAGATTCGTCCGGCATTCGAGGACACGGGCTTCGACGGGACCGTTTTCCGGGCGTAAGGTAACGGGCAACTCCCGCGCGTACAAACGTTTGAACTGTTCGAGTTCGTCCGACAACCAAACCCCGTTGGCCGTAATGCGGTTGTCGGTTCCCTCAAAAAGCACCGGCTCCCCGGCCACGCGCAAATCGACCGTTTTCACCCAGTCGCCCGACATCCATCCGCTGTAGTTCGCCAGATAAATCACCCGTCCCTCGGGAGTGGCGAAAGCGTTGAAACCCACCTCCCGGCTATCGAAACCATGATCGATCTCCGAACGAATATCCCTCGCGTCAGCCGACAGGACCGCCGCCACATCCCGGAAACCCAAAGCGTTCACGGCTTCGCGTTCGCTTTCGATCAGGACCTGCAAGCGCGGCACGATGCGCAGGAACTGCGCCGTGTTGTTGCCCAGAAAAGGCCCCTGCACCGTGCCGTCCTCGTGCTCGCGGTGCTGGTTCCTCGACGACCAACCGCCCTGCTCCTGCTGAATGGCCAGGTAGTACCGCAACATTTCCAGCATCGACGACAGGTAACGCTCTTCTCCCGTCATCCGGTACACCCCCTCCAGGACCTCGATGGCCATAATTTCCTGACGTGGCATTTGTCCCCGGCGCATATCCTCGTTCGTTTTGGCGGCAAAATCGCCGCCATCGGAGATCGGATCCCACAACCAACCGTGCGCTTGCTGTTCCTCAAGCAGATAGTCCGCAAAACGAATGAGCGCCGTTTCAGTCGCGTCCAATGATTCGCGATCCACCTCTCCCAGTTCGCCGCCATCGAGGGTTTCGCGTTTCTTTTCCAGGTGATCCCGAAACGACACCAGTGCTCGTACGCCGTAAAGCATGATGTAGTTCTTGGCCGACGGAAGGTCGAGCGCGCGTTGGGTCAACGGTCCGCCGTGATCGAAATAAGCCTGGTACCAGAAACCCTTTTCATGCTGCACATGCCGGGCCCAGTGCGCCAATTGTCCGGCGATCTCGCCGAAGGCCTCGTCGCCGAACATCCGCTCGGCGTAAGCCAGACCCCGCGCCTGCATCATGTTGCGTGACTCGATGAACGGACGGGGCTCAAATTCCCCGTCCCAGGTGAAACGCCGCGGAACCCGGTAGTCTCCGTAGGTCGGATACTCGTTGGACGTTCGAACCGCATACCGGGTCATCAACTCAAACGTATCCCGAAAATACCGTTCCCCGGTCATCAGGTACGAGAGGTACAGCCCGCTGGCATCACCATAATACGGATGACTGGTCAGCGAGCGAAAAGTCCCGTACTGTCCCAGAGTTCCGTAACGGTCGGCGCCGTTAAAAAACTCATTGCTTCCCCGGTACACCACCACATCGGCCCAGGACTCCGTATCCTCTGCCAGCATACGAAAAAGATCCGGGCACCCGTCCTGCATCTGGACATACCACAGATTGTAAACGGTTTCTCCCGGCCGACTGGCGGAACCACCGACCCACACCGAGCCGTCGTCGTTGAAGATAATCGACTGAGGAATGGCGCCCGCTTCAAAATGGCCGTCGCGTTCGTTCAACGCGCCCATGGTCCAATCCACCGCGCGTTGAGCGCTGGGCGGACGCTCACGCGAGGGAAGCACTCCGGCTTTCACGAACTGCTCCGGCGCCACGAAGGCCGCCGGCGGAGCGCCGGATTCCATCGGTCCGTTTTCGCCAAATACCATATCCAGCCTGGTGGTCCGGCTGACCCCGTCCAACCACATCCAGGACGCCCGGTACTGGATCGGAGCGAAAAGCACACGGACGTCGTCAGTGTCGTGCTCGACCAGGAATCCGTTGGCAGGAGCTTCCGGATCGTCCGCGCGCTCGACCGCACCGCGAAAGCGGTCGATATCGGGAGCGTCAAACCGGATCCTTCGCCCGAGCTCGGAGGCGTGGAAATCGAGAACGGCCCGCGACCGGATTGTGCCGGACAATAAGTCAGGATCGATCGCGGCAAATTCCGGCCGCAAATTCGCCACCATGCCCGCGGCGGTCAATTCGAGATCGTCTTTCGAGGTCAAGCGAAACGCCTGTTCGATCCGGGCCGAACCCGCGACCAGTGTCACCTCCCACACCGCCTCCGCCGCGATGTCCTCGAACGGTCCGGACATGCGCACCGTGGCAAAAACCGGACCTTCCTCCGCGATTTCGAATCCGGTCGCGCGCCAGGAGTGGTATGACCCTTCCGCGGTCGAAACCACCAGGGCCGCACCGTTCGCCTCCAGAAGCGGCACCTCGTCAAAGACGATCTGCGCCAACCCTTCCGGTCCGAATTCAACCCGCAGCTTCTCGTTTTCCATTCTCCGAACCTCGGAATCGTTGGTGATCCGGACCCGATGCTCCGCTGCGGCGGTGTCGGCCCCCTCGCTGTCAATTTCCAAAGTAAAAACCTTCCGGGCGCCCGGATCCAGATCCGGACGGAACGCAACGGAGAGCCAGGCGATGTCGTCCCCGGCGTGCCGCTTCAAAACTTCGGTCTGGATCGGAATCGTCCGACCGGCTTCATCGCGCAATTGCAGGTTGCCGGTCGACCGCAAAACACCGGGAGCCAGCGGAACGCCGCGCCGGACGATCCGGTCGCGCACCTCCGAACCGGAACGTTCCTCCACCGTGATCATCACCTGCCACGATTCCGCATCACTTAGGGGCGAGGCGCCGGTGATGGGGCCGGACAATGCGACGTACAGGAAAACTGAGGCGAAAAAAAGCCACGGAAACCCAGATTTTCTCATCATATCTCTACCCTCCACAACTCGCGGTCGAATTCAATTGAGGAATTGCGAAAGTCATTTCACGGGAACGGCAACATCCGCGGAATCCGGTACCCGAATTTTAGCCCGATTCGTTTTGATTTTTCCGGAGGGCGACCCGAATAAGCTTAAGCAGAACCTAGGAGTCTGTCGGGCTTTGCCGACAGACTCCTAAAAGAGGAAATATCATGACAAAAAGCGGGGGGATTATTGAGGAAAAACGAAGAATTCGGGCAAAAATGAATGCAATTCGAACCCATAGGGGCCTTCGCATAGGGTTTTTTGCCTCTATTCCACTCTCTTGTCATGAGATTTCCTCCATTAGCAGCTTGTCTGACTTAGGCTACCGCCTATTAAGACATTCATATTAAAAGGGACGCCATCATCATCGAG
>PXBO01000089.1 GCA_003566885.1 Opitutia bacterium | reverse complement strand
CGCCGCTCCGGCCGCCGTGGCCGCCGCTCCCGCCGCTGGCGGAGGTGACGCTGCCGCTGCGGAGGAGAAAACCGAGTTCGACGTCATCCTCAAGGGCGCCGGAAGCAACAAGATCGCCGCCATTAAGGAAGTTCGCGCCGCCACCGGCCTGGGGCTCAAAGAAGCCAAGGATCTGGTGGAGGGAGCTCCCAAGCCCGTCAAGGAAGGTATCAACAAGGAAGAGGCCGAAGAGCTCAAGAAAAAGCTCGAAGCCGTTGGCGCCGAAGTCGAAATCAAGTAACCGTATTTACGGCCCGCCTTTCTGTTTTCCGGCGCTTAGGCGCCGATGCATTGAGACGCTAATTCGCAAAAGCAGCAGTACATCCGATAAGTTTGAAGCAAGGCACCCGGCAAATCAACCGAGGCGATGCGGAGTTTGGATCCCAACGCGGGATCGGCCTCCGTTGCCTTCTTTGTGCCGATTGGCCTCCGTTTCGGGGGTTCAACGTTCTTTCTTCAAGGTCGCTGATCGCTGATTGGGCTGACTGCTTTTGTGTTTGGCGCTCATTCAATTTGGCGGCCGGGGTTTTCGCCCCGGTCGCTTTCCCGTCTCAGAATCCATAATCCGTACCGCCCACCACCATGTCCGAACGTATCAACTTTGGAAAACTCAAGGAGGTCATCTCCCCTCCCAACCTGATCCAGAATCAGTTGGATTCCTATCTGGAGTTCCTGCAAAAGGATTTGCCGAACAACCAGCGCAAGCCGTTTGGACTCGAAGGCGTGTTTAAGGAAGTGTTCCCGATCGAAAGTTACGACGGACGCTGCGTTTTGGAATATGTGTCCTACAACGTGGTCGGACCGAAGAATTCGGAGATCGAGTGCATACGCGAGGGAATGACCTATGCGGTATCGCTCTACGTGAAACTTCGTCTGCGCGAGGAGGATTTCATCAAGGATGAGGAGATCTACATGGGGGAACTGCCCATGGTGAGCGAGCGCGGGTCGTTTATCATCAATGGAGCGGAACGGGTCATCGTCAGTCAGTTGCACCGCTCGCCGGGAATCTGTTTTGAGAAGACGCTGCACACGACCGGCAAGCCGCTGTATTCCTACCGGATTATTCCGGATCGCGGAACCTGGCTCGAGGTCCAGTTCGATAACAATGACCTGCTTTACGTTTATCTCGACCGCCGTCGCCGGCGGCGCAAGTTCCTCATCACCACGCTGCTGAGAGCCATCGGCTACAGTTCGGATCTCGATATTCTGGGGCTTTTCTACAATGTCGACGAACTGGCCACCACCGCGGCGCTAGAGAAGGACAACGTGAGCGCCTACGTCCTGGTGGAGGATGTCATCGACGGCCAGAAGGGCATCGTCCTGGCTCGGGCCTTCGAACCTCTGACCAAGGCTATCCTGCGGCAGTTGGAGAAAAGTGAAATTCCAACGATCCGGGTGATCGACACCTCGGTGGATGAAGGGGCGATCATCCGCGCGCTCAAGAAGGATCCGACGCGCAATGAAGAGGAGGCGCTGAAGGAAATTTACAAGCGTCTGCGACCGGGAGAACCGCCCACCACCGCCAATGCCAAGGCGTTGTTAAAGCGCCTCTTCTTTGACCCGAAGCGTTACGACCTCGGGCGGGTGGGGCGTTACAAGATGAACCAGAATCTCAACCTGGACACGGACCTGGATGAGCGCACCCTTAACGCCACTGATGTCGTTCAGGCGACCAAATACCTGATCCAGCAATTGCGGCGGGGTGAAGGTTTCATCGATGACATCGACCATCTGGGGAGTCGTCGCGTCAGGACCGTGGGCGAACTTCTCGCCAACCAGTGCCGCATCGGCCTCGCACGGACCGAGCGTCTGGTCCGCGAGCGCATGACCCTTTACGATCAGAGTGCGGATTCCATTACGCCGCAGAAGCTTATCAATCCAAAGGCCCTGAGCACGGTGGTGCGGGATTTCTTCGCCCGCAGCCAGCTTTCTCAGTTCATGGACCAGATCAATCCGCTGGCCGAGCTCACCCATAAGCGACGCCTGAGTGCGCTCGGACCGGGAGGGCTGAATCGGGAGCGGGCCGGTTTCGAGGTGCGTGACGTTCATCCGTCGCACTACGGACGCATTTGCCCGATCGAAACTCCGGAAGGGCCGAACATCGGTCTGATCAATTCCTTGAGCATCTACTCCCGCATCAACGAATTCGGGTTCATCGAGACCCCCTACCGTCGCTGCGAAAAAGGCCGGGTCTCGGACAAGGTGGAATACCTGACCGCCGACCAGGAGGAGAACCAGGTGGTGGCTCAGGCGAATTCCGAAATCGACGATAAGGGGCATTTCAAGGGGCGCGTCACGGTCCGTCACCGCGGTGACTTCCGCGAGGTTGATCCTTCGGAGGTCAACTACATGGACGTCTCGCCGAAACAGTTGGTATCGGTGGCGGCGGGATTGATTCCCTTCCTGGAGCATGATGACGCCAACCGCGCCCTCATGGGTTCGAACATGCAGCGCCAGGCGGTGCCGCTGCTCGAAACCGAGGCTCCTTTCGTCGGCACGGGAATCGAGGAACGGGTGGCCCGCGACTCGAAAACCGTCGTTGAGGCGGTGGAAGCCGGTACGGTGGCCTACGTTGACGGGCGCAGAATCGTGGTGTCCCAGGATGGCACCCTGCCGGCCCGCTTTGAACGTAATCCCAAGTCGGATCCCAAAACCGGGCTTCAGGTATATGAATTGCGCAAGTTTATGCGGTCCAACGCCGGAACCTGCTTTACGCAAAAGCCGATTGTCAAGAAGGGCCAAAAGGTAAAACCCGGCGATATTCTGGCCGACGGCGCCTGCACCAAGAATGGGGAGCTGGCCATCGGCCGCAACCTGCTGGTGGCCTTCATGCCTTGGAGCGGTTATAACTTCGAGGACGCCATTCTAATCAGCGACCGGGTCCTGAAGGACGATATCTACACCTCGATCCACATTGAGGAGTTTGAGGTAACAGCTCGCGACACCAAGCTGGGACCCGAAGAAATCACCCGCGACATCCCCAACGTGGGCGAGGAAGCGCTCAAGGATCTCAATCACGACGGCGTGATTCGGGTCGGCGCCGAGGTCAAACCGGGTGACATCCTGGTCGGGAAAATCACTCCCAAGAGTGAAACCGAACTGGCTCCGGAGGAGAAGCTCCTGCGGGCGATCTTCGGAGAAAAGGCGGCCGACGTTAAAGACACTTCACTGATTGTTCCTTCCGGGGTCGCCGGCATCGTGATGGACGTCAAGGTCTCCAGCCGAATCGATTCGGAAAAGGAAGCCCTCAGCCCCTCCGATCGGCGTCGCCAGATCAAACAGATCAACGAGGAGTACCGGACCCAGATGGACAAGCTGCGCGACAGCCTGACCGAATCTCTGTCCAATATCCTCCTGGGTGAAAAGATTCCCCTCGACGTGATCAACGCCGAAACCGACGAGGTCATCATTCCCGCCAACCGGAAGATCACCAAGACGCTTCTGCGCAAGCTGGCCACTGTTTCCAAGCACATCAAGATCGATCCTTCGCCGGTTCGCATCAAGATCATGGAAATCGTCAACAGCTTCCAGACGAAGTTCGACGAACTGGAATCGGACCGGGAACGCAAGATTTCGAGCATCGAAGCGGGCGAGGATGTCGAGCAGGGCCTGATCAAACAGGTCAAGGTCTACATCGCGACCAAGAAGAAGCTGCAGGTCGGGGACAAGATGGCGGGCCGTCACGGAAACAAAGGGGTCGTGGCGAAAATCGTGCCCGAGCAGGACATGCCGTTCCTTCCCGACGGTACGCCGATCGAGGTCTGCCTGAATCCGCTCGGGGTGCCCTCGCGAATGAACGTGGGCCAGGTTTTGGAAACGCACATGGGTTGGGCCTGCAAAAAGCTGGGCCTGCAGATCGCCACACCGGTTTTTGACGGTATCTCCGAAGCCCAGGTGCGCAACTACCTGAAGGAGGCGAAACTGCCGACCAGCGGAAAGAGCCCGCTCTACGACGGTCGCACCGGAGAGAAACTCGACCAGGAAGTCGTGGTCGGGTACAAGTACCTGCTTAAACTGAACCACTTGGTGGCGCACAAGATCCACGCCCGCGCGGTGGGTCCCTACTCGCTGATCACCCAGCAGCCGCTGGGCGGGAAGGCCCAGTACGGCGGCCAGCGCTTCGGGGAGATGGAGGTCTGGGCGCTGGAAGCGTACGGCGCCGCCTACACCTTGCAGGAACTGCTCACCGTCAAATCCGACGATGTGCAGGGGCGCACCAAAATCTACGAGGCCCTGGTCAAAGGTGAAAACACGTTGATCGCGGGCACACCGCAGTCGTTCAACGTATTGATGAAGGAAATCCAGAGTCTTGGACTGGATATCCGCCTGAACCGCAAGAACAAGGCTTTCAAGAAGAGCCAGTAACAGAGGAAACGCCATGAGCACTGAAGAAGTACGTCAAGTCCTGGGAATGGATGAAGAGCAGGGGCACGATTGCGTGACCATCAGCGTGGCCTCGCCGGATACCATCCGCTCGTGGTCGCGAGGTGAGGTCAAGAATCCGGAGACGATCAACTACCGGACTTTCAAACCGGAGCCCGGCGGCCTTTTCTGCCAGCGGATTTTCGGTCCGGTCCGGGACTATGAATGCGCCTGCGGCAAATATAAGCGAATTAAGTACAAGGATGTCGTCTGTGACCGATGCGGGGTGGAAGTCACCGTTTCGCGCGTGAGACGCGAGCGGATGGGGCACATCGAACTCGCGGTGCCGGTTTCCCACATCTGGTTTCTCAAAAGTATGCCCAGCCGGCTCGGGTTGCTGCTCGACATGACCGCGCGGAGTTTGGAGCGGGTGATCTATTACGAGAACTACATGGTGGTCGATCCGGGCAAGACTCCCCTGGAGGAAAAACAACTCCTGACCGAATCCGAGTACATGCAGGCGCTGGACGAGTTCGGCGACGACGCCTTCGTGGCCAAAATGGGCGCCGAGGCGGTCCGTGACGTGCTGGCGCGGCTCGATTTGGAAGGGGTCGCCGTTGAACTGCAGGAAGCCTTGCGCAACACACGTTCCAAGCAGATCAAGAAAAAGGTCTCCAAGCGGCTTAAGGTCGTTCAGGGCTTTATCAAGTCGGAAAGCAAACCGGAGTGGATGGTGCTGGATGCGGTTCCGGTGATTCCGCCCGATCTGCGTCCCCTGGTTCCTCTGGAAGGGGGCCGCTTTGCGACTTCCGACCTCAACGACCTCTACCGCCGGGTGATCAACCGCAACAACCGTCTGCGGAACCTGCTGCAACTGAAGACCCCCGAGGTCATCATCCACAACGAAAAACGCATGTTGCAGGAGGCGGTCGACGCCCTCTTCGACAACGGACGCCACGGTCGTGCGGTTACCGGAGCGGGCAACCGGCCGCTTAAGTCTCTGAGCGACATGCTCAAGGGTAAGCAGGGGCGTTTTCGTCAGAACCTCCTCGGCAAGCGGGTGGACTACTCCGGCCGTTCGGTGATCGTCATCGGTCCCGAACTCAAGCTGAATCAGTGCGGGCTGCCGAAGAAGATGGCCCTGGTGTTGTTCGAGCCTTTTATCATCCGGCGCCTGAAAGAACTTGGTTTCGTGCATACCGTGCGCGGCGCAAGGAAGATGATCGAGAAACGTTCGCCGGAGGTATGGGATATCCTCGAAGAGGTGACCAAAGGCCATCCGGTGTTGCTGAACCGTGCACCGACCTTGCACCGGCTTTCGATTCAGGCGTTTGAGCCGGTATTGATCGAGGGTGAGGCCATTCGCGTTCACCCGCTCGTTTGTACCGCCTACAACGCGGATTTCGACGGCGACCAAATGGCCGTGCATGTGCCGCTTTCGCTGGAAGCGATTCTGGAGTGCAAGCTTCTCATGATGGCGACGCACAATATTTTCTCGCCTTCGAGCGGAAAGCCGATTTTGACGCCTTCTCAGGACATCGTCCTCGGTTCGTATTACCTGACGCTGACGCCGAAAAAGCCCATCGAGAAGGGCACCCGGATTCCCCTGGCCGGTGACATGCAGGAGGTTTTGCTGGCGCAGGCGGACGGTGCGCTGCACCTGCACGACTGGATTAACATCAAGAACCCGGATCTCGGCAAGGAGACGCTATTCGGCGACAGCGAGAAGAACATTCTCCGGACCACGGTGGGGAGGGTGATTTTCAATCAAATCTGGCCCGACGAAATCGGGTTTGTGAATACTCCCGTGCCCAAGGGCAAACTGGGAGACCTCATCATGAGTTCCTTCCGGGTTTCCGGTCGCGAGCGCACCATCGAGACCCTTGACGCGCTCAAGGAACTCGGCTTCAGCGTCGCCACACACGCCGGAATTTCCATCGGGATCGACGACATGATCATCCCGGAAAACAAGGGAGCTATCGTCAAGGACGCCCGCAAGAAGATCGACGAGGTCGAAGGGCAGTACAAAAAGGGGATCATCACTCCCGGCGAGCGCTACAACAAGATCATCGACATATGGACCAACGCCACGGATCAGATCGCCAAGGTGGTGTTCGAGCGCCTGGAGGACAACGATGGCAAGAACGAAGTCAACCCGGTCTTCCTCATGATGGATTCCGGCGCCCGCGGAAACCGCCAACAGGTTCGTCAGCTTTGCGGCACCCGGGGATTGATGGCCAAGCCCTCCGGCGAGATCATCGAACGGCCGATCCTTTCCTCCTTCCGCGAGGGACTTACCGTTCTCGAGTACTTCATCTCGACCCACGGCGCTCGTAAAGGATTGGCGGATACCGCGCTGAAAACGGCGGATGCCGGTTATCTCACCCGTAAACTTTGCGATGTTTCCATGGACCTGGTCATCACCGACGAACAGGTGGACACCAAGCCCGGCCTTTGGAAAAAGGCGATCTTCGAGGGTGAGGATGAAATTGTCAGCCTGAGCGAGCGTATCGAAGGCCGGACCTCTAGCGACGACATCAAGGATCCGCTCAATCCTACCGAATTCATCGTGCGCAGCGGGGAATTGATCACCGATGAGATCGCCGCCCGTATAGAAGATGCCGGTGTGGATCGGATCAAAGTGATGTCGCCGCTCACCAGCCGTACAAAGAATGGCATTCCGGCGCAGGCTTACGGGATTAATCCGGCGACGAACCGTCTCGTTGAGGCGGGGACATCGGTCGGAATCATCGCGGCGCAGTCCATTGGTGAACCGGGAACGCAGCTGACCATGCGAACCTTCCACATCGGTGGCATCGCCAGCAGCGGTTTCAGGAATCCGGAGATCCGCGTGCGGCACAGCGGCCTCGTGCGGTACAAGGGCCTTCGCCTGGTGCAAACCACCGAAGGCGCGAGCATCGTACTCAATAAGACCGGCACCATTCGTATTCTCGACGAGAGCGATGAGCGCGAACTTGAGGTTCACAACATTGTTGCCGGTTCCGTGCTTACCATCGCCGACGGCGACAAGATCTCCGGGGGCGAGGTCCTCGCCATGTGGGACCCGTACAATATCCCGATTCTCTCCGAGAAAGCGGGCAAAGTGCGCTTCCACGACATGATCTCCGGCGTAACCGTGAAACGGGAACTCGACGAAAGTACCGGTCAGGTCGCCACGGCGGTGATCGAGCACAAGGAGGACTTGAATCCTCAGGTCGAAATATGCGACGACCACGGCAAACCGGTGGCCTCGTATGCGATTCCCACCGGTGCCCAGGTTGTCGTGAATGAGGGTGACCAGATCGCGCCGGGAGCACTGCTGGCCAAAACGCCGCGACAGGCTTCCCGAACCAAGGATATTACCGGGGGTCTTCCCCGGGTGGCCGAGCTTTTCGAAGCCCGGCGCCCGAAGGAAGCCACCGAGATGGCCAAGATCGATGGCGTGGTTTCCATGGGCGGCACCGTGCGCGGCAAGAAGAAGCTGATCGTCAGCAACCACGAGAGCGGCGAAGAGGAAGAGCACCTTATTCCGCACGGAAAGCAGATCATCGTGCAGATCGGGGACTTCGTGCACAAGGGGCAGCACCTCACCGAAGGTTCGGCGGATCCGCATGAGATTCTCGATGTTCTGGGTCCGGTCGCGCTTTACGATTTCCTCATTTCGGAAGTCCAGGAAGTTTACCGCCTGCAGGGGGTCACGATTAACGACAAGCACATCGAAGTCATTATCAGCCAGATGATGCGGAAGGTGCGCGTCTCCGATCCGGGCGACACGGATTGGTTCTGGGGCGAGGTCGTCGATCGCACCGGATTCCTCGAAGAAAATCAGCGCGTGGTCGAAGCCGGTGGTAAACCGGCCGAAGGCGAGCCGATTCTGTTGGGTATCACCAAGGCGGCGCTGGAGACCGAGAGCTTCATTTCCGCGGCATCCTTCCAGGAAACCACTCGGGTTCTGACCGATGCGGCCACCCTGGGCAAGGTGGACGAACTCAAGGGCTTCAAGGAAAACGTCATCATGGGTAACCTGATTCCGGCGGGGACCGGTTTGCCCAGGTACCGGAACCTCCGGGTCACCATGCCGTTCGGCGGGGAGATGGCGGAGGAGGCGAAACCAAGCGAAGCCGGCTGAGTTGGTATTTGAACCAAGCGGTGCGTGGGTCCGTGCCCCCGCTGCCGAAAAAAAAGGGGCGTTCCGCGGCGATTCTGCCGGAAACGCCCCTTTTTGCGGACGGCGCTTGACCTGTGAGCGTCGGTCCCCTAGTACCGTTCATCACTATGCCCAATCAACAAGCTTTTCCGGATCTTCCTACCGTTCGCTATGAAGGTCCCGACTCCAAGAATCCGCTGGCATTCCGGCACTACAATCCCGATGAGGAAATCGAGGGACGCAGCATGCGGGATCACCTTCGGTTTTCCGTGGTTTATTGGCACACTTTCCGTGGCGCCCTGAGTGATCCGTTCGGAGCGGGCACGGCGATTAGGCCGTGGGATGACGGATCGAATTCCGTGGAAAATGCCTGCCGCCGCGTGCGGGTGGCGTTCGAGTTCATGGAGAAGCTCGGCGCTCCGTATTATGCTTTCCACGATCGTGATGTCGCGCCGGAAGGGGCCACGATCAAGGAGAGTAACGCTAACCTGGACGCCGTCGCGGAAGTCCTCAAGGAGGAGCAGGAGCGCACCGGGATTCGTCTGCTTTGGGGAACAGCTTGCCTCTTTACCAATCCACGCTTTTTGCACGGCGCCGCCACCAGTTGCAATGCCGATGTGTTCGCTTATGCCGCCGCCCAGGTGAAAAAGGCAATGGAAGTCACCCACGCGCTGGGCGGCGAGGGGTACACGTTCTGGGGCGGTCGCGAAGGTTATTCCACCCTGCTGAACACCGATGTTAAACGGGAGCTCGATCACCTCGGGCAATTCCTCCAGATGGCGGTGGACTATAAGCGCAAGATCGGTTTCACCGGCCAGTTCTACATCGAGCCGAAACCCAAGGAACCCACCAAGCACCAATATGATTCCGATGCCGCCGCCTGTTTGAATTTCCTGCGGGAGCACAATCTCCTGGAACACTTCAAGCTCAACATCGAAACCAACCATGCGACCCTGGCCGGACACACGATGGAGCACGAACTGGAGATCGCCCTGGCGGCGGACGCTCTCGGTTCCATCGACGCCAATATGGGGGACACGCTGCTTGGCTGGGACACCGACCAGTTCCCCACCGATATCTATCAGACCACCCAGGTTATGCTGCGGGTTCTCAAGATGGGAGGATTCACCACCGGCGGCCTTAACTTCGACGCCAAGGTGCGCCGGGAAAGCTTCGAGCCGATGGACCTGGCCTACGCCCACATTGCCGGCATGGATGCTTTCGCTCGAGGTCTGAAAATCGCCGCCGCCATTCGGGCCGACGGACGACTCGAGGATTTCGTCAAGGATCGTTATGCCAGCTGGGATGACGGCATCGGGAAGCGAATCGAAAGCGGCGAGGCGGATCTCTCCTCACTGGAACGTTACATCCTGGAGAAGGGTGAAGCGGAACCCAACCGGAGTGGGCGTCAGGAATTCCTCGAAAACCTGATCAACGAGTTCCTCTAGGAGTCTGTCGGGCTTCGCCGACAGGCTGCTAGTCGTAAGGCTTCAGCGCGCGTCCCTGAACCGGGCCGCGGCTCGCTCGATCGCTTCCCCGTAGGCGGTCTCCAGCTTCTCGATGCAGGAGGGGACGGAGAAATTCTGTTCCACCCGGCGTCGGGCGGCGGCCGCCATTTCGGGGTAGCGTGTACGCTCTTCGAGAAGGGATCCGACAGCGGAGGCCAGGGATGCCGGGTCCGCTTCATCGAGTAGCCGTCCTTCCACGCCGTCGGTGACCGCTTCCGGGATGCCGCTGTGGCGCGTGGCGACGACCGGCAATCCGCAGGCCATGGCTTCCAGCAGGGAATTGGGTATCCCTTCGCGATCACCGGTATCAGTGGTGCGGCTGGGATGGAGAAAGAGATCGTGCTCGCGCATGATGTCCTCGAGTTCGGCGGATGACAGAAATCCGGTGAAGCGAACCCACTCGCCGATGCCTTCCGCTTTCGCCAGTGCCTCCAGTACCGGGCGCTCCGGGCCTTCACCCGCCAGGGTCAGCTGGACGGGAACGCCCTGCCGGTGTAGCAGCGCCGTGCCCCGAATGGCGGTGTCGAGTCCCTTCTTGCCGATGAAACGGCAGGCCTGCAGGAGGCGCAGCGGTTGCTGTGCGGAGGCTGCGGGAGCGAGGAAGGGACGGGTGGTGGCGGGTAACGGGATGCCCGTGGGATTCAGTCGGATTCGGTCCGGCGAGGCTCCTTTTTCCAGCAGAACCTCGCGCAGGGATTGGCTGCGGCAAAGAAAGAGGTCGGTGTGGGCGACCAGTTCATTGAATTCGGATGCGGAGAGGTCATCGGAGAGGTCGGCGCCGTGAAACGACACGATCTTGGCCCGGGATTCGCGGCGCAGGTAGGGGAGCAACCGGGCCGCGTGGGTGCCGAAATACACATGAATCAACCGTGCGTCCTTCTCCTCGGCAAAGTGTTCCAGTTGTCCGATCTCGTGCCCGGAGAGCGGAACGCGGGCCTCGCGTTTGATCCGTTGATAGTAGAAGCGTCGAAGGAACCGCAGGGGCGGCGGTCGCAGGACGGAAACCCGATCGTAGGGAAAACGATCGCGACAGACCTGCTTGCGGGTGACGACCCAATTCTCGAATCCCCGAATCCCGGTAATCTGCCGGTAGACATGCAGCATCTCCGGATTTAGAAAGGTGTGGCAGTAGGAAACGATGGCCGGTTTGCGAGGATGCTTCATGTGTCTCTCGCATTCTGAAATCCCGCGCCGCCAGCGCAACATTTCGCTGGCGGGAAGGAGCCGGTCCGGGTTCAATGAGGAAACATGGCATCGTTGGGCAAACGATTGAGGAATTCGACACGAAAGAGATTGCGCCGGTTTCATCCCGTGCTTCGCAACCGGGATGCACGTGTCCCCCTCGACTGGATCGATTTGCGTGGCGCCGTCCCTCCCTCCGGTCGCTATTGTTATTTTCGTATCCCCAAATGCGCCAATTCGACGGTGGTCAGAACGCTGTCGTGGTATGATCCCGACCTCTCATTGGATGAAAGCGATTCCACCGGAGGCGCCGCCAAGGACGGGTTTCGCCCTTTGAGTGATGTGCCGTGTCTGACCGTGCGTGGGTTTACCCGCCGGCGATACTGTTTCACGTTTGTTCGCAATCCGTTCACCCGGCTCCTTTCGGCTTACCTGGATAAGATGCAGAACGACCGGTTTCAGTGGGTGGCGGATCGGCTGGGGAAAGAAAGTGTCCGAGAATGCTCTTTCGCCGAGTTCGTCTCGTTCCTGGAAAAGGGCGGCCTTTTCGGCAATGTCCATTGGATTCCCCAGACATCCCTTCTTCCCGTACCGGTGGAATTCCTCGCCCGGGTGGGATATGTCGAGGCTTTGAACGACGGGCTGTCGTCAGTGGTCGACACACTCTTCGGTCCGGATACCTGGTCCGGAAGCCAGGATCGGGAACATAATCGCCAGGGCGCGCTGGAGAAGGTCCTGTCTTATTACGTGGACGATTTGGAGGAGCGGGTGCTTGCGCTTTACCGGAAGGATTTCGAGGTGTTCGGGTATCCGCTTTCACTTGGGGAATGCGGCCGGCCGGGAGGAGTCGCCCTCTGAAGCGGTCAGGGAATGTCTTTTGGCCCAAGGTCAAACGAATCGCACGGCCGCCTCGTTCGTTACGACACCTTAATGATCGGCGTCGAT
This sequence comes from Opitutia bacterium, assembly GCA_003566885.1. Classification (GTDB taxonomy): domain Bacteria; phylum Verrucomicrobiota; class Verrucomicrobiia; order Opitutales; family T3Sed10-336; genus SLOW01. The sequence goes on along the minus strand of PXBO01000089.1, from coordinate 9,796 downwards.
GCCGCGGAATACGCCTTCCAGACTGTGACGCACCTTCTTATTACGGGCCAGGTGACGAACTGTTGGGTCGGTCAACAGAGGGCTCACATCGATTTCCCGCATTTCCGGCATCACCAATGGCGCGATCACCTGGCGCCAGAACGGACCGTTGTTGCGCAGTTCCGGAGGGGCGATTTGCAGAAAACTGGCCAATAGCTTGAGATGATCCGCGGCCTGACGGTTCTCCAGTGAGGTGGTTTTGTGGGTCAGACGATCGAGATCGATCAGGTAAACCTTGCCCGTATCCACGTCGATAAGACCGTTGGATACCTTGGCGTCGTGGTGAGCTCGGCCCAATTCGTGTATTCGCGCCAGGGCTTTGAAGGTGGCGACGACCGGGGATTCCCAGTCCCCTGCGGGAAGGTTGCCCAGGAAGCGGTTGAGGCGAACGGCCGGAATGTGCGAGACGGCGGTGGCGTCATGCGTGCGCCAAAGTGGGCGCGGGGTGACCCCGGACTCAGCCAGCGCCTGATAGGCCTCCCATTCGCGGTTGACCGCCTTCAGGGGATCGCCGGGGCCGGCCGGCTTCCGGCGTTTCGGCTGTCGCTGCAGGAAATTCTTTTTAAAGGGGTTGTACAGGCGGACGACTGCCAGCTTGTCATTCCCGCTGGAAGCCAGATAAATCGAGTCGTTGCCGCCGTCGCCGAAAAGGGTCAGTCGGATGGGTTGTCCCAGGGCTTCCGTCATCTCCTTTTCCAGTTCCCGGCGCCTTGATTCGATCCGCCATTCGCCGTAGAATTTTTTGAGCCAGTGTCGCGGGGATCTCATTTCGCCTCCCGGAAAAAACGTAGGTACTGGTCGACCACCGCTCCCTGCGAGAAGTCCTGCTGGAACCGCTCCCACCCGTGGGTGACCAGAGTTTCGGCCAGGTCCCTGTCTTCCATGAGCCGTTTTAGGGCGGAGGCGAGCGCTCCAGCGTCGTCGATTGGAAAGAGCAAACCCGATTTCTCGTGCTCCACCAGCCATTCGGGCCCCGTGGCTCGCGCGGCGACCACCGGGACGCGGTTCGCCCAGGCTTCCAGGATCACGTTGCCCAGAGGTTCGAAACGGGAGGGCATAACGCAGATGTCGGCCGCGGCGAACAGACGTTCCGCATCCCGGCGCCAACCGAGAAAACGAATGCGGTCCGTCAATCCGAGGACGGCCGCCAGGTTTTCCAGTTCCTCGCGGATCGGTCCCTCACCGGCCAGCAGGAGATGCGTTCCGGGAACGGAGGCCATGGCACGAAACAGGATGTCGTGCGCTTTCTTCGGGTGCAGGCGCCCCAGGGCCAGGAGCACGGTGGCGTCGGCGGGCACGCCGGTTTCCCGGCGAACCTGTTCACCTACCGTGTCCCGGGATTCGAAATCCGGGGCATCGCAAAAGTTGCCGATTAACCGGCAACGATCCGCCGGCCAGCCTTCGCGTCTCATGTAATCCAGAATATCCGGGGTGTTGGCGACCAGATGCTCGCATCGGCGGTAGTGTTTTAAGGGGTAATAGTCTCCCAGCCGCGCGACTTTCAGAAATGTGCCCTGTGGCATGCGACGGGACGCCCGGCTCATCCAGGAAAGCGCCACCTCCGGACGGAATTCACGGATCAACCGGCGAAGGCGGGCACGGGCCGGCAGTTCGCGCAGTCCGCCGAAACGCAAGGTTTCCACCCGTGCCCCGGGGTAGGAAGAGAGCAACTTCTCCCGTTCCGTGTTCGGTTCGATCACCAGGAGTTGCGGCACCCCGGCCCCGGCGAAGGCGCCGCTGAGTTTCTCGAAGAACCGGTCGCCCCCGCCCGGACTCTTGGAGAGCATCATCTGCAGCAGGCGCGGCGGTGTTTTCGGTGGGTGAGTCCCGGGAATGGAATCATCGTCGATCATGACCATCGTAAAATACCCAATCCGGCTTTGCCGGTACCAAAAAGGACGATCTGGAGCACGCGCCGCCGATCAATGATGACCGCGTTTCTTCCACCCGATGTCCTGCGCGTGGCGCGGATTGATCCGATGCGGGACGCTCTCCGGGAATATTGATCATTTCGCGCACGGTTTCAGAAATTTCGGACAAAGTGAACCGGAGAATTCGCCGAAATACGAACGAGAAAGTGTTCGTTCCCCCCGAGCTGCCGGCCGCCCTGGACAATGCTCCTCAAATGATATGCACGAGGACGGGCAGCAGGCCGTTTAATTTGGTCCACTCCAATAAGCTTGCCACCACCAGTACCGAGGGTATGGCCATGCAGTCGCGTAGCGCGGTGGAGAACGGGATGGTATTGACGGAGATTGTCCGGGAGGTGCGAATCTTTCGGAATTTCGGAATAAAGGCGGGAACGTCACGACGGTAACGCTCGTACTCCTGCGGGAACAGCTTGCTTAACGCGCGGGCTTCTTTCGCCATCGCCGGCGTGTGGGTCAGTGCGAAGACCAGGGAGAAAAGAAACGCCAGGGTGAGTGACTCGAATCCGAGGCCCGCTCCCGCGAAGCCAATCAGACTGAACAGGTAAAGCGGATTGCGAACGATCGAATAGGGTCCCTCGACGATCAGGCGTTTTTTCTTGTTGCCGGCGAGATATACGCTGGCCCAGATCCGTCCGCCCGCTGCGGTGATCAGTAGCAGGATGCCAGTGGCTCCGAGCAGAGTGTCGATCAACGAATCTTCACGGTAGGTGTGATGGGATACGAGAATCAGCAGAATTACTGGGATGAGAAGTAGGCGGGTCAGGTTCAAACGAAAGTTCATGAGTCTGAAATACAGTCGGGTGCCTGACCGGGGATCCGCAAAATGCGGAAACTTGCCTGATTCTTGCAGCACCTGTAATCGCAGGCAGATTTCGGGGATCTCCGCAGCGGGTCAATCCCAATTTGGAATACCTGGGGGGGGGTCCATGGGAAAGGATCCGGCGCTCGTTCCGATTTTTACCTTTACCGATTGTGCCATTCCGGCAACGTTTGCAAGTGATCCGCAAAACCTCCCGCGGCCGGATTGTCACGCGCCGCTGGTTTAATATCGGCAAACCGCGTGACGCCCCCGGGGCGTCGACGTTATGAATTTCGATCTTGTCCAAACTCGTCTCAAGTCAGCGCTCGATCTCACGGAGAACCCGAAAATCGTCGCGTTCCACCATCGAAAACTCTCGCTGATTTATGCGTTTGATTGCGCGCGCGGGAGCTTCATCCTGAAATTGCCCAAACAATCCCGCCAACGTCTTCGCGACATTCGGGAGATCGAGCCGAAAGAAAAGTATCAGGCCAAGGCGAGGATCGAATGGGAATCGTTGACGCGACTCCATGAGCAATGCCGCGATGAGGGTTGTCCGGTTGAGTTTGTCGAGCCCGTGGCGTTCATCGAGGATTTGCCCGGTGTTGTCATGCGCAAGGCGCCCGGGGAGGATTTTTATACAGGATCACTTCTGCGGGGACGACCGAACGACGTGGAGTTCAATAGGGACGTCTTGCGTCGCATTGGCGCGGCCTTTGCGTTTCTCCATCAGCGTAACCGCATCGATCCCCGGCCGGGGCGGCCCCAGAACGGCGGAAAGGACGACAAACTGGGGGAATGGGTCGCGAAATTAAACCGGTTCCGCGGCGGCAAACCCATGCCTGCGGCCGATGCCATGTCCGGGTTCACCCTGACCGATGTCATGGTTTCGCCAGACGGCTCGATTTCCTTTCTGGATCCGGGCCGTTTGGAGGAATGTCTGACGTACGAGGACCTGGCGCGATTCATTGTCGAGCTCAGGAAAATGCGGCGAGCCGGCGGCCGGGCCCTGTCCCGGGAAACGCTTTCCCTCTACGAGGATGCTTTCCTGGCCGGCTACCGCGAGAGAGGGGAGGAATATGAAAGCGAGGCGATGGGGGTCTTTATCCTGGGGCGTCTGATTGAGGACCTGCGCAAGTTCAGGAGAAAGGCGAACGGAAAACCGCTGCGCTCCTTCCTGTCCCGAACGACGGGGATTCGATGGCTGGAAGAGCGGTTTTTTCACAACGAGATCCGGCGCACGGTCGAGGAATATTCTTTGCAGAAGCTTTGAGAGCGACTTTCCTGGAGAGCGAGCCACGATGGAGAAAATCAAGGTCATTTATATTTTCGGTAGCGGCCATACCGGCAGCACGTTGGCGAGCCTTTTGCTCGGATGTCATTCGCGCATCGAATGTGTCGGCGAATTGAAGGCCTACGAGCGATCGCTGCAATCCGGACGTCCGTGCAACTGCGGTCAGCCCGTTGCGGAATGCCCCTACTGGAAGTCAGTGCACGGGTCCTTGGGGGTGGTTCCCGGGAACGGATTCGAAGGTTTGAATTCGACGGAGTCCGATACCTTTGCTCGTGCGAACATCGCCTTTTCTAAGGCGATTTTCGAGGTGTCCGGAAAGGATTGCCTTTGTGACAGCTCCAAGAGCAAACGGAGAGTGCTGGCCTACTTGAAATCGGATGTTTTTGACGTCCGATTGCTTCACCTGGTGCGCGATCCACGGGCGGTGGCCTGCAGCAACCTGAGAAAGGGGCGATCCTACTGGGGGTACCTTTCCCGCTGGAAAAAGCGGAACTTCAAGGAACGCGATGAACTGTTTGTCGCGGGCCTCCCGGAGCAGGCTTATCATCGGGTGCGATATGAGGACCTGGTGCTTCGTCCATCACAGGTTCTGGGAGGTTTTCTGGAGAAGGCGGGATTGACCTTCGAGGAACGGCAACTGGAACTCTGGAACCAGGGAAACCACCACATCGCGGGAAATCATATGGCCAAGAGCACCGGGAACGACCTCCGTCTCGACCGGAACTACCTGGATCGTCTCAACAGGTTTCAGTGGATCGGGGCCAGCTTTCTCATCAAGGGAGCGATGCGACCTTTCGGCTACCCGATATCCCGCGAGGCGACCGCCCGGTTTCTGAGCCCCGAAAGCAGCTAGAGAGCGGGCTGGTTGTTTCTTTTTTTCGCCCGGTCGATTGCCCGTAAATAGACGTCTTCCAGTTTATGGATCGATTTTTGAATCGAAAACGTATCCAGAATTTGAGTTCGGGCGGTGATCGACATAGCGGCGTACCGATCCGGATCGTTAATCAAACTACGGATAGCGGCGGCCAAATCTTCGGGTTCTTCGCTTGGAAGCAGCACGCCTTCGACGCCGTCGGTGATCGCCTCCGGAATGCCGCTGTGACGGGTGGCGATGGGAGGAATGCCGTACGACATCGCTTCGAGCATCGAATTGGGAATCCCTTCCCGGTCGCCCGATGGGGTGGTGCGACTGGGGTGCAGAAAAAGATGGCTTTCCCGGTAATACCGCGCCAGGGCTTCAACGTTGAGGAATCCCGGGAAACGCACGTCGGGGAATACGCCGAGCTCGCGCGCCAGCGATTCGAGGTTTGTCTTTAAGGGTCCGTCGCCGGCCAGGATCAGACGCGCATTGACTCCGGAGGAACGCAGCAGAGCCAGTGCCCTGATGGAAATATCCAGGCCCTTCTTTTCAATGAAGCGGGAGGCTTGCAGGAGTTGGACGGGGGTGCCGGCGGGTGGTGGCGGGCGGTCGGATGCGTCGGGGATAGGGATTCCGGTGGGATTCAGGTGCACCTTTTCCGGCGGGCAGCCGTGGTCGATGAGGTCTTGTGCCAGCGAGCGGCTTCGGCACAGCACCGCGTCGACCTGGGCCAGAAGGATGTTGAAATCGGGATCGGCTACGGTCGGAGCGATGTCGGCCCCGTGAAAGGAAACCACCTTGGCGCAGGATTCGCGTCGCAGGTAGGGAAGAGCTTTCAGGGCCTCGGTGCCGAAATAAAGGTGTGCGATACGGGCGTCGGTTTTCTCGCGCAGCGCCAGCATCTGGTCGCATTCGTAGCGGGACAGGGGCGCGGGGCGGCGCCTCAGGCTTTCGTACCATAGGGAGCGGAAAAAGCGCAGATTCGATTTCTTCAACACCGTGACCGGCGTGAAGGGAAACAGGTCGGATGATTTGCGTCGGCGCGTGATCACCTGCGGGACGAAGCGCTGCAGCCCGTTCACTTGGCGGTACACGTGCCGCATCTCCGGTTTGAGAAAGGTCGCGCAATAGATGAGGATGGAAGTTCGTTCGCGGATGGCTCTGCTTTCCGTGGTGTTGGGATGCATCATTCGGTGAACGATTCAGGATGGGTTGGACGTTGGATCCCCATCGTATTCAGAATGTGTATTCAAAATAATCGAGTTCCCGCTCAAAGATCCGACGGACCATGCGTTTTTCCTCGTCCCCATACCACTCCCTGTAATCGTAACTCTGGTGCCGCTTCTTGGCTGTGGGCAGGTTGCCGTCAAAGGGTAATCCCACCCGTTCGCAGGCGGTGGCCAGGTCAGGGAGGAAATTCTCGTAGCGGCCGATGAAATCGACCGAAACCTCGTCGGCAATGGTGTAGATACTCCAGGTGTCGAATTCCCGATTGACGATGTCATCGGAGAAATCCCGGGCCTCGATCCTCTTGAGAAAATCAAGGAAGCTGACGTTTTCGATCTTTCGGGAAGTGACTCGCCAGATATAATACGAGACGATTCGTTCGTAGGGATTTCTGACAAAACAGAATTTGAAATACTCTTCCCATGCTGACGGAGCGAAGGCCCGCACTTCCAACGCGGTCGCGTGCGGCTGGCTTTCGGGGAAGTGGTCGACGTAGGCGAGCTTGTGGGCGTCATTGATGAAGACCGGCAGTTTTTTGGGATGACGAAGCAGTTCCTTTGCCAGGAAGGCCAGGGATCGCCGGTTTATCAGATCGAGATAAAAGCGACAGTTGAGTCGTGCCCCGTGCGCCATTGACTCCCGGGTCGAACCGATGCGGATATCGTTGGGGCCCAGAAATCGCGAAAGGTAGGCGGTGATGGCGCTGCCGGCGACTTTCGGGCAGTGGAGAAAGATAAAGCGATGTTTGTGGCTGAGAATCATGACCAATTAAACGGCTGGTCAAGCAGGCGCCCGAGGTCGTCGTTATGCGGCGCGTACAGGTCACGGAGGTAGCGCCGGGTTTCCGGTTCGGCGTCTTCCGGATAGGCTTGTTGGTTGTGGGCGCTGAAGCCAACGGCTTCCGGCATTGGATCGATCCCGAGAAACGCGCATATTTCGTTCATGGTTTCGCGCGGCTCGGCGAAGAGGTCCTCGCTGCGGACCACGTGCAGGGATTCGCGGGGAAACCGGTCCAGGTAGCGCTGGATTTGCTCGGCGTAGAAACCGCGGTGCACGTAGGAAAAGTGACGGTGGAGGTCGCTCTCCGTCGCGGGATCCTCTTCCAAACGTCTGGCCTCGGCGGGAAAGGCGTCCATTTCCTCACGCACGGCGTCGGCGAAGGAGCGCTTTTCACGGCCTTTGCGACGGTTGTGGGTATAATGCGAATAGGCCCGGTCTACCGGGTCGCGCAGCGCGAGGATCAATTTCGCCCGGGGTAGGGATTCGGCGATGCGGGCCGCGCAATGCGGATGAAACAGGTAATAGGGACTCGACTCGCCGGTCATCGCCGGTTTTTCCAGGGTCTCGGCACGAATCCGCATCTGGCGGCGCAGTGGGAAATAGCGACGATACTCCTGCAGGTCCCTTTGCCAGGCGAGGTCGAAGAAGTGGACTTCCCGTTTCTGATTGGGAACAATTTGGGGGTGACGATTCAGGTACTCGTAAACCGAGGTAGTGCCGCCTTTCTGTGTCCCTAAAATCAGATAATCCGGCAGAGTGCGGAGGGTCGCGGTGGTGCGGCGGATGAATTCTTTCAGACGTGACATGGTTCGATCGGTATTCGAATGGTTGAGGCGGAATCGGATTATTCCTACCCCGCCTCGACGTTTTGTCTTTGGTAGAGGTTTCGGTAGGCTGGGCAATTCTCGTAAAGATCCTCATGGGAGCCTTCGGCGGTTATACGGCCGAATTCGAAAAAGAGAATTGTATCCACCAGGCTGAGGGTGCTGAAACGGTGGGCGATCATAAGGACCGTACGTCCGCGAATCAGGCTGCGGAGGGCGTTCTTGATCTTTTCTTCGCTTTCGGAGTCCAATGCCGAGGTGGCTTCGTCCAGAATAAGGATGGGGGCGTCCTTGAGAAACGCCCGGGCCAGCGCTATTCTCTGTCTCTGTCCGCCTGATAACCGGGTGCCGCTTTCGTGAACCGGAGTTTCGAAACCCTGATCGAATGCCTCGACGAATTCACGTGCGTAGGCACTTTCCGCTGCTTTTATGACCTCGTTGCGCGTTGCGTCCGGTCGTCCCAGCAGAATATTGTTGAAGATGGTGTCGTCGAAAAGCACGGGCTCCTGCGATACCAGTGCGATATTATTGCGTAGATCGCGCAGGCGCATTTGCCGGATATCGATACCGTCGATACGGACTGAGCCTTCGGTGGGATCGAAGAACCGGGGAATGATGTTGGCGAATGTGCTCTTTCCGGCGCCGCTGGGCCCGACCAGGGCGTAGACCTTGCTGGATTGAAGGCGGGTGTTGATTCCCCTGAGGACGGCTCCTTGCTCGTCGTAGGCAAAGGAGACCCGGTCGAAGACGATTTCGCCTGCCAGGCGGCCCACCGGGTGTGGCTGTTCCGGGTCGCGAATGGTGACCGGTTCGCGCATGATTTCGTCGAGGCGATCCAGGGCGCCGCGGCCTTTTTGCAATTGATTCTGCATCATCCCGAGCTTTTTGATCGGGTCGTAGCTCATGTAGAGGGCGATGAAGAGGGGAAGAAATGTTTCGAACGCCAGGCCGGCGTTGTAGGCATACAGGAATGCGAAGGCCAGGCCGAACGACGCGATAACCTCCACCACTGGAGGCAGCCCTTTCTTGTATTTGACCACCTTTAGCTGGAAAACCAGGAGTTTCCTGATCTGCTTGCTGAAATAGGCCTTTTGGCTCTCTTCCAGATTAAAGGCACGAATTTCCCGGGCTGATCGCAGATTTTCGCTCACGAACCCGGTCATACTGCCGAGCTGTTTTTGGGTCTGCCGGGAGCGCCGGAGCATCTTTTTCCCGAAGATCTGAATCGGCACGATACAGAGCGGCACCACCCCCATGCAAACGAGGAGAAAAAACACCTGTTTGTCTTGCATCGAAGCATAGGTAAGAAAGCCCACCGCGCCGATCAAAGTCAGTGGCTGTTTGACCAGGTCGTTGGCTACCGTGGTTAAGGTGTGTTGCACCGCGTTGGTGTCGGCGAGGCAGCGTGATACCAGATCCCCGCTGGATTGCTTGTGAAAGAATCCGAGGGGTAGAGATTGGTACTTGGCGAAAATATCGGCACGAATGTCCTCCAGGACCCGGATTCCGCAGACGTTGATCAGGTAGGTGTTGAGGAAACCTGAAAGACCTCGTACCGCAAAGGCGAGAGGGATAAATGCGGCCGCGGCGGCCAGTAAGAGAAGAGATGGATCCTCCAACGCCCCGGGAGCGACTGCGGTGTCGCTTTCCTGGGGAAAGATTCGCGGAAACACCTGCTTGGTGATAAACGGAATTCCAAAGCCGCTGGAAACCCCGAAAATCAGGCCGCAGAATAATGCCAGGACAAAAGTCCAGGCCACCGGTTTCAGATACTTAAAGTACGGATAAAAGTCTTTCACGTGAAGCCGCCAGCCAAACCATTTCCCCGCGTGCCGTCAATGGCGTCGCCTCGAGTTTATTTTGCCAGGCAAAATATAGCTTGACAGGTTCGGTTTGGCGGGATGGGGTTGGGGGTATGAGACTGAATCGGAGGCGGCTGAAGGTTTTGGGGGAGATGAGCGGGGTGTACCACTGCATGACCCGGGTGGTGGCGGGGGAGCGTTTGCTGGGCAGGCGGGAGAAGGAGGTCTTGCGCAAACAACT
>PXBO01000086.1 GCA_003566885.1 Opitutia bacterium | reverse complement strand
GCCTTTAAGGAGCCGGCGGCGGACCAGGCGGTGATCGACCCAACTGAACTGGGCCGGAACCCGCCGCAAACGCGCCGGGTTGATGATCTTCTTTTTCATGAACAACCTGCATAATCGGGTTGGCGGCGACCCCGGACCGGATGCCCAGGATCTCTTGCCCTCGTTTGTGCAGATTCCTCAAGCCAACGGCTATGTCCTCTTGTAACGCAATTCCGCTTAAGTTGGAGATAAGTCCCACGATGAAAGGGTTTTGCAAAAACCAGTCCTCTTGTAACACAAAATGCTTTAACTCTGGGATATCAGCTTCTTCATCAAGCGTTTGCGAAATCAAGTAATCTTGTAACACACCCGCGTTTAAGCCCCCCTTTTTTTTCCGCCGGTACCCCGGGTTTCGCTCGCGCCAGCGCCTGACCCGAAGCACGTTCTCGGGACCCTTGAAGTAGTCCGGGTTCTTGCTCCGCCACCTCCGTTGACTGGCCTCGGCGCTCTTTTGCGCGCACTCGGACTTGCCGCAAAAGCGCTGTTTATGCCGATTCTGCGGACTCGGATGAAACCCCTCTCCGCACCCCAAACATCTCCGCTTGCGCCGACGCTTCATGCGCCGAAACTAGCCGCTCAAACCTCAAAACGGAGGAAAGAAAACCCAGGAAGAAAAGATCTTTAGAGAAGGCTCTTCGAAGAAAATCGACCAAGAAAATCCATTTTCATCCCGCCGCTTTCACGGTACTTTCAGAACGCCCGCAACACGGGGCCGCTGATTCTCTCCGCAAACGGCGGATTCTCTGGCTCTTTTGTCACATCGGGCTTATTATTAGGGCATGGCGGAAATTTATGGATTTGATGCCTATTCGCCTCAGGAGGTGGCGCTGAAGGTTGAGGAAGTTGGCGTTGTGAAGGCGCGGGCACCCCTTTTGGAGAAGTTCATCTTGGGCGTTGTCGCCGGGGGGTTTATCAGTCTGGGCGGCTTGTTTTATACCTTCGTCCTAATTGCGGAACCCGAGTTGGGGTGGGCTACGGCTCGTTTGATCGGAGGGGTGGTTTTTGCCGTGGGCTATATCATGGCCGTGCTGGCCGGTGCGGAGGTTTTTACTAGTAACAATCTTCTTGCGATGACCTGGGCGGCACGCAAGATATCGATCTGGGACCTCCTGCGGCATTGGTCCGTAATCATCGTGGCCAATTTCGCGGGCGCTCTGGGGATGGTCGCGCTTTTTTTGTTGAGCGATTTGGCATCACTCGGGGAAGGGCGCCTTGGGGAGTGTGCGATTCGAATCGGTGTAGCGAAATCGGAACTGACTTTCAACGAGCTTTTCGGGCGCGCTGTCCTGGGGAACCTTTGCGTCTGTATTGCTGTTTGGATTTCGATTGCGGGGCGGAGCGTTACCGACAAAGTCGTGGCCATGATCCTTCCGCTTTCTGCGCTGGGGGCCCTGCAATTGGAGCACATCGTGGCGATATTCTATTACATGCCGAGGACGATTCTGATGGCGTGGTTTCAGCCCGAATTTATTCCCGAAGGTGTCTCGGTTCCGGGAGTGTTGGATTTTATTCGCGTAGCGTTTCCCGTCATCCTGGGCAATATTATCGGCGGGAGCTTCATGGTGGCTTTTGTGTATCACATCATATACCGGAGGCAACCGTCGCAGTATCCTTCCAGAAGAAAGTAACTTGATCTTTCTGCTGGAATGCTACCGATTCCCGGGTAAAAAGAGGCATGTTCGTTTGCCCGCATTGCCGCAACCACCTCGACCGAGTACAGGCGGATATCGGTTTGATCTGGACCTGCCACGAGTGTCATGGCCGGGGGATGACGTTTCCAGTGCTGGAAAAGGTATGTGAGCGGGATCGTCGCAATCTCATCTGGTGGTCGTCGCAAAACAAAAAGTCTCTGCGGGTTCGGCCTTGCTTTCACTGCGATCAGACCATGATCGAGATCGCCGACATTCCGGCGAAGGGCGGACACGACCTGACCCTGGACATGTGCGACCGCTGCCAGGTGATCTGGTTCGATCCGGGTGAATTCGATGCTTTGCCGAAAGCTTCTCCCGCCGGGAAGCGACAGGAATTGCCGCGGGATGCAAAAGAAGTGATGGCTTTGTATCGTGTCGAACGTCTTCAGCGTGAAGCGGAAGAAGCGGGGACCGGAGTCGGTGTTGCCGGACCGGACGAGCTTTGGAAATGGATTCCAGGTCTGCTGGGGATGCCGGTCCAGTACAATTCTCCGGCGAAAGCGAGCCTGCCTTGGATTACGTGGGGGTTGGTTGCGGTGGTGGCTCTGGTGGGTTTGCTCGCGCTGGGGAATCTGGCTGAAGCCGTTCGACAATTCGGGTTCGTACCGTCCGAAGCTTTGCGCTACGGCGGGATGACCGCGATCACATCGTTTTTTCTTCACGGTGGACTGGTTCACCTGGCGGTGAATTTGTACTTCCTTCTCACCTTCGGGGATAACGTGGAGGACTTTCTCGGACGTCGTCGCTATCTTTTTCTAATCGGAGCGGCGACACTCGGGGGAGCCCTATTGCACATGGTGCCGGACCCGCAATCAACGGTTCCGGTGATCGGAGCCAGCGGCGGGATCTCAGGTATCCTCGCCTATTACGCACTGACCTTTCCCCGTTCTCGGATCGGTCTTACCCATTGGTGGTTTTTGGCGTTGAGCAGAGGCAGGTGGATTTGTCTGCCCGTATGGATCATTTTTGGCGGGTGGCTGCTCCTTCAGTTGTTCGGTGTCTGGCTGCAACTGGGCGGTTGGAGCAATGTCTCCGCGCTCGCCCACCTCGGAGGCGCCGCCACCGGATTCGTATTCTGGCTCGCCTGGAGAAAGGACTCGGAGTTAACGAGCGAGGCGATTTGACCGAGCGCCGTTCGGACCAATCTGAATGCTACTCGGTTAAGGATCTTTTTATATGACGGGAAGAATAGAAATACGGGTAATCGGGTTTTCGATACCGATCCCGATTTGCTCCGTCATTTCCGCTTCGCCCTGTCGATCCCGATGGAGGGCTTATATGAGTGTCCATTCGGACTATTGCTGGCAGGTGTTCAGGGCTCCCGCGATAATCGGCTTGGCCCATTCGGGCGCCCCCGAAAGATCCCGGGGTCCAACGATTTTTCCCGCGTCCATATGGAGCAGGAGGCGCGGCCGGGGCGACCGTCCCGTGTGTGGATCGGCCTCGTGGGAATTGTCGAAAAGCCGAAGGCTGTGAAGGTGCGGCAGCAGCTTAACGAGATTGCGTCGACTGCTGTCCCATCGTTTCCGAATTGCGGCTTCGGGAATGTCGTGGCCGCCGCGGGCTACCCGCGCACGAACACGGGCGAGGTGCAAATCGACGGATTCCAGTCCGGCATACCAAACCTTCACCTTGAGTCCTTGACGCGCGGCCTCGATCAGCAACTTTGTGATCGAATTCCCTCCCAGCGTGGTTTCGAAGGCAAAGATTTTTTTCCTGGCGATGGCACTTTCCAGCATCTCCCTGCCCAAGGTCCAAGCATGGCTGTTGGCCATGGTCTGCGTCATATTCGGATGTATGTCGCGCAGTCTCCGAGCGGCTGAATCGGGGTCGTAATAGTCAACGCCCCGCGATGTAATCGCAGCACCGCCCAAGCTGCTCTTTCCCGAACCATTGACGCCTGCCAAGACGTATATCGTCGGCTCCGGCATTAACGACCCTCAGCATGGGAAACCGCAGTATTTCCAAGTTCCTCAGGGGAAGCGCCAAAGGCGTCTTCGTAGGCGGTCTGAGCCTTTTCCGTCTGCAGGGCGGCAAAGCGGACCTCATAGTTTTTGCGCAGAGTTTCAAGTGGATCTCTGGCCGCGAGTTCCGAAATAATCCGGTCGTAAAGCTCGGCCGATAGCAGAATCGCCTCGCGCTTGCGATTGCGGGTGATGCTTATCGCGCCCTCCCGCAGGGCCTGCTGAAAGACCCCCTTGAAGGAATTCTTCAATTCGGAGGCTGGCGAAGCAGGCAGCTCTTCAGAGGTGTGAAGGGTATGGATATCGTAGTTTAAGGCCATAATGGGAATATTTGCCATATTTGACAGAATGTCAACTCGCCCGTCGCCGCGTATGGAGTGCAAGAGAATTTCCCCCCGATCCGAGATCCGCCCGCACTTCGAATTGCATATTCCGCGCGATTTCGGCGAAAAGGGACTAAGAAAATCGTCGTTCATGCGTCTTTGGTTAAAAGGGAGCGAGAACGCGTGATGTACCAGGCTTGCATGAGTGAATCGGAAAAGAGTCGGGAGGGAGAGGGAAAGCTCGAAGAGCTCTTCGGGCTCTTTGAGGCGCCGCTTCTGGGGTATGCGAGGAAGCTGATCCGAAACGAAGAGACCGCGCAGGATATCGTGCAGGAGGCGTTTATCCGGTTGAACGGGAGGATCGGCGAAGTGGAGCACCCGCGGGCCTGGCTGTACCGCACGGTCCACAACCTTGCCCTCACTCATGCTCGCAAAATTGGCGTCTGGGGTTCGACCGGGGAAGAGGCGATCGCCGAGTGCCGCGATCCCGCGCCTCTTCCGGATGCGCGGCTTGAGCGAATGGAGGAGATGGGGTTGGCGCGAATTTGCATCGAACGGATGGAGGAGAGAAAGCGGGAGCTCTTGCGAATGAAATTTGAGGAGGGGTTATCGTATAAAGAAATGGCCGCTCGTATGGGATTGAGCGCCGGAAACGTGGGTTACCTGATCCACCACGCGCTCCGCGAACTGGCCGGAGAATTGGAGAAGATGGGAGTGACACCATGAGTGACGATAAAGAACGGGACAGGAAATCTTCGGGAAATTCCCGGGAGAAGTGGGAAGAGCGGATCGTCGCCGTGCTGCTCGGCGAGGCCGATGCGGAGGAAACGGAACGGGTAGGGCGCGCCGTCGAACGCGATCCTTTGCTCGCCGCCTATCGCGAACGGATGATGCGGGTAATCGACACTGTTCGAACCGTTCATTCCGAGGGAAAGGGGTGGTCCGGCGACGCCGTTTCACCGGGTTCGAACCGTCTGAGCGAGGAACGACGACGGCGCCTGGAGAGGCTCTGGAACGGGACGCCGGACACCGGGAAACGACCGTGGGCAATCACTGGGTGGAGACCGCTGGCGCTCGCCGCCGGGCTGCTTCTCCTTCTCGGTGGAACCGCCTACTTTGCCACCCTTCAGGAAGAGGATGTGGTGCTGGTGCGCGGAGAAAGCGGGCGCACCGTCGAGGTTGAGGATTCCGCCGGACTCGAACGTCGTGCGGATGCGCCCCCGCCGGACCTTGCGATGCCGGGCCGCGAAGCTGTTTTCGTTCCGGGTTCTCCTGAAGGCATGGATACGGAGCCTCTGGCGGAACCGGACGTGTATGCTTCGGATGCTTTGCGCGACGCCACCTACGGCTCGCATCAATGGTCGGGAGCGGAATTCTCCAGCATCGGCGAGTTCCTTATGGCGCCCGAAGGCGGCAGGCTCGACGCGTTCGATGAAAAAGGGCAATCCATCGGGCCCGTTCCCCTCAAACACACGGATGTGGATGTCAGGGTGAGCGGCCATTTTACGCGCGTCAACGTCACCCAGCACTATCACAATCCCTACGATCACAAGATCGAGGCGATTTACACGTTTCCGCTCAGTCACCGCGGAGCCGTCGACCGGATGACGATGACCGTCGGCAACCGGGTCGTTATGGGCGAAGTGAAAGAGCGCGCGGAAGCCCGCCGGGTCTACGAGGCGGCCCGCCAACAGGGACACGTCACTTC
>PXBO01000058.1 GCA_003566885.1 Opitutia bacterium | reverse complement strand
CATGGCGATTTCCTTTATCGCGCCAACCGGGGTTCGATTCGGCATCCGTCAATCTCGTCGGCCTCACCGGCCCAACCCGTCAAGTAAATATAGTCTGTCTTATTATACGTTCCCAGGGAACGCGCGCATCCCTGCCCGCCCCTTCATCGGCAACCGGCCGCAGGGCGGTTCTCCCCGGACCAACCACGAACGAACGCTGCTCTCAATCTATCTTGATATTTGACAAATAATATGACAAATTTACCTCATGAAAACGAACGTCAGCACCTTGCTTCGTGAATTTCCGAAAGTGCGGCGGGCGGCATTGGCGGGAGAAACGGTGATCATCGAAACCCGCGAAGGAAACCTGCGCCTCACGGCCGACCGTCCCGAACATGGGTCGGCTCTGGGTTGCCTCAAAGGGCGAATGCGGGTCGGCGGCGATATCGTTGGCCCGACATCCTCCGGCGGCGAGTGGAAGCCTTCGCTATGAGGTATCTGCTGGACACCCACGCTGCGATTTGGACGTTCCTGGACGCGCCCGAGTTGGGGTCCGACGCCCGGGCGGTGATCGCCCGGGAAACCCGGGACTCACTCGCGATCTCCGATATCTCGCTCTTCGAGCTGGCCATGCTCGCAGCGAAGGGACGGATCGAATTCGACGACGGCCTGTTGCCGGCCTTGCGTTTGATCAGCAGACATTTCTCACTTATTCCCATCGACGGGACAATCGCCGCAAGCGCGGTAAACCTGCCTTTGCCTCAATCCGACCCCTTTGATCGAATCATCGTCGCCACGGCGAAACGTCATGAATTGACCCTGCTCACCCGTGACCGTGAAATCTCGGGAAGCGGGCTGATCGAGGTCGTTTGGTGAGATTCCGGTACCTGTCCGAGGACGAACGAGTCGTGTCCTGAATGAAGTCTGGGGAGGCGAAGTCTCATCCTGTATACCGCACCGCAGAGACGGGATGAACTCAGAGATCAACCAACAGAAAACCTCCTTTTGTGGATCGACCGCTTCGATCATTTTCATTCGCAATGCCGATGCGTAAACTTATGAAACTCCTCTGCGCTTCGACTGAGCTCGCCGAAGTCCGAAGTCCGAAGGTCCGACGACCGGAAACGAGCGTCACCACGAAGGACGCGAAGAGCACGAAGGCAAGAGTGACGGAATCAAAAACGAGGAACCTCGAACCGATCTTCAACCACCGATGGGGAGAGTGTTCGGATGAACGAATGGGTATCGGTCGGTTCTCGGAAAAAGGAATGATCTCACTAAGGCGCCAAGGCACGGAGGTTTCCTTTGCGTGCCCTGTGCCTCCGTGAGAGAAAAAAGAATCTTCGGGTTTTTGGTACGACCGGGTCGACGCCTTGGCAGGCGTCGCTACGACGAGTACTCTGATCCGTGCCATTCCGTCAGGGTTCAATATTTATGGCGGGCTACACTAGCGAGGCGAAGTCTCAGACTAGGATACCGCACCGCAGAGGCGGGATGAGCGCAGAGATCGACCAACAGAGAACCTCCTTTTGTGGATCGACCGCTTCGATCGTTTTCATTCGCGATGCCGATGCATAAACTCATGAAATTCCTCTGCGCTCATCCTGACTCTGCGGTGCATCAAAAAAGTGGAGGTCGACGAAAGAACGTCGATAACGGTGCAAATCCTTTCGGGACGGTTGATCGTGGTTCATTTGAAAGTGACATTACTTGTAACGGGTTCGCCTCGATTCGGTCCGTATCATTCACTCCCGGCTCGTCTCCAGAATCTCAATCTTCCAGCCATGCTCTACTACCGGATCTTCCTCGTCATCCGCGAGGATTTCCGGAACGTTGATCGTGACAGCCGTCGCTTCCGAGTCAGCACCGCCAAACAACCCTCTTCCAGTTGCCGGGATTCCTTCGGGCCTGCTCACACTGATGGAAATCACTTCTTCCACATCGACTCCCGCTTCGCTCAAGACAGCCGATAACCGTGTCTCGTCTGTTCCAGGAGTTTCATGCACCACAGTCTGTTCCCGATCATCCATCACCACCACTACCTCATAGGTTCCCGGTCTGCCTCCGTGCTGACGCAGGAGCTCGATCATTTGCGAACGGTTTGCTGTACGTTCACCTACATGATCCAAAGGAGTCCTTCCCCGATGGTCCCGGGCATTGATATCGGCGCCGTATTCGAGGAGTAGTTCGACGGAACCAAGATTTCCTCGAGATGCCGCAGTGTGAAGAATCGTTGTGCGATACCAACTGGTCGCGTTTGGATCGCCTCCACGCGACAAGAGCAAGCGGGCGATCTCAGTGTGATCATGGCGATATACAGTCAACCACAACGGCCTATCTCCACCATTGATTCCTGGGGTAATCTCCGCGCCTCGGTCGATCAGCATCTCAATCATTGGAACAAGCTCGTGAACAACTGCCTCGGCGAGCGGTGCGCGCATCTGGGGGTTAAGAGCGGTCAGATCCGCGTTCCGCTCAACGAGCAATTCCGCCAATCGAATGAAGCCTTTCTCCACGGCAATATGAAGGGCCGTTGTGCCATGCGAGAGCGGAGCATTGACATCAGCGCCGCGCTCGATCAGCAACTCGGCTAGTGCCAGGTGGCCATTAAAGACCGCAACAGATAAGGGGTGCCACCCGTATTCGCCACTGAAAGTTGGGCGAGGCGATTGATCGCCTTCCGTAAGAAAGATTTCATATCCTCTGGTTCCGGCTCTCAACGTGATATCGGCGCCGCTTTCCAGGAGAAGTTCAGCCGCAGGCGTCGAGCCGAGCAGAACCGCAAAATGCAACGGTGGCCGCCCTTCAGTATCAGCCATGTCGATATCAAATCCCTGCTCAATCAGGAAACGCGCCACCCGCAACTGGTTTCGCGCAATCGCCCGATGAAGGTAAGTCTGGCCCTGCGGAAACCCGCGTAAGACCCGATCCGGACTGACTTCCATAAGCCGCCGCAATCGCTCGATCTCCTCCGCCTCTTCATCAACGGCTACCGTTACTCCTTCGTGTCCCAGCGCGGCGAGGCGCTCCTCCGGCAATCGCTCGGCGGCGAGGGGGACGAGGTCGGGGATGTCGTGGAATTCCCGGAGGATGCGTTCGTAGAGGGTTTCGGCTTCCGCCGTGCGGCCGGCGCGGCGGTAGTTTTCAGCGAGGCGGAAGACGGCGATGGCGGCGAGGTGGCGTTCGCGGTCGAAATCCGCCACCGCCGATTCATAGGCCCGCATGGCGGCGCTGAAGTCGCGGTTGACTTCTTCTTCGAAGAGCCCCTGCTGCACCGCCGTCGAGAGCGACGGGGTTTCGGCGAGGGCCGAGGTGGTGATGAGTGCGAGACAGAGGATTGTGAGGATGGTTTTCATTTCGGTGTCCGGTGTTGAAGGTTTCCGATTCTGGTTCCCACTCTAACCAGATCACCGGGTTCCATATGTCATGGTTTTGCAAAATCTTTCCACCAAATGGCCAGTCCCAACGCCTTTTTGTTTCCGAGCTATGATCCCAACCCGGCGGAGCCGGTACCAAAAAGGGTTTCATTGGAGGGCGTGGCTCCGCCCACGCCGCGGGGTCCGGCGTTCCCGACGTTTGGCGCGTACGAACCGGAACCCGTCGCCGTTTCCGTCTGGCACGTTTTACGGCAACGGCGGAGCGTTGCCCTCCAGGAAATCTTGGGCGTTATACGCAGACGAGGTCCCTCCCTTCGTGTCCTTTGTGCTCTTCGTGGTGAATTCAACCGAGGTTTCCGAGGAATCTCAAATTTGAAATTTTTCGATCTGAAATGCTTTTTCATGCCGCCTCTGTAGGCCGCATGAAAAAGCCGTGCGGCCGGTCCAGCAAGCGCCGGGAAGCCATTGACACCGTCGTCGCGATCGTTGAGGCTCCAAGTCGTCCGCAATCAAGGTGATCTATCTCCGCACACCCTGGCTAGCGACACGGCGAAAGCGTTGCCGGATTCCACCGGCTCCCTGGATTGAATAACCGCATCGACCGCCCGCGGATCGAGCCGAATCCAACCACCCTGAAGTCCGCCTAAAACCCAAATGCCATGAACATCGTTCCCTCCCGCCTGGTCGCATTCTCCCTCCTTTCGTTCCTCGCCCCGGGGATCGTCGCCGTCGCAACGGAGGAACAACTCCGTTTCGATGTGCTCCGCATCCACTACGCCGACGGTTCGGGACGGATCATCAACTACGATTTCACTTCGGGGGAAATCGACGAAAGCGGGACCATCGAAATTCCCGGGGAAGCCGTCATCGGGATTCCGGACGACGCTTCGAACGCCGTGTACACCTGGAGTGATCCGTTCGGATTCGACGACGCCGTGCTTGATACCAGTCCGCCCGGCACGTACAGCATGATTTTCGGCGACGACGACGCTTTCCCCTACCTCTACGCGGCCCTCGCGGGCGACGACCAGGCGCCGGCGTCCGGAACCTGGTCCTGGGAGGTCGAAACCCGAAACGGGCCGGCTGCCGAAATCGGAGTCGAAGCCGATATGTGGTTTCCCTTGGCCAGGTTTTTCGCCGGATTTCACGAGGTCGATGAAAACGGCATCCCGGGATTCCTTTTCCTGAGCGCTTCTCTCCACAATCCCGAAACGGGCGGGTTTCTCTGGACCCACACGGAATCCGTGGAGCTGAACGGCAACCACGCTCTCTCGGACTCGATCACCCTGCGCCTGAGCTTCTCCGATGACGGCCAAACCATGAAAGCCGAATACCGGCTCGAAAACGATACCTGGGAAACGTTCGTTGAACACACCCTGGACGCCGGCGCGACGCCGGTTTTCGGGCTCTTTGACACGTCGCCGTACGTCGAGATGTACGACGGCGGAGGATTCCTGTTCTCACCCAGCCTGATGCTCCGCAACCCGGACTGGGAAATCATCATCAGCAGCTTCGGATATTCGGATATCCTCAACGATCTCACGTCCGGATCCGAGGGGCGCGAATACCTGTCCGGAGAATGGGGCGCCGCCGTGGCGTACACGCTTTCGGAAAGCGGCCCGGTGCCGCCGACCTGGCTCGAGCCGTATTTCCTTTTTCCGGACTGGGTCACCAACTCGGATTTCGAGGAAATTTCCCCCATCGAACACACCACCGACAACGCCGACAGCGCCGCATCGACGATTGCCAACGCCCATCTCGAAATCAACCAGACCTTCGAGATGGTGGACACGGTCTTCGGCCTTCCCCTGGGGCTCACCCCGGCGAACGCCCCCTCCGAAGGCGAATCCGTCCGCTCCAGCCGCTATGCGCTTCGCCACACCTACAACATCACGAACATTTCCGGCGAGACCATCACCGACCTGAACCTCTTCCAACTCCTGCACGGGCTCCAGTCGGAAGTGAGCCTCTATGACGACCGCCCCTACCCAGGCCCGTATCAGGACTACCGTTACACCACGACGCAGATCGGAGTCGATACCGTGTTCGCTTTCGACGATTCGATCTGGGACGACGACTTCGACTGGGAGAACGATTTCGACTGGACGGACGAAGGGGATGAATTCGAAGACTACATTTCGTTCCTGTCGTCCGTGCCTCCGGTCGCGTTCGAAAACAGTCACTTCGGCATCGAGGGCGAAGACTCCCATTTCGAGGGCAAACCCTCCGTCGGAACGCACCTCTCCATCGAGCAAAACGCGTTGAACAACGTCGCCTATTTCGCGCCGGACGAGCGGTGGGTCGCGGGCGCCCAGCAATGGGACCTCGGTTCACTGGAACCCGGGGAGACGGTCTCATTCGACATCCTTCT
>PXBO01000053.1 GCA_003566885.1 Opitutia bacterium | reverse complement strand
CCAACGACTCCGCATCACACGCGCGGAACCCCGTTCTTTGGGCGGATGTTCCCGACCCTTCCGTGATTCGGGTCGGCGACACCTACTATATGAGCAGCACCACGATGCACTTGAGCCCGGGACTTCCGGTTATGAAATCGACCGACCTGGTGAATTGGGAAATCGCGAGTTACGCTCACGGCAATCTGGTCGAAAACGCCAGGCACAATCTCGAAAGAGGCGAAAATGCCTATGGCAGTGGATCCTGGGCCAGCAGCCTTCGCTATCACAACGGCAAGTTTTATCTCACAACCTTCAGTTATTCCAGCAACCTGACCCACGTTTACATTACCGAGGATCCGAACGAAGGTCCGTGGGAAGAGGTCAATTTTTCGCCCGCCTTTCACGACATGTCCCTGGTTTTTGAAGATGATCGCATTTACATGGCCCACGGCGCCAACAACATTCGGCTGACCGAATTGCGGGAAGATCTCAGCGGCCCCAAGCCCGACGGCTTCGACGAGGTGATCATTCGCGACTCCAGCCGAGTGGCGGGCGACAATGTCGGTTTGCCGGCCGAAGGCGCCCAAATCTTCAAAGTCGGCGACACCTACTACACCTTCCTGATTACCTGGCCGCGCGGCGGAATGCGCACCGCGCTCGTGTTTCGGTCGGACAACCTGAAAGGCCCCTACGAGGGACGTGTCGCCTTGCGCGATCGGGGGATTGCCCAAGGAAGTCTCGTCGACACACCCGACGGCGACTGGTACGCCATCATGCACCAGGACGCCGGAGCGGTCGGAAGAATCCTGCATGTGATCCCGGTTACCTGGGAAGACGGCTGGCCCGTTCTCGGCGTAGACGGTGTCGTTCCCGCCACCCTCGAAGGCCTTCCCCCGAACCCGAGCATTCCCGCCTACGTCGGATCCGATGACTTCGATGACAGCGCCCTCTCTCCGATCTGGCAATGGAACCACAATCCCGTTGACGACTACTGGTCCCTGAGCGACCGGCCGGGATTCCTTCGCCTGACCACGGACCGGGTCGACGAGGATTTTCTCCAGTCCAGAAACATGCTGACACAGCGCACCTTCGGTCCGGAAAGCGCGGCGAGCACCCGCGTTGATGTATCCGGCATGAAGGCGGGCGACGTCGCGGGAATGACCGTTTTGCAACGTGACTACGGCTATGTTGCCGTGAAGGCGGAAGATGATTCCAAGTCGATCGTGATGGTTGGCGTCGATTCGGGGGAAGTGCGGGAACACGAGCGTGTGTCTCTGGAAACCGAATCGGTCCATTTCAAAATCGAATGCGATTTCAACGACCGGCGGGACCGTGCTTATTTCTACTTCAGCCTGGACGGCGAAAGCTGGACCCGGATTGGTGAGCCATTACAGATGCGCTACACCCTACCCCATTTCATGGGTTATCGATTCGGCCTGTTCACCTACGCCACCAAAACCTCGGGCGGGCACGTTGATTTCGATTTTTACCGTGTGGCGGATTCCCTGACCCAAAGCGACTGAATCATTAGCATACCCCTGCGGCGCGGAACGCCGACGGTGGTGGAGGCTTCGGGTGGCGTGTCCGCTTGCGGACGCCTCACCTCCAACCTGGATTATTCAGCGGAACACCCTGGCTGAGTTGACTCCGGGCACCAAGCGCTCGCAAGCGAGCACGCTACGTTTGTCTATCCTCATTGAATAAGACCGATGCGAATGGCTAGGTTGAGCCCTCCATCGGGATCGACAGAGCGAAGCGGAGATGGCGGAGCAGATCGCTATCGGGATCGGGATCGAGGTTCCTGTAAGGCGCGCTTTATCAGGATTTTCGATAGCGATCCCGATTTCGACGGCGATCCCGAACTTTCAACGAGAAGCCTCTTAACCGAGCAGCATCAACCGACCTCCGGAGGCTCGAAGCCTTCACGGTACTCGCGTGAGACGATTTCCTGATTGGCCTGGTCGTGATTGGTGAAGCGGGCGTTGGCGCTGTCCCAGAGCAATTCCTGCCCCGGAAAGCGCGTCGCCTTGACCGCGAGGAGGCCCGGTTCGGTGATCGGCACGGCGATTTCGAACGGCGACCAAAGCGGTTTGTTGTCGCCGAAACAATTATCAACCCAGTCGTGCCAATGATTCCGGGGCGGCACCTCGGGCCACGGTTCGTCGCGGGCGATCTCGCCGTTCCGGAAAACCAATGCCGGCTGAGCATCGGCCTGAAGAAGGAGGGCGCCTTCCTCGCAGACGATGAGGGTATGGTTGGCGCCGAAACGCATCGGCGGCAGGCCAAGGGCGGCGTAGGACGGCCCTTGACTGCTGTCGTTATAGCGCAAAACAAATTTCTCCCGGGCGAAATCGCCGCTGCCCGGATAGGTAATGGTGCATTGGTTGTGGGCGGAGTGCGCGACACCCGCCGGACGACTGGTATGGGCGAGAACCGCTTCAGGCGCCGGCATGTCGAAGGCGTAATAGAGCACATCGAGCAGGTGGCAGCCCCAGTCGTTGAGCTGACCGCCTCCGGTTTCCCAGAAAGTCCGCCAGCGCCGCGGGGCCAGGTCGGTGCTATAAGGAAGGTCCTCGGCGATCGGTCCGACCCAGAGATCCCACTTCATGTAATCCGGGATAGGTTGGGCGGATGGGTAGCCGTTCCAAGGATCGGAAAAGTAGTACCCGCGCGACACGTGCCCGGTCCAGGCCCAGGCCTCCACCGGGCGGCCCAAACGTCCGCTGCGGAGGAGCTCGACCGACTGCATGCGCCGCATGTTGCACGAACGCTGATTGCACATTTGCGTGACCAGATCCGGACGCGCCTTCACAGCCCGGTCGACCATGCGCAATTCATCCAACTGATGGACGAGCGGTTTCTGGGCGAAGACATGCTTCCCGTGCTCCATGGCCATCAGGATCTGGGTGACGTGCTGGTGATCCGGGGTGTCCACGATGACGGCATCGAAATCATCCACCCGGTTGGCGAAAGCCTCCCGAAAGTCCGTCACCCGAAAGGCATCGGGGTACTCCTGCGCCATCCTGTCGAGTTCGCGGGTGTCCACGTCGCAAAAACCGGCGAACTCCACCCGCGGATGATTGCGCAGATTGTCCCGCTGCATTCCGCCGATGCCTCCAACGCCGATCTGAAAAACCCGAAGGCGGCTATTGGTATTGGTGGCGGCGCGCGCGGAAAGCGAGAGGCCGGCGATTCCAGCCGTCAGGATAGCGCCATTTTTAAGGAAGGTTCGTCGGGTAATTGGTTTCATGCAGCGTAACGGATATTGAAGGTTTTGTTGGTCAGAACAGCAGCAATGAGAACTTCCGGTCGCTTCCGCAGGCTCGGAAATCCCCTCAACGGAGTTACCAAAATGCAAAAAGGCCCACAGGTCAATAGACGGTTATCAATACATCTTGAAAAAGAGCCGTTTCACGAGGTCGAGAATGTCCATTAGTAGGACGGTTTCTTCCATTTCATTCTTTGGGAGAATCCGGTACTATCCCTGCTCCCTCCTTTTAAACGATGCCGAAGAATCAAAACCCGAACCAGGCCTTTGTCATTGTGGCCACCACATTGCTCACCATGCTCGGCACGCCATCCGCCTTCTCCAATGTTGAGGCCCCGAAGGACCTCACCCTTTGGTACGAACAGCCCGCCGGCACCTGGATCGGGCCGTGACCACCGTCCGCTACCAACAGAACGGCACAAGCTTCACCCGTGAGATATTCAGCAGTTATCCCGATCAGATAATCGCATTGCGCTTCACCGCCGACCGCCCCGGTAGCATTACATTTTCTCTCTCGGCCGACAGCCCGTTGCATTCGTCCGCCAGGACAGAAGGACGCCTGCTGATCCTCGAAGGACGCGCCCCGGCACATGTCGATCCCAATTACCTTCAATCCGATAATCCCATCATCTACGAAGAAGGTCCGGAGGCCGAAGGAATGACTTTCGAACTGCGGACTCGCGTCGTTCCACAGGGAGGGCGGTTGCGGGCGGAAGCCTCCTCCATCGCCGTCGAGGAGGCGGATTCGGTGCTGATCCTGATCTCGGCCGGCACGAGTTTCAACGGTCCCCACCGCTCTCCCGGACGCGACGGTCGCGACCCATCCGCGGCGGCGCAGAGAGCGCTTGACGCAGCCGGCTCCCGTTCCTGGGAAGAACTCTACGAACGGCATGTCACGGACCATCGGCGGCTGTTCCGAACCGTCGCCCTCGATCTTGGTCGCAGCCCGGAGGCGGAAGCGATGCCCACCGACCGGCGTCTGGTCCGCTTTTCCCAGGACGAATACGATCCCGGCCTGGTCGCACTGCTTTTTCAATACGGCCGCTACCTCTTGATTGGGAGTTCACGTCCCGGAAGCCAGCCCGCCAACCTTCAGGGGATCTGGAACGAATCGGTGCGTCCGCCATGGAGTTCCAACTGGACGCTCAACATCAACGCTACGATGAACTACTGGCCCGCCGAGGTAACCAATCTGGCGGAGACTCACGAACCCTTCTTCGATCTGATCGAGGCCCTGGCCCGAAACGGTCGGGAAACCGCCCGGGTAAATTACGGCGCCGGCGGTTGGGTCGCCCATCACAACAGTGACATCTGGGGCCAAACCGCGCCGGTAGGCAACTTCGGCGGCGGCGATCCGGTCTGGGCCAACTGGCAGATGAGCGGCGCCTGGTTGGCGCTGCACCTTTGGGAGCATTACGCGTTCGGCGGCGACGAATCCTTTCTGCGTCACCGGGCCTGGCCGGTCATGCGCGGCGCGGCGGAATTTTTCCTCGACCATTTGATCGAGGATGAACAAGGCCGCCTGGTTACGGTCCCCTCGACATCCCCTGAAATCGGATTTGTCACTCCCGACGGGCAACGGGCGAGCGTCAGCATGGCCGCAACCATGGACATGGCTATTCTCCGGGAACTGTTCGATCGTATTGTCGACGCGGATACAGTACTGGATGCCGACGAGGGCTTTACCCAAAGAGTGAAAGACACCCGGTATCGGCTTTACCCGTACCGCATCGGCGACCGGGGTCAACTTCAGGAATGGTATCGTGATTATCGTGAGTTGGATCCGCGACACCGCCACGTATCGCACCTGTTTCCCATCTATCCCGGCAGCGACCTCACTCCGGAAACCCCGGACCTCTTCGAGGCCGCCCGACGCTCTCTCGAACTTCGCGGCGACGACGGCACGGGTTGGGCCCTGGGCTGGAAAGTCAATCTGTGGGCCCGTTTCCTCGACGGAGACCGCGCCTACTTGATCGCCAGGAACGCGTTACGGCCCGTCGGTCGCATTGACGAAATCGACTATGGAGGCCGGGGCGGCGTCTACCCGAACCTGCTCGGCGCTCATCCGCCCTACCAGATCGACGGAAACTTCGGGTTTACCTCGGGGATTGCCGAAATGCTACTGCAAAGCCATGCCGGCGAAATCCGCCTTTTGCCCGCTCTGCCCTCCGCCTGGCCAGACGGCGCCGTTTCCGGATTGCGCGCCCGCGGCGGATTCACGGTCGACCTGGATTGGGCCGATGGCGCGTTGTTCTCCCTCGAACTGACCAATACAACCAGCCGCTCCGCGACACCCCGGATACGGTACGGCGACCGAGCGGAGAGATTCACCTTGGAGCCCGGAGAAACCATCCGCCTCAGCGCTACCTTGGAAATCAATTGAACCGTCCGTCGATATGGTGCGCTACACAAATTTTATCGTCACTCCGCCGTTCCACTATTCAAGCGGCAGTTCCATCTGCAACTGATAGACCCGGTTGGCGTTGTGAAAAAACAAAGCCGCTTTTTCAGCGGAGGACAATTGGTGAGCGAAACGTTCGACCATCCTTCGCCACCGTCCGCCAGAGTCGATGCGCAGCAGGCAAACCGGCCAGTCCGTTCCAAACATCAAGCGTTCCGGACCGAACAGCGCGAGGGTCTCGTCAAAATAGGTTTGAAGCGTCGCTTCGTCGATTTCCGGATCGCGGACTTCCGTTACCATTCCGGAAATCTTAACGCCAACGACGTTTTCCCTCTCCGCCAGCGCCTTCATCCCCTTCTTCCAATTCGCGGAGACCACGCCGCGTTGGATCTCCGGCTTTGCGATGTGATCGATCACAATGGGCAACCCGGGTTGTCGGTCGACCAGAGCCAGGCCCGATTCGAGCTGTCTTTCGAACAACAGTAGATCGTAAACCAGGCTATATTTCGGCAGAAGGGAAAGGCCCCGGTGAAAATCCTTCCGGATAAATGCCTCGTCGGGTTCGTCCTGTAAGACATGTCGAACGCCTTTTAACAGGGCGTTGCCCGACAGGCGCTCCAAAGGCTCTTCTACCTTTGTATCGGCCAGGGGCAGCCACCCGACCACGCCTCGAACGAGGTTCGGCTCACTTGCCAACCGAAGCAGCCACGAGGTTTCCTCGAGCGTTTGCCGCGCCTGGACGACGACAGTGCCGCAAATGCCGGCCTCACCCGCGGTTTCTTTCAGGTCGGGCGCCAGATAATCCCCGGCCAGACGAGAATCAGGCGGAATCCATGGGTATTCGTCAGGTGAATACTCCCACAAATGGTGATGCGCATCGATCGCGGCTGGGAACGGGTTTGTCATTAAACTTCAATCCAGTTCAATCACCGCCTTGATCAGGCCGGGAAACCCATTTCCAAAGCGTGGAAATATTTCAGGCGTCTCGTCGAATCCGAAGCGATGGGTAATCCATTTATCGGTATCGATCTTTCCCTCATCAATAATGTCGATGATCTGCCTGAAGTCCTCCGGCAGAGCGTTTCGGGACGCGAGCAAAGTCAGTTCCCGTCGATGGAAGACGGGGGCATGGGGAAAAACGAGTTCGTCCGCGGTAATTCCCACATACACCACGCGGCCGGCAAAAGCGGCGTACTCCAGGCACGCCGACATGGATTTCGCGGATCCGGTCGCATCGATGACAAGGTTGGCCATAACATTGTCGGTCAGCGATGCCAGTTGATCCACGGGAGAGACTTCGGACCCGACTTGCACGGTGCGTGTCACCCCCAATTTTTCCGTACAGAAGCGCAGGCGTTCCTCGTTCATGTCCATGACGATCACCGTGACGTCCATCAGTTTGAGAAATTCCAGGCAGGCGAGCCCGATCGGTCCGGCTCCGACCACCAGAACCGTATCACCGGGTTGCGGATTCCCCCTTTGAACGGCGTGGTAACCGATTGCCAGAGTTTCCACCAGCGCCAACTGGTTGTAGGAAAGCGCATTTCCAGGGTGCAATTTTCTGGCCGGACAAATCCACTCCCGGCGCAGTCCGCCATCGATGTGGACGCCCAGAACCTGGATATCCGGGCAACAATTGCCGGTTCCCCGGCGGCTAGTCGGACTGTCAGGGTTGTTCAAATACGGCTCCAGCGAACAGCGGTCGCCGACCCGTACGTTGGTCACTTCCGGTCCGATCGCCAAAACCTCCAGACCGAGTTCGTGGCCTGGAATCCTCGGATAACCGAAGAACGGCATCTTGCCCAGGTACCCGGAGATATCCGTGCCGCAAATACCCATCGTGTGGGTGCGAACCAGGGCCTCCCCTGGTCCCGGTGATTCCGGAGCCGGGAGGTCTATGATCCGAATCTCTTTCGGTTTTAAGAACTGAATGGCCTTCATTTTTTTATCTTCTTGTGCCTGATCTCAATTATTTTCCGCCAAACCCGAAACATGCCCGATATTCATGACCGGACGAAAGATCTCCCGGACTTCCTCCAGCAAGACGCGATCGATCGGCTGCCCGATCCAGTCGACCCATCGGCGGATGTTTTCCGGATTCGCCGAACCGGCCACCGTGGTGGCGATGGCTTCGTTCTCCACCGCGAACTGCAAAGCCAACTGCGCGATGTCGACTCCGCGATCAGCGCAATGTTTGGCGGCGACCCGGGCGGCGGCCTTCACTTCCTCGGGCTCCATCAACCAGTCGGGCAACGGTTGGTTGGTAAGAAGCCGGGCCGAGAAGGGTCCCGCGCTCATCACCCCGATCCCTTTCTCCAGCAGCCTCGGCATCAGATCGTCCGCCATCGACGTGTTTTGCAGCGTGTAATTGTTGTAGGAAAGAATGCAATCGACCTCGGCGTGATCGAGAACGCGATGGAAGCATTTCATCGGATAACAGGAAAAACCGAGCGCGCGCACCTTTCCCTCTGCCTTCAGCTTCATGGCCGCCGGAATGGTTTCTTCCCAAATCTGATGCAGCGGCACGAATTCCACATCGTGCAACAACAGGATATCGAGATGGTCCGTGCCGAGCCGATGCAGGGAAACATGGACCGACTCCTCCACCCTTTTGGCCGAAAAATCGAAATGGCGTTCCGAGTAACGTCCCATCTTAGAACACAGGAGGTAGGAGTCACGGGGGACGTTGCGCAAAGCGATGCCCAGAAGTACCTCGGACATTCCTCGTCCGTAATAAGGAGACGTGTCGATCAGGTTGATCCCCGAATCGAGCGCCACGCGCACCGATTCCAGCGCCTTTTCCAATTGGACCGGGCCGAATTCCTGTCCGAGGGAGGAGGCTCCGTATGACAAAATGGGCAGGTGAAGCCCGGTGCTTCCAAGCGGTCTCGTTTTCATTTGGTAATATTCAGGCGGTGTATCTGATCGATGGTCCGGCGACACGCGGTGTCGGAGTCGGGAAGCGGGAATATCTCCGCCGACAGGTACCCCTTGTACCCGATGTCGGCCAGCGCTTCCATCACCGGAATGGGGTCGGTATGCCCAAGCCCCATCGCCCGTCGATTGGAATCGGCGAAATGCACATGACCGATCGTCGGCCCCGCTTCGCGCAGGGCGCCCGGAAGACTGACCTCCTCGATGTTCATGTGAAAAAGGTCGGCCAACAGCAGGACATTTCCCAGACCGTTTTCTTCCAGGAACCGACGGGCGTCTTCCAGGCGGTTGATCAGGTTGGTCTCGTAACGGTTCAATGGCTCGTAGAGAAACGGGACTTCAAAGCGCCCCGCTTCTTCCCCGCACCTCCGCAAGGCTCGCGCCAGATAATCGAGGGCATTTTCCCGCGAGACGGCATCGCTCCACCCGCCCTGCATCGAACCGAGAATCGCCGGCGCCCCGAGTTGCCCGGCGAACGCGATGAACCGCAAGACAAATTCGAGAGCCTCCTCCCGCCGCGCCTGCGAAGCATCGGTGAGGGACAGCTTTTCGCGGACCATGCCGGCACCCGTGCCCACCGCCGCGATTCCGATCCGGTGTTTCTCCATCAGTTCCCTGATCCGGG
This sequence comes from Opitutia bacterium, assembly GCA_003566885.1. GTDB lineage: Bacteria > Verrucomicrobiota > Verrucomicrobiia > Opitutales > T3Sed10-336 > SLOW01. Next base: position 13,533 of record PXBO01000053.1, on the reverse strand, counting down.
CGACCGACACAAAATCCGCCGAGGGAAAAAAGAGCTCAACCGCCTCGAATCCGTAGGCCGCCGCTTTGGCGAACGCCTCCGGCAACGGATCGTGCAGCACGAAAGGCCCGGCCGAAGCTTGGGGAACCTGACAGACGGTGACGGCGCTCCTCATGGATTCAGACCGATTCCAAAATGAGGTTCCCGTAGGCGGTGGGATCTCCGGTACGCACCAAGCCGATCGCCTCCGGCACCAGTTCCTTGAACTTCAGGTGCGGGAGCCGGGTGATACGAACCTCCGGAAAACGGGAGAAACACGTATCGAAGCGCCCGATCGTTTCCTGCGGATTTCCTACCAGAAACTCTTCCGCCTGCCAGATCTCGCCAACCTTGAAATTCGGAGACAGGGCCTCAAGCACATCGGGAACCGTGGGAATGCCTTTGACCAGCGCAAGGTCCACTACCTCCATATCCCGCCAATAGGGAAACGCCCAATCCGCTATCACCAGCCGGTTAGTGTGCCGAACCCTCGCCAGCAAGCTGAGAAGACCGGGGTTGAGTATGCCGTTCTGCAACATGGAACGTTGTCATACCGATTCCCGTCGTGTCTTGTCACGAAAAAACGCCCTTCTAAGGTTTGGAACACATCGTATACCAACGATCCGCCGTTTCGTCACTCCCGACCTCGGGTTCACCCCTCCCAAACAGCAACGCCTTCCGCTTTAGCGGCCTCCACCACTCCGGCCCCAACCCGGCAACCCGGGTCTCGCGTCGCGGGCTCGCGGACGCCTTCCCGATGAGAACCTCCTATCATTCCGGAAAGCAGAAGCACTCACGCCGTTTCGACAAGCTCAAGGCCCTGAGCCTGCCGCAGGGCCAAGACCCGGAGACCCAAAGAATTCGAAAGTCCAAATAAAGGACGGTCAAAAGAGGTGACTCGCGGTAGAGGCGCTGAGACGCAGAGAAAAAGCCATCCGGGAAAGCGCTCGCAAGCGAACACGCCACGGAAGTGCTCTGAGTTTCAGTTTGGACGCTGGTTTCGCCGATTTGTAACGAGCGAAAGAAAGCTCAATCCAGGATGAACCGGTTGCGTCCAGCGGGACGCCATTCACCGTCGTCGAACAAATCGACTGTCACTTCCAACGCTTCAACGCCAGAGAGGTCCGGCTCCGGGAATCCGAAGAGCAGCAGTCCGGCGAAGTCGTCCTCCGCACTGAGGCGGAGATCGGGAAACCCGTCCCGGTTATTGTCGCGAAACACCAGGTCGCCCGATCCGGTAAAATCTCCGTTGCCGGTCGCATCAACCGCCAGCAAACGACCCGACACGTCATCCACGATCTCCACCCTCGGCGGATAGCTGGTGCGCACCCGGATGCTTTGGTCGCGCGGCTTCTCATCCCGGTAGAAAATTTCATTGTACAGGGGAACTGCGTAGAAGGGATTATGAATTGCCACATTCGCGTTGATCACCGAAACGCCGTGTTCCTCGCCGCCGGCATCGTATTCCCAGAAGGCCAACTGATCCCCCGTTCCATTCCATCCGACGGAAACGCCGCCTTTGCCGTTTCCAATCTCCGAGACCGCCTGGGTGCTACGATCAGTTCCTGCGGAAGCGTTCCAACAAAATCCCCAGGCCGACGGCCACCAGGAGGAGCAGCCCGATGACCACCAGTTGATTCTCCTGCGGGATGTTGGCGACGCCCATGCCGGTGCGGAGAAAACCGATGACAAAGAGCGCCAGCACCACGCCGATAATTCCGCCGCGTCCGCCGTAGATGTGCACCCCTCCCAGAACCACCGTAGTGACCACGGCCAGTTCCCAGCCCATGGCGAGATCGTAACGGGCCACGCTCAGGCGGGACACCTTCAGCAGCGCGCCTACCGACATCATCAGGCCGGAAACCACAAATACGGCCAACTTCACCCGGTCCACCGGCAGACCGGCGTAACGGGCCGCCATCTCATTGGCGCCGATGGCATAGAGGTACCGCCCGAACACCGTCTTATGCAGCATCAGCCCGAAAATCACCGCCAACCCGATAAAGACTATCAGGGGCAATGGAACGATACCGCCGACCCGCACAAAATCCGCGCCGATAAACCACTCCGGGAATCCGGAAATGGAATGATCGCCGGCCAGGATCTGGGCGGCGCCGCGAAACAAGGCGAGAGTGCCGAGGGTCACCGCCAGCGAAGGCAATCCCAGCTTCACGACCAGCAGCCCGTTGAACAAACCCAGCAACGCGCCGAACCCGAGTGACAGCACAATAACAATCTCCATGGGCAAGCCCAACTGCACGTGCAGCATGGCGGTCACGACCGCCACCAGTGCCAGGCCCGAAGCCACCGAAAGGTCAATGTTGCCGGTGATAATGACAAAGGTCATCGCCAGGGCGAGGATGCCGATTTCGACGTAATATGAGGTGGAGTCGAAGATGTAGAACACATCGAGAAAGAACGGCGACAACCGGGCACTCACGACAAACGCCGCCACCAGGAACAGGAACGTGACCCACTCCGGGTAACGTGCGACCCCCGACAACAGCCGCCTCCAGAACGAAGCTTTCATCACAGCAGATCCGCTCCTTCCTTCCGCTTGCCCAGCCTGCGTTGCAGAACGGCATCCAGCGCCACCGCCAGGATAATGGCGAGTCCGTAAATGGCGGTCTGCCAGAACCCGGAGATCCCGAGCACCGACAGCGCGTTGTGAATCACCCCGATCAGGAGGCACCCGAACACGGTGCCCAGCACCGTTCCCGAGCCGCCGAAAACGTTGGCCCCTCCGATAATCGCGGCGGAAATGACGATCAGCTCGAAGTTCACCCCGGTGTTGGCCGGGTTGACGTAGCCGAAGCGCGACGCGAAGAGAATTCCGGCCAGTCCGGCCAGGGCGCCGCAAATCGTGAATACGAGAAAGAGGTTCAACTTGACCGGAATGCCGCGCAGTTCAGCCGCCCGCGGGTTGCTGCCGATGGCGTAGATCTCGCGCCCCGTTTCGGTGTAACGCAAAAACAAATACGCCAGAATCACCACGATCAGGGCCAGGATAAGAATCCAGGGGATGCCGAAAACCGGTGACGTCCGGGCGAGATCGATCAGGTCTTCGGGCAGGTCGGCGCCGCTGACCTGCCGTCCGCCGCTGTAAATAAAAACCATGCCCCGATAAACACTCATAGTCCCCAGAGTCACGATTATGGCAGGGATTCCCACCCAGGCCACCAGCGCCCCGTTGACCGCCCCCAGGACCGCTCCGATCAGCACGGCCAGAACGGCCGCCAGCCAAATGGGAAAGTCCGGTTGATTGACAAACAGGTACCCGATGACGATGGCGCTGAATGCGAGGGTGGAACCGACGGACAAATCAATGTTTCGGCTGACAATCACCATCATCTGTCCCATGGCCACGATGAGGATCAGCGGAATATAGAGAAGAATGTTTCGCAGATTGGCGGCGTCGATAAATCGCGGTTCCTTCAACGTCGCCACCGCCACGATCAACAACACGAAAAAAGCGATGCCGAGTTCGCGAAAACGCAGTACGGTCGCCGCCACGGAACGTCCGCGGGAAGCTTCGACTTCAATCAACGTGCCTTTTTCGCTCATCGTTCCGATCGCATTACCCGGATGAAACCGGTGTTCCTTTTTCGCCGGGCAGGGGTTGTCCGGTGGCCGCCGCCATCACATTCTCCGCGGTCGCTTCCTCGCGCCGGAAGTGCCCGGTCAAACGCCCTTCCCGCATCACCAGGATGCGATCGCTCAAAGCCAGGACTTCGGGCAGATCCGAGGAAATCATCAGGACCGCCTTCCCCTGGCGGCACAGCTCGCCCATAAGGTGGTGCACCTCCTGTTTGGCTCCGACATCGATGCCGCGGGTGGGTTCGTCCAGAATAAGAATTTCGGGTTCCGTGATCAGCCACTTGGAAAGGACCACCTTTTGCTGATTCCCTCCGGACAGTTCCCAGACCGGCTGGGAGGTATCCCGCAGATTGATTGAAAGGCGGGTGCGGTAATCTTCCGCCAGTTCCCTTTCCCGCGGCGGCCGCAGCCACCCCCGGGGAAACAGCCGCCGCAGGCTGGCCATGGTGACGTTTCCGGCCACCGAAAACGGCAGCACCAAACCGTGATGCTGCCGGTCCTCCGGCACATAAGCCAGTTTCAGGCGAATGGCCTGGGCGGGATTGTCGATTCTCACCGCCTCGCCGCGGATCTCGATTTTCCCCGTATCGGCGGGGCGGATGCCGAAAATGGCCGAAGCGACATCGGTCCGGCCGGCCCCGACGAGGCCGGCCATGCCCACGATCTCGCCGGCCCGCACCTCGAAGGACACGCCTGAAAACCTGCGGCCGCGACCCAGGCTTTCGACTTTCAGAAGCGTTTTACCCGGTATGGCCTCTTCACGTTCGTAAAATTTTCCCAGGGGCCGTCCCACCATCATGCGAATGACTTCCTCGATGGACGTTTCCTCTTTCCGGCGGGTCGCGACGAATTTTCCGTCCCGGAGAACCGTAATCCGATCGGACAGAGAAAAGACCTCCTCCAGCCGGTGGCTAATGAACACAATGGCGGTTCCCTGCTCGCGCAGCCGTTGGACGATGCGGAACAGTTCCCGGGTCTCCTCCGGGGTGAGCGAGGCGGTGGGCTCGTCCATGAGCAGGATGCGCGCGTTCTGGGAGAGCGCTCCGGCCATTTCCACCATTTGCTGGTCCGCCGTGGAAAGGCCGTGAACCCGGGCGCGGGGATCAAGACGAACTCCCAGTTCGTCAAGCAATCGACGGGCCTCCCGGTACCGGTCCTTCCACTTGATCGGAATAAAACGCGACTTCCAGGTGGTTCCGTGCCCCAGGAAAATATTCTCGGCCACATCGAGATCGGGAAAGGTCAGCGGCTCCTGGTGAATCAGCGCGATGCCCAACTCGCGAGCCTTTTGCGGATGATCGACGGTCGCCGGTTCCCCCCGGTACAACATCTCCCCCTGATCGGCCCGATGCACGCCGCCGAAAATCTTGAGCAAGGTTGATTTACCCGCGCCGTTCTCACCCAGGAGCGAGTGCACCTCTCCCGCACGGAGGTCGAAATCCACCTCATCCAGCACCCGCACCACACCGAATGCTTTACTGATTCCGCGTGCCTGCAGCAAGGGCCGCTCTGAAATGGTGGACCGCATAAAAGGTCGAATCTGGCGACCGCCCCGTCCCGAATCAAGCACTGTTTCCCCACCGTGGTCCCGGCAAGGAACGCTACTGAAAGTAAGCCCTCAGGGAATCCGGAAGGAGCGGCACCAGGAAGCCATAACGCTCCCGGCGGGGATCGAAAAACCGGGATTCGCCGTCCCCGGCCGGCTCGTCCTCCGGTCGCAACGGCCTGACCCGTTGGACCTCGACCCGGGGCACGCCGGCGCTTTCGGGAAACCACAAAGGATCGTCCGAAACCCGCTCCTCATAGCGCAACCAACCCACAACCTCCTCCGGAACGGGATCCGCGGAAAACTCCCGCGGGTCTTCCTCGCTCAGAGAAAAAACAATTTCCCGGTCTCTCTGCCCAAACCCCCGCCAGCGATCCGGAAAACCCTCTTGTTCACGGGCCTGCAACAGAGCCCAAAAGAGGTTTCCATCGGCTTCGCCCAGGATCTCCAGCAGCCCGTCCCGCAACGCGTTCTCGATCTCCACGCCTTCGTCGAATACGGGTATCAGGAATACGGCTTCATGGCCTCTCAAATCCAGGATCTCCAGGTGCATCATTTCCGCCAACAACAATCGCTCCTCGATTTCCGCGATCAGGCCGTTGACCCGTTCCGTCTCCTCGGAGGTTAGCAGGAAAAGCTCCCGGCAGGCTTCGCTTACCTGACCGGCCTCGTTCAGGGGACGTATCGCCAGGCGGACCACCGTACGCTCCGGTACGACCCGCCGGCCCATGCCGGCCAGACTTTCCATCCAGGCCCGCATCAGAGCGTCGTTATCATCTTCCGGAATGAGGTCGACCGGTTCCCGCGCCTCGCCGACGACCGAATTCGCGCGTTCGCCCCCTCCACGCGCCGTGCGTTCCCCCCACCACCCCAGCAGCATTCCGGTCAACATACCCGCCGCCACGACCATAAAAAACTCCCGTGTTCCCCGACGTGCCTCGCTGGCGGATTTATCCGTGACTTCCGTTTTCATGATTGCGGTGGAAAGTACCGTTCCCAACCCGGGGGTAGAAACTGGTGAAGGTAGGCGTAGCGACCGGTCAGCATCACCCAGGCATTGTCCGGAGGGGAACTCCCCTCGCCCACCCGCAAACGGATCACGCCGTCCGCCTCTTCGCCTCGGGCAATCTCAGTCTCGCCCGCTTCCGGTTCGAGCGGAAACAGGCCAAAACGGATTTCCACCGTTTGCCCGTTGTCGTCCTCGTCGATTATCTCTCTCTCGAATACGGCCGCCACCGGCTCCCGTCCAAAGCCTCCCCAGTGATCCATCCCGGTCCCCGGCATTTCTCGGGTCATAAGATTCCAGAAAAGTTCTCCGTCGATCTGTCCGATGGTCGCAGCAATACGTTCGCGCAACATTCGCTCAACCCCGACCCCCTCGTCACGATACGCTTCAATACGGATCACCAGACGATCCGCCGAACGCTCAACCACTTGAAGGCGGTCGAGTTCGATCATCCGCAAACGGATCTCGGTTTCCGCCAATGCCCGGTTCAATTGTTCCGTTTCCGCCTCGCTCAAGAGCAATGCATCGACCAGCGGTTCGGTCAAACGACCGTCCGCACCCACCGCCGGTGCGTCCAATCGTTCCAACAGGCTTTCCGGAATGATCCGTATGCCCGCGGCGGCAAACGCCTCCAACATGGCGGCGTAGTCCAGATCCTCCAGCGAGGAATGTTCGGATTCCTCCGGTACCGCGAGTTCCGGCAGGTCGTTTATCGCTGAAACCTCCCGCTCCTCCCGTATCAGAGTGCTCAAGCCCCAGCCGACGGTCAGCCCAACCAGCGTGGCGGCCGCCGTCACCGCCGCGAGCCCCAGGCGGGGCGTCTCCAGGATATCTCTCATGGTTTCTCGTCGAGTCCTTTTCCGAAGCAAACCAGACTTGCCGGCCGAAAACAAGTGTCATGACTCAAAAAAGCCGTGGCATTTTCGACCGTTTTCAAGTACAGTATCGAGTGAAAGTGGAATTCCCTGGTTTCACACCGTTATGCGCCTGCACATTTCAATACTGAATCTCGGTAGAATCGCCGCTTTGTTCGGTGTGCTGATGACAGTGCCCGTATCGGTGGCGGATGCTCAGCGCGGCGGCTCCGGCGGCGGAGACGTCCTCGAACGTCTGGAACTTCGCAGCGTTTTCTCCATCGGGGGACGCCCCCAATTCAGCCTGCGCGATCCGGTTCGGGATCTCAGTTTCTGGATTTACCTGAACGAGACCCGTCATGGGATTCAGGTGATCGAGTACTCGAGGGAAACCAACCAGATCGTGGCTCGGTATGGAGACCGGACACGGCGCATCGGTCTGAGCGACGCTGAAATCGTCCCCTTGGGCACCCAGGAACAGACGGACGCCACGACCTCGGGACTGCGACCGGCCTATGGCGGAGTACGCGAAGAACAGCGTAACCCCGAAGAGCGCATGCAATATATCCTGAACACCTGGGATGCCCATTCCCGGCAAAACCCGAACCTTCGAGCCATCGACGAACACATCAGCGAATACTACCAGGAATTCCAGGACATACGTCAGCGCCTGTGGACCACGACCGACCACGATTCCGCGGAATTCCAGCGTCTTCGGGAGCGGAGGCAGGAACTTCAGGAGGAAATGCAGGTGCTGGTACAATTGACCCAGCGCGAAGTGGAAAACATCCCCGACTTCGAGGGCATAGACCGCGGCGCGATCATTGCCACCCTTCGCTACCGCACCATGAACCAACCGCAACAGCAGCGACGATAATTTCCCGCGCTTCCGGTTTGGACGGGAACTCCGGATGAGGCAACCGACATGGATCGGATCAGCATCAGGACAAGGCCCCGCGGTTTCCCGGTGATGCGCCAGAAATGGGGCAAGCTGCTTTTCATGCACTGGCCCATTCCAGCCGCGCGTCTGCGTTCACGGGTTCCCGAATCCCTTTCGATCGACACCTTCGACGGCGAGGCGTGGATCGGTTTGGTGCCCTTTACCATGTGGGACGTCCGCGCGGTGCTCACGCCATCCCTGCCGGGACTCAGCGCCTTTCACGAACTGAACGTTCGCACCTACGTTCACCGCGACGGCATTCCGGGAGTGTACTTCTTTTCCCTTGATGCCTCCAAACCGCTGGCCGTCTGGGCCGCCCGGCGCTTCTACCACCTGCCCTACTTTTCCGCCGAGATTTCGCTGCTCGAAGATTCCGGCCGGATCACCTACCGATCGCGTCGCAACCACGAAAACGCCCCTTCGGCCGAATTTTTCGCTCGATGGAGACCCGGGTCCCCCCTTCCGGCGTCCGAACCGGAATCGCTGACCTTTTTTCTTACCGAACGCTATTGTCTTTACACCGAACACCGCGGACGGCTCTACCGTTGTCGGATTCATCACCAGCCCTGGGCGCTGCAAGAGGCTGAACTGGAAGAGTTTCACTCCGACCTTCTGCCGTCGCATCACCTCCCCCAGCCCCAAGACCCCCCTCTGCTTCACCACGCCGAACGCCTGCCGGTCGATATCTGGCCCCTCAAGGCGGTGGAAGCCTTCGCCAAGACCCGGAAGGCGTTGAAAGCGATCGTTCCCGACACCGGCCCCGAACCCGGTCGCCGGCCCGTATAAATGGTTGCCCGGCCGGCGGTGATCGCGAATCCGGTCGTTCGCGATCGGTTAAGCGTTCCGAGAGAGTTGACTCTCTTTCCAAAGTCACTCTACATAATCGGCTTGATGCAGCCAGACACCAGCGCAACGTCCTCCGTCCGCTACCGGCGGATCATTCTGAAGTTGAGTGGCGAAGTCCTTCGCAGCCCCAGCGGCGGCGAAGCTATCGATCCGGATATTCTCGAGAGTATCAGCCGCCAGATTAAAGAAATCTACGAAATGGGCATCGAAATCGGCGTCGTCATCGGCGGCGGCAACATTTTTCGAGGCCTCGCCGGGCAGGGCCGAGGCGTGGACCGCACCACCGGCGACTATATGGGAATGCTGGCCACCGTGATCAACGGTCTGGCCTTCATGGACTGCCTGGAAAAAATGGGCGTGGTCACCCGGGTCATGAGCTCCATTCCCATGAATCAACTGGCGGAGCCCTTTATCCTGCGCCGGGCCGTCCGACACCTGGAAAAAGGCCGGGTGGTCATTTTTGTGTCCGGCACCGGCAATCCCTATTTCTCCACCGATACCACCGCGGCCCTCCGAGCCAGCGAAATCGGCGCCCAGGTCCTGCTCAAGGCCACCAAAGTCGACGGCGTTTACGACAAGGATCCCGCTTCCCACAAAGATGCCGTGCGCTACGAAGAGCTCTCCTTTATTTCCGCCCTCAAACAGCGCTTGAACGTGATGGACTCGACCGCCTTTTCGCTTTGCCTCGACAACAATGTCCCCATTATCGTTTTCAACATGAACGAAGAACACGCCATCCGCCGGGTGGTGGAAGGTGAGAAAATTGGCACCTTGGTGCATAATTTTTGATCCGCAACCTTCATCGAATCCGTCTCTGAGAATCTATAAATTATGAGCGACCATTCCGCCATCAAATCCATGATCGCCAAAATGAAAAAGGCGGTCGACCACACGTTGAGCGAATTCAGCGCCCTCCACACCGGCAAAGCCTCACCGGCCATGGTCGAAGGACTCATGGTCGAGGTTTACGGCAGTCAAATGCGGTTAAAGGAAGTCGCAGCCATCACCACACCGGACGCCAGAACCATCCAGATCCAGCCTTGGGACAAAACGGTGATCAGGGACATCGAAAAGGCGATCCAGACCTCCAAGGTCGGAATCACCCCGGCGACCGACGGAGGCATCATTCGCCTGCCCATTCCCGAGTTGAGCCGTGAACGACGGAAGGAACTCGCCAAAGTGGCTCAGAATCTGGCCGAGGAAGGTCGCGTATCCATTCGTCACGCACGCCGGGACGGCCTGGAGATTTTAAAGAGCGAACAAAAAAACGGCGAAATATCAGAGGACGACCTGAAGCGGTTTGAAAAGGAGGTTCAGACCCTCACCGACAAACACATCAAGGAGATTGACGAACATTTCGAACGCAAGGAAACGGAGTTGATGTCGATCTGACCGCTCCCGGGCGCGCGACATCGCCCCGGACCCGCACTTTCAATGCAGAGCACGTTTCCTCTGAGTCCACGGCGTGTGGTCGTCAAACTCGGAACCGGCATTCTCACCAACGAAACCGCCGGCATCGATACTTTGCGCATTGCCGAGATATGCCGGCAAATCAATGAACTCCGCGGTCGGGGCGCCGACGTTATCGTGGTCAGTTCCGGCGCGGTCGGCCTGGGAATGGCCCGCCTGGGGCTCACAAGGCGGCCGCAAAAACTCGAACGTCTTCAGGCCTGCGCCGCCATCGGCCAAAGCATCCTGATCCAACTCTGGCAGCAAGGCTTCGAGCCCTTCGACACCCATGTCGCCCAACTCCTGGTTACCCGTGACGACTTGCGATCCCGCGCCCGGCACATCGCCGCCAGAAACACCCTGAACCACCTGTTGAGCGAAGGAGTGGTGCCGGTCGTCAACGAAAACGATTCCGTCAGCGCGGCCGAAATCAAGTTCGGTGACAACGACGTCCTTTCCGCCATGGTCGCCAGTCTCACCAACGCCGATTTTTTGTTCATCCTTTCCACCGTCCCCGGCCTGATGGACCTCGCCAGGGAGGGGGCGGTCGTTCCGGTGGTCGAAAAAATCACTCCGGAAATCGAACGTCTCGCCGGCGGCACCCGGAGCGCAACCGCAGTCGGCGGCATGATCACCAAGATCGGAGCCGCGCGTATTGCCAATCGCTCCGGTTGCGGAGTGTTCATCGCCTCGGGCTCCGAAACCGATATTATACCCCGTCTGCTGCGCGGTGAAGCCCAGGGGACGTTCTTCGTCCCCAGCGGCCTGCCCATGGAAGCAAAAAAACGGTGGCTGGCATTTTTCGAAAAGCCGCACGGCACCGTGCTGGTCGATGACGGCGCGCAGCGGGCTCTCCGCGAAAGCGGTTCCAGCCTCCTCGCCATAGGCGTCAAGGAGGTCCAGGGAAACTTTCAATCCGGCGACATCGTCAATATCGCCGGCCACCGGGATCGCCAGATCTTCGCCCGCGGGGTCAGCCGGTACAGTTCGGAAGAGGTCCGCGGCATCCTCGGAAAGAAGGCCGACGAACTGCAAGCGATCCATCCCCGTCGCAAACGCCTGGAAGTCGTGCACCGAGACGCTCTGGTCGTCATGCCATAGATCACGGCCGCCATCCAAAGAAGCGGGCGCCAACAGGCAATCGGATTTCTTGACTAGCGACCGGGAGCCGTTTTGATGAGAGCCATGTCAAAAAACTCCATTAAAGGTCTTGGCACCAAAGCCGTTCACGCCGGGCAGGAACCGGATCCCGTCACCGGAGCCCGCGCCGTACCGATCTACCAGACGACCAGCTACGTCTTCCGCGATACCGAACACGCGGCCAATCTTTTCGGTTTAAAGGAACTGGGGAACATCTACACCCGGATCATGAACCCCACCACCGATGTTCTGGAAAAGCGCATCGCCGCGCTCGAATCCGGAGTCGCCGGCCTCGCCCACTCCAGCGGTTCGGCGGCGGTGACAAACTCCATTCTCAACATCTGTCGCTCGGGCGATCACATCGTGTCCGTCTCCCAGCTTTACGGCGGCACCTACAATCTCTTTCACTACACCCTGCCCAAGCTGGGCATCGACGTTTCCTTTATCGACGCGGAGGATCCCGATTCCTTCCGCAAGGCCATCAAACCCAACACCAAACTCCTTTTCGGGGAAACCGTCGGCAACCCGCGCCTGAATATTTTCCCCTTTGAAGAGGTGGCGAAAATCGCGGCCGAAGCGGAACTGCCGCTGGTGATCGACAACACCGCCGCGCCCATCATCTGCCGCCCCATCGAATGGGGCGCCAACGTCGTGGTCCACAGCACCACCAAGTACATCGGAGGGCACGGCACTTCGATCGGCGGCATGGTGGTCGACGGCGGGAACTTCAACTGGGGCAACGGCAAATTCCCGGACTTTATCGAGCCGGACCCAAGCTACCACGGGCTGGTTCACTGGGACGCCTTCCAGGCATTCGAGCCGTTCGGCGGCATCAATATCGCCTACATCATGAAAATGCGCCTGCAGCTCTTGCGCGACATGGGCGCCTGCATGTCCCCGACCAACGCCTTCCTTTTCCTCCAGGGAGCGGAAACCTTGCACCTGCGGATTGAGCGGCACTGCGAGAACGCTTTAAAGACGGCGGAATTCCTGGCCGGCCACGACAAGGTCGCCTGGGTCAACTATCCGGGGCTGAAGGACCACCCGAGCCACTCCGTCGCCCGCAAATACCTGGGCGGTCGCTTTGGTCCCCTGGTCGGCTTCGGAATCAAGGGCGGACACGACGCCGGACGCCGATTTATCGAGAACCTGGGCCTTTTCAGCCACCTGGCCAATATCGGCGACGCGAAGTCACTGGCGATTCATCCCGCCAGCACCACCCACTCACAGTTGACTCCCGACGAGCAGGCGACCACCGGAGTTACCGACGACTTCGTCCGCCTGGCCTTGGGCATCGAGGACTTCGAGGACATCCAGGCGGATATCGAGCAGGCACTGGCCAAGGCATGAGCGGTTGTAAAAAACCGCCTTCAGACCGCCGGCGCCGTCGTTGTCAACCGGATGCGCCGGTATGATCTCGCGATTTCTGCCGCCCGATTTCGACACCCGTGGTCCAGTCGTGGTAATGGCCGGACAGGGCAATTACCCGGCCATGGTGGTGGCGGCCCTGCGGGAGCACTCCATCCCGGTGCGGTTAATCGGTTTCCACGAGGAAACCGACGACTCCCTGGTCGATGCCTTCCCCGAAACCGAGCGCGCCGTGATCAAGGTCGGGCAACTGGGGAAGATGCTGAAGAATCTTCGGCGCCTGGAGGCCAGGTACGTCGTGATGGCGGGAAGGATAACCCCTCGCAGACTCTTCCGCGGCTTGCACCCGGACCTGAAGGCGGTGGCTATCCTGACCTCGCTCAAGGAAAAAAACGCCGAGACCATTTTCGGGGCGGTGGCCGAAGAAATTCGAAAAATCGGGGTCCTGCAACTCGACGCCAGGGTATTCCTCGACAACCATGTCGCCACTCCCGGCTTGATGGCGCGCGGCAAACGCCGGCCGGATCCCCACGACCTCGAACACGGCATTCGTATCGCCAAAGAAGTCGCCCGGCTCGACATCGGCCAAGGTGTGGTGGTGCGTAAGGGAACGGTCCTGGCAGTCGAGGCCTTCGAAGGAACCGACGCCATGCTCCACCGCGCGGGAGAATTCAAAACCAAAGAGGCCCTGTTCGTTAAAACGGTAAAACCAAACCAGGATTATCGCTTTGACGTCCCCATGTTCGGCCTTCGCACCCTGGAAGTCCTG
>PXBO01000079.1 GCA_003566885.1 Opitutia bacterium | reverse complement strand
GTGGGCAACTCCTCCACATCGAACAGACGCAGACCCTTGGAAGCAAACACCTCTGAAACCGTGCTCATCGAAAGGTAGGAGAAATGTTCGTGATAAATCGTATCGAACTGATTTCCCTCGATCAGCCGCATCAGGTGAGGAAACTCCATGGTCACCACTCCCCCCGGCTTCAGGATGATCTTGAGGCCGGCCACAAAGTCATTGATGTCCGGCACGTGCGCCAGAACGTTATTGCCGACAACCAGATCCGCTTCCCGGCCTTCCGCCTTCAATCGTTTCGCCAGCTCGACGCCAAAAAACTCGGAGATGGTGGGAATTCCTTTATCCTCGGCGACGGCGGCCACATTTCGCGCCGGTTCTATCCCGAGGACCGGAACGCCGCTCTCCTTGAAGTACTGCAAAAGGTAACCGTCGTTGGAGGCCACCTCCACCACATGGCTCCGAGCGCCAAGTGAAAAACGTTCCAGCATCGACCGAACATAAGCCTTGGAGTGTTCCAGCCAACTGGTCGAGTACGACGAGAAATAGGCGTAATCCGTAAATATGGAATCAGGAGATTCATACTCCGGCAATTGGACCAGGAAACAGCGACCGCAAACGTAGGGAGCGAGCGGAAAATAGGTCTGCGGCCGGTCGAAATTCTCCGGTTTAATGTAGTCGTTGGACAATGGCGTCATGCCAAGATCCACGAACGTGTCTTTCAGATCATCCGCGCAGAATCTGCATTTCAAAGGATTAGGTGAGTCTTTTTTCAGCATAGGGAATAAATATTCTGAGGTTCTAGGAAAATTTCAGCCTGCCTCGTTCATGGAGGGCGCGGTTCCACCCGCTCAGGTCTCATCCCCTGGAGGGCGCGGTTCCACCCGTTAGGTCTCATCTTCTGGAGGGCGCGGTTCCACCCGCGCCGCGGAACGCCTAAGGCGTTCGCCTTGCCCTCCAATTTCGTGCCTTGCCCTCTGGAGGGCGCGGTTCCACCCGCGCCGCGGGACGACGAATTCGCTCGCCTCTTTCGTCCGGCACGGGCGCGGCAAGGACGGAGCCTTGCCCTCCAGCGCCTTCCCCTGGAAGGCGCGGTTCCACCCGTTAGGTCTCATCTTCTGGAGGGCGCGGTTCCACCCGCGCCGCAGAACGCCTAAGGCGTTCGCCTTGCCCTCCAATTTCGTGTCTTGTCACCTGGAGGGCGCGGTTCCACCCGCGCCGCGGGGCGACGAATTCGCTCGTCTCTTTCGTCCGGCACGGGCGGCAAGGGCGGAGCCTTGCCCTCCAGGTTCGTGTTTTCTCCCCCTGGAGGGCGCGGTTCCACCCGCGCCGCGGAACGCCTAAGGCGTTCGGCTTGCCCTCAGGGTGGCGTTGGGATTTAATTGCCCTTACTTACGCCCGACCGCGTCGAGGCTGCGATCCGCCGGGCCGGCGGGATTCGATCCGGAACGGGTTCGGCCCCGGGAAGGCAACAAACGCTTTGCGACGGCGGGCAGATTGAGGAGCTCGATCAGAAACGCCTTGATAAACAGTATTTTATCAATTTTTTGATCCCATTCGCGGAGTTTTTTCCGGTGATATCGCCGGGCGTCACCGGCGCCCGTGGAAAGGTATAACCGGGCGAGGAAACGATAGTAATAGAAATAAAAATCCCGCATTACCCGGTGCAACTCGTCCTGTTCGTAGAACTTCCGGCCATAGCAGATCAGCGCCACGAGTTTGTCAAAGCGTGACGTTTGATAGCGGTCGGCTACAAGTGCGGTGGTGGTTTCGTCGTGACGGCGGTCAAAGGTGAGCACTTCATGCACAAAACCGAAGTCACCCTCCAGGAGGAGATCGAGGAAGGTCATTCGATCCGCGTGGATCACAGTCTCATCGAAGAGAGGGTCATGCTTGCGCACCAGATCGGATCGCATCATGATATTGGTGGGGGTTCCCAGGTGAAAATCCTCCACCAAGTAGCGTTGGCCGATTTCCCGGCCGCTGGTGCAGGGGCTGGGATAAGCAATGCGGTCGCCGGTAACCCGGGTACCCATCAACCGGTAGGAGCCCACCATTCCCACCGAGGGATGCTTCTCCGCCACCTCGACCTTACGCTCCAGGCACTGGGGGAAAATCCAGTCGTCGGCCATCAGTAGCTGGCAGTACTTGCTTTCCGGCGAGATCTTGCGGATGGCGGTGTTCCAGTTCACCGCCTGCCCCACAAATTCCTCATTGGTGTGAACCTTCACCCGAGGATCCTTGTGCGCGTATTCGGTAACGATCTCCAAGGTGCCGTCCGTGCTCCGGTTGTTCTGAATGATGTATTCCCAATTCGAGTAGGATTGCGCCAATACGCTTTCGACGCATTCCGCGATGTATTTGGCGCCGTTGTAAACCGGCGTAACGACACTGACCAGGGGCTGTTTAATTTTTTCCATCGATAAAAGTAATTCGGCGAAGCCGGTCTCAAAAAAATGCCCCACTCCAGGGCGTCCCGATTTTTCGGTATCCGCGCCGCGGGGCGGCAAGGACGGAGCCTTGCCCCCCAGTTTCGTGTTTCGCCCCCTGGAGGGCGCGGTTCCACCCGCGCCGCGAAACGGCAAGGACGGAGCCTTGCCCTCCAATTTAGTGTCTTGTCCCCTGGAGGGCGCGGTTCCACCCGCGCCGCGGGACGGCAAGGGCGGAGCCTTGCCCTCCAGGATATATCAAAACCGTTTCACGTCTGGGTTGAACCGGCGGATTGATCGTGTTCCGGGATTCCGGCATCCCGCATGTAACCTCGAATCTGGGCCCGGGTGAATTCGGACGCCGAAGGTGCTGCCGATTCCATCGAGTTCCGGTACCAGGTCACGGTCCCCTTAATCGTGCGCTCAAAATCCCAGACCGGCGCCCATCCCAATTCCCGGGCGGCAAGTTCGCTGTCCAGGCTCAGGTACCCCGCCTCATGCGGGGCATTCGGATCGGTCGCGTCATCCCAACGGCCCGGCCATTCCTCAAGAATCGAAGTGACCAGATCCTCCACCGTCCGGCAGGATTCACCCGACGGACCAAAATTAAAGCAGGAGAGGGTTTGATGCTGGTTCTTGGTTCTTGGTTCCTGGTTGGGCGACACCGCTTCCGAATCACGAGTCACCGCTTCCGAATCACGAGCCACCGAACACCCCAGCATCAGGTAACCGCGCAGGGGCTCCAGCACGTGTTGCCAGGGGCGCACGGCATGGCGATTGCGCACTTTGATTGGAATACCCTGCGAAAGACTTCGAATGCAGTCGGGGACGATTCGGTCAACCGCCCAGTCACCCCCGCCCACCACATTGCCGGCGCGCGCGCTGGCGACCCGGACACCCGACTTGCCAGCCCCGGAAAAAAATGACTTTCGGTAGGAGTGAATCGCGAGTTCGGCGCATCCCTTGCTTGAACTGTAGGGATCATCCCCGCCCATGGGATCCTCCTCCACAAAAGCCCGATTGCGGCTTCCATCGTTACGGTAACACTTGTCGCTGGTAATAAACACCGCCGCACAGGGATCGCCGTACTCCCGTAACAAGTCCAAAAGGTACACCGTTCCCATCACGTTGGTTTCGTACGTTTCCACCGGGTCGACATAGGAACGCCGCACCAACGGCTGAGCCGCCAAATGGAAAATGACTTCCGGACGAAAGGATTCCACGGTCTGCCGCAATCCGGACGGATCGCGAATATCCCCGATGTGGTGGACCAACCTTTTCTCCAGATTGAGCTGACGGAACAAAGCCGGCTCGGTGTCGGGCTCCAGACTGTACCCCGAAACCCGGGCTCCCAGCAGCAGCAGCCACTCACAAAGCCAGGACCCCTTGAACCCGGTATGACCCGTGACCAGCACCCGCCGGTTCCGGTAATATCGGCCCCACTCCAAAGCATCCTTATGATCTTCAGTTAACGCACCCATTCCGTCAGTCAATAAGTCGGTAGATTTAGTTTGAATGGCTCTCGGTTAGCCCCCTACTTCTGAAAAGTTTTGCGCAAAACCCGCAAGCCTTTCTGGAGGGCGCGGCTCCGCCCTGCGCCGCTGGAGGGGGTTCGAATGGAAAATAGGTTTACGACTGCATGGGGATGCTGCGCCGATCCCCATCAAGAATAGGGAAGCCCTCGAGGTTGATCTTCTTGTTACCGGCTACGCCGGTTTGAAAACGAACGGCAGTTGATCACTCCCCATCAATTTTCTGCACATCGTCGACTGACATCCATTTCTTCCTTGCTTCAGCGTCCCAACGATGAACGACAGGAGGTGAATCTTCTGAAAAGAACCGATCAAAGTATTTCAAGGCAGCTTCCTTGGTATATACGCCCGACGTGACATTCGGCCAGGCCTCGGCATCACTGCGATGCACGACCAGCTTAACTCGCACCGGAACGGATTTATATCCGAGCGCGCTGAGAACCGATGCGCGATGTTTTCCGTTCTCCACCACCCACCGCCAATTACCGGAATTGTCGACGAGAAGCGAGGCGGTAAGGTCGTCCGCGCGGATCGTCGGGATCTCGAAACCTTTGGACTGTATTGAAGACATCAACCTGTGGAGACGACCCGATTCCATCTCCAATTTCTCCTCGCTGACCGGGCCACAATAGGTCCATCCCTCGGTAATCGAGAGTGCATGACGCTCGCGTTCGGACTCGCGCCCGGTATAGCGGCGCACGTGCTGATCCTGCTCGCTGATTGTTTTCTCGCGCCAGGGATCGGGCGCCGCCCACGGGGGAACCTCTGCAAGATCAGGACATTGGCCAGGGTCGACTCCCAGCCACTCGCAAGCATTAATCGGCTGAACGAGTGAATAATAGTGCTCAAGGACGGACCGAATCACCTCCGGTGGATCTTTCGACGTAACGGCGACCGCCACGGCCAATCTGAACGGATCGGAACTGTCTTTGAGCGCAAAATTTGTCCGGCATCCCAAGTCCACCGGAAGATCGGCCAAAGCTGAAGTTTGCTGAAGATAGCTAATCTGCCGGGGATCGTTGGATGCATTCCGAAGATCGGCAACTTTACGAGGATCATCAATCCTTCGATCCGGTGCTGTTCGGTTTACTTTCTTCAACCGATAACCCAAGGAATTAAGAAGGTAAGAAATAAAATTTTTGGCCATTCTGTGTTTTTTAATGACGCTACCGTACCCCAATCCACGTATTATTATCTAGATCCCAGGTTTTTATCACCCGCGCCGGACTGCCCACCGCGATCGAGCGAGCCGGAACATTCCGATTGACCACACTGTTGGCGCCGATAATCGCCATCTCACCGATGGTGACTCCGGGCAGGATGACAACATTCTGCCCGATCCAACTCCCCTTTCCGATGGTGATGGGCTCGATTCGGCACAAACGCTGGTACTTGTAGGGCATGTCGGTATTGCCGTACCCGTGAAGGCCATCACAAACAAACACGTTGCTGGCAAACATCACATCGTCTTCGATAACAATCCTCTTGATTGCCGACAACTGAAGGCCGGCGGTGGCCGACACCCGGTCTCCGATGATCAATTCCGGTTCGAACTGGTCCACCGTCAGGTCGAATTTCCTGACCATTTCCACATTCCCCGGGAATCGACGCACGGTTTTCAGCATGCTGCCCGGTCCGATGGCCACATTCTCCCCGATGCGCATATTCTGCGGATTATCGATAGTCCTGGGCAGATCCATCCGAAAATTACGCGGCTTATTGGCAAACGCCGGAAGCGACCTCTGCGCTATGGCCCGCTCCAACGAAAGCAACCGCACGCCGATCGGAACCAGAATCGCCTCAATCAACCGCCGAAACAGTTTTTTTAAACCCGACATAGTTGACCTGAACTAAATACCAACCCGGCGTAGCCGGTACCAAAAAGTCGTCTGGAGGGCGGCGCTCCCGC
>PXBO01000022.1 GCA_003566885.1 Opitutia bacterium | reverse complement strand
TACCGTGGCGACCGAGTTTACCTCGGGAGAATCTCCGGACGTAAAGTCCGTCGCCACAAAGTGGCAGATACCGTGGCGACCGAGTTTACCTCGGGAGAATCTCCGACCACCTAATCTGAGTGTCTTATTACGGTTCCTCGCTCGAGGTCAGGTCTTCGGGGAAGAGGAAACGTTTGCTTCCGTCGGCCAGGGCGAGGATGCCGACCGGTTGGTCGTCGAACAGGGCGAAGAGGTTGGTGTCGGACAGAGGCGTCCACGCGCGCGGGCGGTCGGCGGTGCGGGTGGTCGCATATGAAACTTCGGACGGGGTTGTGTTGCGAACGACGACGGCAGCGGGCCGGGACCGGACGACGGTTGCGGGATCGATCGGACGAGTGTTTTCATGCCGGTAGGGTGGCTCGGGTTGTGGGTCTTCGATGGTTGCGGGCGTCGCCACTCGGGGGTCCGGAGATTGGTTGAGGAAAAGGACCGACAACCCGGCCGCGAGAAGGACCGCCGCGGCCGCCGCGAACCATCGAGAACTCGGGCGGCGGGCCGGCCGGTCGCGGAAGGCGTCCAGCGCCGCCTGAAGGCTGGCTTCCTCGGCGAAAGTGGCGTTCGGCGGGCGGTTTTGAGCTGCATTACGAAGAGTGGTTTCCTGCTGACGAAGGTTGGAGATCACCGAACCTGCGGTTAGACTCGCTTCGCTTGGACCGCGAAAGAAAAGGAGCCCGGTTTCTTCGTGGATTCGAATCGAGACATCCCTGGCGTCTTCCATCTCAACAGCGATTTGCAGGGCGGTCGCGATATCGTCGAAGCTGAAATGGTCGGTGAGGGTTCCGAGGTGAAAGACCGAAGTGTGTAAGGTTTGAGGCTCGGATGGCGCTTGTTGCCGATGCAGGGTGATGGACCATATTCCCGGTTGAATCGTGGTCCATCTTAGACCTTGGTGCCGGGCGGCGATTTGTCGGGCCAGGGCCGCCACATTGCCCAATGTGACCGATCGCAAGGTCAGAGGAGGAAAAAACAAGTCCTCGGCTTCGGGATCGATATAAACGTTGATATCCTGGCCGGAGTCCTCTGATACCCTAGCGATGAAGTTGGGAGATTCAAATCAACTTCGCCGTGCGGCGCTTATCCGCCGAAGGCCGGATGCGCCCGATGCTGAGTAATTTCGGAGAACCCGCCTTAACCCAGTAGCATTCCGACCAATCTGATAGATCCGTCATCGGCTGAAGCGGCGTGCTGCGAGGCGAAGATTCGCGACCGAAATCTATTCCCGGTCCTGGTAGCGGGTGACGGCTTTTACATTCAGGGGAGGGGGCGGGAAGTCCATGTCGGTGGCGATGTAGTAGCCGGGATGAGGGGGTTGGTTGTAGGAGGAGTTTTGCCAGGCGATGGCCACGCGGTAGACCGGATCGTGCATCAGGGTGGGAAGCCGGTACTCGGTGGGCATGGTGGTGGTGTAAACCCGCAGGTGGGTGTTGTTGTGGTTGAAGATCACCTCTTCGCGCCAATCGCCGAAGAGATCGACCTGGAGGTTGGGGTTGGCTTTGGTGCCGTTGATGGAACTGGCACCCTCGGCGGTGAGCAAGCGGGTGGCTTCGTTGCGGGAGATGCTCCACTGGTCGATGGTGTTGCTGTTGAGGAGCTCGCGGCTGAGTTCGCCGTTCCACCAGATGACGTGATTGACCGAGTTCGGGGAGTCGCCGACCCGTTCGCCGGCGAAGTTGTAGAGGTTGCTGCCGGCTTCACCAGAACCCCAGAAATGAAAACCCGGGTTTTCCGGATCGAGTTCCGCGCCGACGCCGCGTCCGTGATCCACCCCGCGGTGGTGATACCAGAGGTATTGCGGTGAGTTGGCCGGCCGCAGGGCGAGTCCTCCCGCGCCTTCGAAGGGCATGTACACGTAAGGGATAGGATCGTCCTTGCTCATCTGGGTGACGTGGTTGGCGTCGCCGTGACCGTCACGGCTGATCGTTTCGCTCACGTTGGTCATGCCGGTGCCGTCGCTGGCGATGACCGCGGCGCCGGTGACGATGTCGTGGCGGCCGTTGTTGTTGGCATCGACCACGGTCACCGAATGATTGCCCTGCCCGCGGTAGCTGCGGTTGCCGGGGGTGTCGGAGTCAAAGGTCCAGCGGTGGGTCAGCTCACCGTCGCGCCAGTCCCAGGCCACCATGGCGAGACGGGTGTAGTAGCCGCGTTGAAAAACGCCGCTGGGCCGTTCGCCGTCGAGGTAGGCGACGGCGGCATTGAAGCGGTCGACCCGGTTGCCGTAACCGTCGCCCCAGTCGGAGACGTTGCCGCGCGCGGGTATGTAGTTGACGGTATCCAGCTCGGCGCCGGTCAGGCCGTCGAAAACGGAGAGGTATTCGGGACCTTCCAGAACGTAGCCGGCGTTGTTGCGATAGTCCGCCTCGTGGTCGGCGTCGGCGGCCGGCCCTTTGCCGATGAAGGCGCCGGTGCCGTCGCGGGTGCCCGGTGCGGTTTTCACCATGATCTCGGCGCGGCCGTTGCCGTCGAAATCGTATACCATGAACTGGGTGTAGTGGGCGCCGGCGCGAATGTTGGGACCCAGGTCGATGCGCCAAAGATGTTCGCCCTCCAGGGTGTAGGCGTCGAGCAGGACGTTGTCCGTGTGCCCGCGCTGGGAATTATCGCGGGCGTTGGAGGGATTCCACATTAGCACAATCTCGTAATGCCCGTCGCCGTTGAGATCTCCAACGCTGGCATCGTTGGGGCTGTAGCTTCCGCCGTGAACGCCGTTGGCGGGTCGCTGCAGGGGAATGTCAAAATAACCGGCATTGGGGCCTTCGGTCAGGTTGATGATTCGTGCCGGTACGCTGGCATTTCCCTCCTCGCCGTTGTGAACGGTGCGCACGGTATAGACGCTGTTCAACGGTGCTTCGGCATCGAGAAAGAGGGTGGCGCCGGTAATCGGTTCTTCGTTCAGGCGAGTTTCATCGCGGTATACATTGAATCCGGTTTCGTAGGGTTCGGTGCCGAGCAGACGCCAACTCAGGTAGTAGCCGTCGTCCTGGCGAACGGCGATCAAGCCCCGTCGCAAGTCTTCCACCTGCATCCGGGCGAGGGCGGAGCTTGGGAGGGCGATGGTAAACAGAAGGAGCGTGAAAACGCCGAGGGCGATCAATTTCGAAGGAGTTTTGTGCATGGCTTTGTTCGATGTGAGGATTAGAGAATCTGCTCCACTCGGAGACGGAGGAAACGGGCGCCGGCGTTTGGGGGAGACTGCGAGTCTTCGATCCGCATGTAGGCGCCGGCGTTGTTGGATTGGGTGTCGATGCGTGAATCGTAGAGCACCTCGCTCCAGTCGGTCAGGTCGGACGACGCCTCCACGATGTAGGCGATGTCTTCCTTGATCCTGCTGCGAACGAAGCGGATTGCGAGGGTGCCGTCGACGATCTCGGTCTGCGGGAGTCGGGAGCGGAGCTCTTCGTCGTCATCGACGTCCAGCGCGTAACGCATCAAATTGGATACGCCCAGTCCGCCCAGGTCGTAGGTCGCGTCGGCCTCCGGTTCGGAGCCGTCCATGAACCGCCGGTGCAGCCAGGCCAGGTAAAGGTCGTCGGTCCGGACCGCGCGTATGCCGCAGAAGTTTGCTGCCGCTTGGGTTCCCGGACCGTCGTAAGCCAGGCAATTATCGTTTCCTCGGAGGTCGTTGTTGAAAATGAAGTTGCTATTGGTGCGCGGCAGGGTTTCGCGGATGCCCCAGGGACAGTCGTATACCCGGAGGTTGCGGACGATGACGTTTTGGGTGGCGTGATGTTGGGTGCTGGAGCGGGAGGTGATGCGGACCCCTTCCGATCCGGTGCCGCGGATAGTGCCGCCGTTGACCACAAAATCCTGGGTGTCTTCGATCAGCATGCCGTGACCGGTGGAGCCAATGATGTCGACTTCGTGAATGGTGATGCCCCGGCTTCCTGAGACGGTGAAAACGCCTCGACCGCATTCGACGGCGATTACTTTGTCCACCACGATGTTGGGCCCGGCGTTGTTGGCGGTGCGAAAGCCGGCGTAACCTCCGCCGTGGTTGGCCCGGTAGGCGTCGACCAGGCCGACGTGCACGTTGCGGTTGTTGTTGATGAGCAGCCCCGCGCCTCCGGTGTTGCGGGTGGTGACGGTGCCGATGGCGAGGCCGTCGGTCCCCCAGAATTCCACTCCGTGGCCCTTGGAGTTTTCCACCACGATGTGGTCGATCTCCACATTGCGGTTCCAGCGGCCGGAGGTTTGTCCGCCGCGGGCTTCGAAGCGGACGCCGAGGCCCGGACCGTTCGAGTTTTGGGATTCGGGGATGTTCAACTCGATATTGGAGAGCAGGACATTCTCGCACCCGAAAAACCACATGCCGTAGCGGGGGTTGCCGGTGATGCGCATATTGCGGATTTCGATGTGATCGGCTTCCTGAGCCCGGATGGGAACGATCAGGTTGTCCTCGGTATCATTCACATTGATCGTGTTTCCGTGAAAATCCAGAACGGTGTAGCTGCGCATGGCGATGACCTTGACGCCGCCGTCCCAGTGGTGAGGGCCGGTCGATCCGGAGTCCCGGATATTGACGGTCTCCTTGTGCGTCCGGCCGGCGGTCAGGTTATCGATCCCCGCCTGGATGGCGTGCATCATGTCGCCGCCAGTATAAACCTGGCTGCCGCTGACGCTCGCAGTCCAAGTGTCGCCGGTCCGCGTCACCTCGGCCGTTCGCGCGCCTCGCTGAGCTTCGAGGGACAGAGTCGAGAAAAGGATCGCAAGGACAATGGTTAACCGTAACGGAATTGCAGAATTCATCGAGTGGAGTCACCACGGAAACGTCGGGTGAACCTTTATTAATATCACCGAAAGCATTTTATTTTTGATAGAAAAGCCCGTTTCGTCTTGTCTTACAGTAAGACGGAGGGAATGATTGTTGCCGTAGTGATCTTCTGCAATGGCATTCGGCGCGTAATCGGGTAGGGGCACGGTTTTTTCTTTGCGAGTTCTGCCCCGCGTTTTTTTGCGAAACATTTCAAATTCCAGATTTTTGATATGAAACGCTTTTTCATGCGGCCTTCACAGACCAAACGAAAAAGCCGTGCGGAGAGGGGCGCCCCGAACGAAAAAAACGTACCTCGGATATCGATTCGGGATAAAAGGGTGATGAAAAACAAAAGAAAAAGACGAACGTTTCTGACGACGACCCTGCTTTTGCTGGTGGGCGGTGGCGCGGTCATCGGCGACTCGTCGCCGGGCGTTACGGAAAGGTTGGATGAGATTATGAACCGGGAACGACCGCTGGTCATTGCACATCGGGGCTACAGTATGGCCGCTCCGGAGAACACGCTTCCCGCCTTCGAGCTGGCGCTGCTGGCCGCCGCCGATTTGGTGGAGCTGGATTATTTTCACAGCGCCGACGGCGTGCCGGTCGTTTTCCATGACGACACCCTCGACCGGACGACCGATGCGGTCGGGCGTTGGGGTGACGGGAAGATCCCGTTGCGTTCGCGTACTCTGGAGGAGCTTCGTGAACTCGATGCCGGAAGCTGGTTCTCCGAACGGTTTGCGGGAGTCGGCATTCCGACCCTGGAGGAGGCGCTCGAGCTGATCCAGGAAAAGTCGGTAACCCTGATTGAGCGGAAGGAAGGTGACGCCGGTACTTTGATCGAGCTTCTGCGCCGGCGCGCGATGTTGGATGATGTAGTGATCCAAGCCTTCGACTGGGACTTCCTGGCCGATTGCCGCGAACTGGCTGCGGACGTTCCCCTGGGAGCACTGGGGCCGCCGAGGCGGGAGGACGGCAGTTCTTATCCTTACGAAGAACGGTTTCTTAACCGGGCGTTTCTGGACCGCATCGAAAAGACGGGCGCTACTGTGGTCGGTTGGAACCGCCAGGTAACCCGGGAATCGGTGCGCGAAGCTCAGGCACGCGGTTTAAAGGTTTGGGTTTACACGATCAACGAACTGGATACGGCATTGGAACTCCTGGAAATGAGCGTGGATGGAATCATTTCCGACAATCCGCCCATGGTCTGGCAGGCCTTGGCTCTGCGGGCGGGAGAGTGGAATCGGTGAAATGGGCTTCGTGCGGCAGGTAACGGACTTTTTCTCTGGAGGGCGGCGCTCGTGTGCCGCCGGTGCGGGCAGGATGCCCGCGCTCGTGCGTCAAAGCGACTTCGATCCACCGCCTTGACCGCGCGGCGTGTGGGCTAGCCGAGGGTTGGTTGGTCCCGGCTCGGGTCGGGCAGGCGCAGGTTTTTCCAGAGGTGGCGGGCTTTGGCGTCGATAACTTCGCGGCAGTGATCGATTTCGGCCTCACGTGCCGAACGATTGGACTGTGCCAGTTCCGACAGGTCGTCGATGTTATAGAGGAAGACGTTGTCGAGCTCGGCCAGGGAACCGTCGAAATCGCGCGGCACCGCCAGGTCGATCAGGAAGAGGGGGCGCAGGGGGCGGTTGGTCATGAGGGTCTCGACTTCCCGTTGTCCGAACAGCGGGGTTGTGGCGGCGGTGGAGCCGATGACGATATCATAGTCGCCCAGGGCGGAGTGAATCTGTTCAAAGGGCAGGGCGACGCCTTCGAGTTTCCGCGCGAGATCCCCGGCCCGTTCGAAGGTGCGATTGCTGACCGCGATGTTGCGGGCGCTCCGGTTTTTCAGGTTGATCAGGGTGCGTTCGGCGATTTCTCCCGCGCCCAGCACCAGGATGCGGCATCGGCGCAGGTCGCCGAAAATCTTGAGGGCCAGATCCACCGCCACCGACCCGACGCTGACCTGGCCGCGTCCGATGGCGGTGTGCGTCCGGGTCCACTTGGCGGCCTGGAAACTTTTCTGGAAAATACGGTTGAGGATCGGCCCGAGGGAAGCGTGTTCGCGGGCGCGCGCGTAGGATTCCTTGACCTGGCCCAGGATCTCCGCCTCGCCTACCACCAGGGAATCGATACCGCTGGCCACCTCGAAGAGGTGGCGGACCGCGCCGATGTTTTCGCGCCAGACGGTGTGGCTGGAGAGGGTTTCCGCCGGCAACCCGTGAAAATCACGGAGAAAGGACTCGATGCGTCGGCGCGCCTCGGGGTCCGCCGTGACGAGGTAAATTTCCACGCGATTGCAGGTGTTGATGACCGCGAATTCGCTCAGGTTGTCGATTCGTCGCAATCCTTCGTAAACTTCGGCGGTGCGATCCGCCGGAACGGCGAGCTTTTCCCGGATCTCGATCGGGGCGGTGCGGTGACTGGCCCCGAGCATGTGCAGCGGGCCGGTCATCGGTCGGTGGCGGTCGGGATCGAGGGTTCGGCGGTTGACGAGGCGTCGACGATTTCGGGTTCCAGCGGTCTGCGCCCGGCGTCAACCGGCGGAATGGAAAGCAGGGCCAGGAAGTAGAGTGCGATACAGGTCCAGGCGAGGGGACGGGAGATCAACTTCTGGCGAAGTCTCAGGACCAGAACGGTAAGGTAGGCCAGCCAGACCGCGGTGGTGAACGGAAGCTTAATCGAATGGAGCCTCTCGACATCGCCCAGCCAGTGGACGGAGCCGATCAGCAGGGAAGTGCTCAGGATGGCCACCCCGAGCGCCAGCAGGCGCAGATTCATTTGCTCCAACTGGTACAGCGAGGGCAGGAAGCCGAAGATCCCCGCCAGCTTTTTGTGCTTCAGACTATAGTTCTGGAGCAGGTACATGATCGAGGTGAGGGCCAGGATGCCGAACGCTCCGTAACTGAAAATGGCGAGGGCGGCGTGCAACTCGATCCAGACGTTGTCGCCGAACAGGCCCACCCGGCGAACGGCGTCCCAATCGGAGACCACTAAGGACAGTATTCCCAGGCCGGCGGCGAGGCCGGAGGAAAAGAAGCCGAGCAGGCTCATGCGGAAGGCGGGGCCGACCGCCAGGTAAATCACCACCAGGGACCAGGTGATGAATTGCAA
This sequence comes from Opitutia bacterium, assembly GCA_003566885.1. Classification (GTDB taxonomy): domain Bacteria; phylum Verrucomicrobiota; class Verrucomicrobiia; order Opitutales; family T3Sed10-336; genus SLOW01. The sequence goes on along the minus strand of PXBO01000022.1, from coordinate 14,962 downwards.
GATCTCAAACGGGTTCCCCAGGGGACAACTCCGGGTTTCCAGGCCCCGCAGGTAGAGGCCGGTGGTCTGCAGGAGAAAACCGGCGACCACCAGCAGGAACAGCAGCAGCCGGGAGTGTTGCTTTGAGCGGACGACCGAAACCAGGGCGAAAGCAAACGCGGCCGCGTAGCAGAGATTTCCCAGCCAGATCCAGGACCGGTCATCCATGTCGAGAAGAAGGGTCATATGGAATTTTGGATTTTGGATTGGGGATTTTGGATTTTAATCCACAGGCTTTTTGGACTTCTACCAATAAGGAAGTGACGATAGGGCCCGGCACCATGAGCGCCGCAGCTCCCTGCTGAAATCCGCCGTTTTCCGTCTGAATCCCTCCCTGCGGCGCGGACGGAGCCGCGCCCTCCACACGTTATGTTCATTATACGCAAGAGTTGTGGATCAATGAGACCAATCACCCGTGCGGGCCAGCGCCGAGTTAAATCCAAAATCCGCGATCCAAAATCCAAAATTTCTAAATCTTCCCTTCTTTCCGCTTTGTAATCAGCCGGTAGAAGTCCACAAAAAGCGGGTCGGAATCGTTGGGCCCGGGGGCGGCTTCCGGGTGGTACTGGACGGTGAAAACGGGCAGGTCGTTGTGCCGCAGCCCTTCGACGGTTTGATCGTTGAGGTTGATCTCGGTAACCTTGCCGCCGCGGTTTTCCACGCTCTTGGCGTCCACGGCGAAACCGTGGTTCTGGGCGGTGATGGCGACCCGGCCGGTTTCCAGGTTCTTGACCGGCTGGTTGCCGCCCCGGTGACCGAATTTCAGCTTGAAGGTCTTGGCGCCCATGGCGTGGGCGATGACCTGGTGGCCGAGACAGATCCCGAAAGTCGGGTACTCCTCCAGCAGGGAGGCCACGTTTCGGTGTATGTAGTCGATGGCGGCGGGGTCGCCGGGGCCGTTGGAAAGAAAAAGGCCGTCCGGATTCAACTCGCGCACTTTTTCCGGCGGCGTGTCCGCCGGCAGGACGTGGACCTCGAAGCCGTGGTTGCGCAACTTCCTGTAGATCGAGTACTTCGCGCCCAAATCAAACGCGGCGACCCGATAATAGGTCGATTCCGGCTCCCCCCGGTTCAGGTGCGTGCCCTCAACAGTGAAGGGCGCGCTGTCTTTACCCTCCGGATCCCACTCAAAGGGGCTGCGGCAGGTGACTTCCTTGACGTAGTCCATGCCCACCAGCCCGGACCAGTCACGCGCCAGTTTGACGGCTTCTTCGTCGCTGATATCGTGAGTGCTGACGCAGGCTTTCATTGCGCCCGCCACGCGCAGCTTTTTGGTGATGGCGCGGGTGTCGACTTCCTGCAGGCCGGGGATGTTGTTGATTTTGAGGTACTCGTCGAGGCTCTGGCGACTCCGCCAGTTGCTGGCCACCGGGCTCAATTCGCGCACCACGAAACCGACGGCTTTGGGGCCGCTGCTTTCGTCGTCTTCGGGACTGATCCCGTAATTGCCGATCTGCGGCGCCGTCATGGTGATGATCTGGCCAAAATAGGAAGGATCGGTCAGGATTTCCTGGTAGCCGGTCATGCTGGTATTGAAAACCGCCTCTCCGGTCACGGTGCCTTCGCCGCCGAAAGCAATTCCTCGGAACACGCTGCCGTCTTCCAGCGCCAGTACCCCTTTTCTGATGATCGTCATATCCCAAGATCAAACAGGAATCGCAACGGGTGTAAATAACGAGTTTCCCGATTCGGGTTTCGATCGATTTTTGCCCGCATTTGACACACCGGAGAATCCCGGTTAGTTACCGGCCTATAATGAGTTCAAAAAAAGGGCGACGAGAATGGTACCGGGGACAGGGTCTGTGGCAGCACGTGCCGGCGGAAGACTGGAAAAATTGGGGCTGGCAACTGAAAAACAGGCTCACCACCCAGGACGAAATTGAGAAGTTTTTTTCACTGAGCCCGGCGGAGAAGCAGGGGTGCGCTTTCGCCAACAAGAAGCTGGCCCTGGCCATCACGCCGTACTTTTTCAACCTTATCGATTTCAAAGACGAGGACTGTCCCATCCGCCGGCAGGTGATTCCCCGGGTCGAGGAGATGCATGTCGCACCGGAAGAGATGAGTGACCCGTGCGGAGAAGACGGCAAAATGCCGGTTCCCGGCCTGGTCCACCGCTATCCCGACCGTGTTCTGTTTCTGGTGACCGACCGTTGTGCCGCCTACTGCCGTTACTGTACCCGCAGCCGCCTGGTGAGCAACAGTCAGGGGTACGACTTTCATCCCGAGTTCGAGCAGGGGATCCGGTACATCGAGAGCCACCCGGAGATTCGGGACGTCCTCCTGAGCGGCGGAGACCCGTTGCTGTTGGCCGACCGCAAACTCGACTACCTGCTGGGCCGCTTGCGGGCGATCGAACACGTGGAATTCATCCGCATCGGGTCACGCATTCCCATTTTCCTTCCCCAGCGCATCACCCCGGAGCTCACCGACATCTTCCGCAAGCACGAGCCGATCTGGATGAGCATCCACGCCAACCACCCCAAGGAGTGCACCCAGGAGGTGCGGGAGGCCTGTGATCGCCTCGCTCTGGCCGGCGTGCCGCTGGGCAACCAGTCGGTGCTTCTCAAGGGGGTCAACGACGACGTCGACACCATGAAGGAACTGGTGCACCGGTTGCTCATGATGCGCGTCCGGCCCTACTACCTTTACCAGTGCGATCTTATCACCGGCAGCGCCCATCTCCGGGCCGACGTGATGAAAGGGTTGGAAATCATTGAGAACCTGCGCGGCCACACCACGGGTTACGCCGTCCCGCAGTTCGTCATCGACGCTCCCGGCGGCGGCGGCAAGGTGCCGATCAACCCAGAATACGTGCGCAAGATCAGCGATGACGAAGTGGAAATTCGGAACTACGAAGGCAAGGTGTTCCGTTACTCGCGCCACGTCGACGGCATGCAGCCCGACAGCCTCGAATCCGAACCCGCCGCCTCACCGGTGGGCCGGATTCTGGAGTAGGGGATACCCAGGTCGCAGGGCATAGGTCAAGAACGTGCCCGCCCGGATTTGAATCGCGACCGGCATTTCAACATCGGCAGAAATCCAAAATCGATAATGTCCTCCAGTGTCCCGATCCTCGAATTGGCCGAGCTGTCCTTGCGCTTTGGAGGGATCAAGGCCCTGCAGGCGGTGAGTATTGGCGTCGCCGCCGGGCGGATACATTCGATCATCGGTCCTAACGGGGCGGGGAAATCGACGGTGTTGAATTGCATCTCCGGGATGTATCGCCCGCAGGGGGCGATCCGGTTCGACGGTCAGGACCTTTTGCGGCGCCGTCCGCACGAGCGGCCGCTCCTCGGGATCGCCCGCACGTTTCAGAATATCGCCTTGTTCCGGGAGGAGAGCGTTTTGGACAACGTGATGGCTGGCGGGCATCATCGGCTGAAGAGCGGGATCTTGCGCGGCGCGCTTTACTGGACGCGGTTCGGTTGCCGGGAGGAGGAGCGCCGGCTGCGCGACGAGGCGGTGGAGGCGATCGAGTTGCTCGGTATCGGCGAGCTGGGGGAGCGGCCGGTCAGCGATCTTCCGTTCGGAGATCAGAAACGGGTTGAACTGGCGAGGGCCATGGTTTCGCGGCCGAAGCTGCTGCTTCTGGACGAGCCGATGGCCGGCATGAACGACAGCGAAAAGGCGGAGCTGGCGCAGGTGGTTCGGAAGTTGAACCGGGAGAAGCACATTACCGTCGTGATAATCGAGCACGATGTCGGCGTGGTGCGCCGCATCTCGGATACCGTCACGGTTCTGGATTTCGGGAAAAAAATCGCCGAGGGCGGGCCGGAGGAAGTGATGAAAGACCCGGCCGTGCGAAAGGCGTACTTGGGGGAGGAGGAGCCATGATTTTGGATCCACAATATTTTGGATTTCGGATTGGGGATTTTGGATTTAAGTCCGGCGCTACGCGCAACCGAATCGATTGGACTGCCTCACGGCGGCATTGCAAACGAGTACTGGAATGTTGTGGTCCATCCTGTGCGAGAGCTTCCCTGCCACTGCTTGCGGAGCTAGCCACTGCACAATCCAAAATCCGCAATCCGCAATCCAAAATTTAGCGCATGGACTACTTTCTCGGACTTCTCATCAACGGGATCGTGGTCGGGTCGATTTACTCGATGATCGCGCTGGGGTTTGTGTTGATTTACAAGGCGACGGAGGTCGTGAATTTCGCGCAGGGGGAGTTGTTGATGATCGGGGCGTATATCTGCCTGGAGGTCATCGTGACGACGGGGATGCCGTTCTTAGCCGGCTTTTTCACCACCTTGGTGTTTATGACCCTGCTTGCGCTGGCGATTGAGAAGCTGGTGTTGCGGCGGATGATGGGGGCGCCGGTGATGAGCGTGGTGATGGCGACGATCGGGATCGGGATCGTGTTGCGCTCGGTCGTGTTGCTGGTCTGGGGGGCGACGAATCGTCCGTTTCCAACCGTGTTTCCGCGCGAAGGACTTGACCTCGGTGTGGTGACGGTAAGCCAGGTGTATCTGTATGCTTTTTTTCTTTGCCTGACGTTCATGGTGATTTTCGGCGCGTTTTTTCAATACACGCGCTGGGGGCTGACGATGCGCGCGGTGTCGAGTTCGCGGAAGGCGGCGGAGAGTCTCGGCGTTCCGCTGGTGCGGGTGTTCGCCCTGGCGTGGGTGATCTCGGCGATCGTGTCGGGGGTCGGCGGGATCCTGGCGGCGAACATCTCGGGGCTGACCCCGGATTTGAGCGCCTATGGCGTGCGCGTCTTTCCGGCGGTGATTCTCGGCGGGCTGGACAGCATCATCGGCGCGACGATCAGCGGGGTGATCATCGGGGTGCTCGAAAATCTTTCGGGCGGGTATCTGCGGAATCTGACGGGGTTGAGCGGCCTCGGTCCGGTGGCGCCGTTTTTCGTGTTGATCCTGATTTTGTGGGTACGGCCGACCGGACTTTTCGGGAGGAAGGAGATCGATAAGCTGTGAAGGATCAAAGTACGTTGCCGTACGAAACATTAATCGACAATCCACGGTGAATTTAGAGTCTGACAGGTATCGTTCGGTGAAAGCGGGAAACCGGCTGGGGGCTGTCGTCCTGGTGCTTGGAGTCGGGATCGCCTCCCAGTTTTTGAGCGGGTCGCAACTGGCGTTGTTGACGGTGATCACGATTTACGCGCTGGCGGGAATGGGATTGAACCTGTTGACCGGAAACGCCGGGCTGATCTCGATCGCCCACGCGGCGTTCATGGGAGTGGGGGCGTTTTCGGCGGCGTATCTGAATGTGAATCTCGGCGTGCCGGCGCTGCCGTCGATCCTTTTGGCGGGGGGGATCGCGGCCGCGGTCGGGTTGCTGTTCGGGTTGCCGTCGCTGCGGCTGAAGGGGGTCTATCTGGTGATGGCGAGTTTTTCGGCGCAGATTATTCTGTTCTGGTTTTTCGAGCAGGCGCGCTGGCTGACGGGCGGGGAGGACGGGCGGTTCGTCGAGCGGCCGATCGTGCTTGGCATCGACCTGCAGGAGGGAAGCCGGTATTATCTGCTGGTTCTCGCGTTCGCGGTGCTCGGGGCGGTCGCGTATGCCAATCTGCTGCGTACGCGAATGGGGCGGGCGTTCGCTGCGGTGCGGGAGAATCCGCGGGCGGCGGAGATCATGGGCGTTAATTTGTTCCGGACGAAAATGACGGCGTTTGCCGTCTCGACCTTTTACGCCGGGGTCGCGGGGGCGCTGATGGCGTGGTACCTCGAGTTTGTCGCCATCCAGGCGTTCAGCCTGTTTATCTCGATTCAGTTGCTGGCGCTGGTAATCATCGGCGGGCTCGGGACGTTGGCGGGGGCGGTGCTCGGGGCATTGTTTATCGTGCTGACGCCCGAGTTGCTGGACGGATTGGCATTGCAATTGGGAATGGAGACCGGACAAATGGCGCCGGTGCGGCAGGGGATCTTCGGGTTGCTGATCGTGATTTTTCTGCTTTACGAACCGCACGGCATGGCGCGAAGCTGGCGGCGCCTGACAACGTACCTGTTTCTTAAAATCTCAAAATGAAAAGAATCCTCCCATTCCTTGTGCTTGCCGGCGGGTTGCTGGCTTTTGGCGGCTGCGCGCCGCAGGACGACGCCGACACGATTCGCGTCGGGCAGATCTCGAACCGCACGGGGCCGACTTCGGATGTCGGCGTGCCGCTGGCGGACGGGGTGCGCGACGCGTGGCGCTGGATAAACGCTAACGGCGGCGTGCGCGGCCGGACCGTTCGGGTGATCGAAATCGACGCGAGTTACGATATCCCGCGGACGATTCGCGCGTTTCGGCAATTGGCGGACGACAACGGCGTGCCGCTGATCCACGGATTCGGAACACCGGACAGCGCCGCGGTGCTGCCGTTGGCGAACCGCGCACGGGTGATCTACATGCCGACCTCGTATGCGGAGGAGTTTGTCGATGCCGAGCACGCTCCCTACTTCTTTATCACCAACGCCGATTACTCGACGGCGGCCCGGAGCGCGGTGCAATTCGTGGCGGAGCAGGGAGGGAAACTCGGGCTGGCGCGAAACCCGGGCGGGTTTGGCATCGCGCCAATCCCGGCGATCAAGGAGGAGGCGGAGCGCCTCGGCGTTGCGATCGTCGCCGAGGAGGACATCGGCTACACGCCGACCGACGCGGTGCAGCAGAGCCTCGCTTTTCGCAACGCCGGCGCGACCCACGTCTGGATGGGAAACACGAACGCGGCGATGAGCGTCTTGGCGCGCGACCTTGCGCGGCAGGGGAGCGACGCGGTCCTGATCGGGAACATCTACGCCGGCGACGAGGCGTTTGTCCGCAACGCGGGCGAGGATGCGGAAGGGCATCTTTCTCTGTATGGAAGCGTTCCCTACGGCGATGACAGCGCGGAGGCGATGGAGGCGATCATGGCGGCAAACTATGCGTCACCGGATACCCACTACATCCGCGGATGGGCGCAGGCGCTGCTGGCGGCGGAGGTGATCGGGCGCGCGATCGACGAAGGGCTGGAACCGACCGGGGAGAATCTTCGCCGAATGTTTTACACTCTGGAGGAGTTTTCTCCCGGCGGGCTTGTGCCGGCGGTGAGTTTTTCCGAGAACGATCACCGGCCGAGCATGAACGTCCCGATCTTCGAAGTGCGAAACGGCGAGTTCGTTAAAATCTGGGATAATGTGATGGAACGGTGACGGCCGAATTGCCTGAGCAAAGCACGCCTCTCCTCCTGGAGGTCGAGGGTTTGCACGTCGCCTACAACCGCGTGGTGCGGGTGCTGCACGGGGTTTCGCTGGCTATCCGCGAGGGGGAGTTTGTCGGCGTGCTCGGCGCCAATGGGGCGGGCAAATCGACGTTGTTAAAATCGATCTCCGGAATGCTGAAATCCGAGGGCGGTGCGGTGACCGACGGAAGTGTGCTGCTGCGCGGAAACGATGTGACCGGCGCGGCCGCCCGGCAAATGGTGCGCGAAGGGGTGTTGCAGGTCATGGAGGGACGCTACGTTTTTCCCGATCTCACGGTGGAGGAGAACCTTCGCATGGGGGCGTTCAGCCGGTCGGACACCCGGACAATCCGGAAGGACATCGAGCGTGTGCTCGGGTATTTTCCGCGCCTGGTCGAGCGGTTGAAACTGAAGGCCGGTTACCTTTCCGGCGGAGAACAGCAGATGTTGGCAATCGGACGCGGGCTGATGGCGCGACCGAAACTGCTGCTGTTGGACGAGCCGTCGATGGGTTTGTCGCCGTTGCTGGTGAAGGAAGTTTTTCGCATCGTGCGCGAGATTCGGGAAAACGAGGGGCTCACGATCCTGCTCGTCGAGCAAAACGCGAAACAGGCGCTCGCGGTTGCGGACCGGGCGCTCGTCATGGAGAACGGCCGGGTCGCGCTCGAGGGAGCTCCGGCGGATCTGGAGAAGAGCGCCGAATTGCAGGAGCTCTATCTGGGTGGACCCCGCACGGGGTAACCGCCACTCGCGGATTCATAGCCTTGCATGCCGGCGGTTTGTGACTTTCGCTGTAATCACGGAAAAATAATGAAACCAGCTATTTGCCTTGGCAATTAACGGTTTCCTGCCAACAACAACAAACTGATATTATGATCTCCAAAGTTACGAATTACGGAAAAGGCGTCGTGAATGGCGGATTCATTCTGCCGTTTCTTTTGATGCTCGGTACGACTACGGCGTGCGCCACTACTTTGGAAGTGATGGAACAGACGGATCCGGAACGGGTTATTATTGAGAACGGTGTGATGTACTGGGCCGACTCCGGTGAAGAGGTCAGACTTTTCGGTGTCAACTATTATACCCCGTTCTCCCAGACCTACAGGGGTATGAATGTGATGGGCAGGGATCACAAGGAAGCGATTGATGAAGATGTCTATCATCTGGTTCGCATGGGGATGGACGCTTTCCGCACTCACATTTACGAGATCGAGATCACGGACAGGGATGGGAACCTGGTCGAAAACCACCACCTCGATTTGCACAACTACTCGCTCTACAAGATGAAAGAGCATAATATCAGGACCATTATCACGCCGACTATCTATTATGGGGCGGGATGGCCGGAAGGGAACGTCATACATCCGCCGGGTTTCGCCAACGACATCTCCAAAGCGGAAGCCCCGCGAAACCGTGAATTCTGGCCGATAATCCAGAACTACCTCGATCAGGTCATCAATTATCGAAATCCCTACACCGGTCTGACGCCGATCGAGGACCCGAACATCATCGCCATCGAAATTGACAACGAACCTTCGCACAGCGGATACGAGCGGACGCTGGAGTTTGTGAACACGATGGCCAACCAACTACGGGAAAGCGGCTGGGACAAGCCGATATTCTACAACATCACTCACGGCGTTCCGGAAGCCTACCTGGATGCGGACATCGACGGCGTGACCTTCCAGTGGTACAATGCCGGCCTGTACCAGGGGAGGGAGAGACGCTCGAACTATTTCCCCTATGTCAACAGCTTCGACATGCCCTGGGTCGATGACGAGCGGTATCAGAACATGGCCAAGATCGTTTACGAATTCGATCCGGCCGACAACCTGAACAACTACGCCCTGCCCATGTCGGCGAGGAGCTTCCGTGAAGCCGGAATACAGTTCGCCGCCCACTTCGCCTACACGGCACTCGGAGTCGCTCATGCGAACTCCGACTGGATTTCGCACTACCTGAACCTGGTCTATACGCCGGGCAGAGCGGTCAGCATGATCATCGCGGGAGAAGTGTTTCGCGAGGTCGATCACATGGAACAATTCGAGGACTACCCCGCCGCCACGTCGTTCGGAAGTTTCAGCATGAGCCATCATCAGGATCTCAGCGAGATGAATACCGACCGTGCGTTTCTTTACTCCAACACTACCGATACCGCCCCGCAAAATCCGGCCGCTCTCGAGCGTATTGCCGGGGTCGGTTCTTCTCCCGTGGTCTCCTATCCGGGACGCGGCGCGTATCTTTTGGATAAACTTGAAGAGGGTGTCTGGCGTCTGGAAGTTTTTCCTGATGCGATCCCGACCCAGGACCCGTTTGTGGGGCCGGTAAACAATCTCAGATATGTCGTGCATATCGAGTGGCGTGACCATCCGATGCAAATCAGTCTGGATGACCTTGGAGATTCATTCGGCATCCAAGGGCTGAATGAAGACAACGATTACAATGCAACGGCCGACGGAGGATCGTTCACGATCTCCCCGGGAACCTATCTGCTGACCAGGGACGGAGTGAACGGCAGCAACCGGACCCCCGAAAGCCGTTTCGGCACCGTCAGGCTCGGCGACTATCACGCGGTTCCCGCCAATGCCGAAAACCCGGTGGTATGGCACAGACCTTCCGAGCAGGCAGAAGCCGGGGTTCCGCTTGCGATTTCCGCTGACATCTCCGGCCTGCGTGATGAAGACACGGCAATGCTTCGGGTCAAGACTGAAGGCGGCGCCAATCACAGTATCGAGATGGATGAAGTCACCCCGTATAAATACAAGGCGGATATTGCCGCCGATATCATGACGGCCGGCGATGTCCACTACTGGATCGTCATCGAACGGGATGTCGGCAGCGGCTACCTCACCTTCCCGGGAAGTGTCCCGACCGCCCGATGGGAGTGGGAGGACGATTTCATCGAACGATGGACCACCCGGGCGGTGGAGCCCGGAAGCCCCGTCGAACTCTGGCACGCCCGGAAGGATCAGCAGAGTTCCTATCAGGCCTTTGGCGGCGGTGGCGGTGCAAACCAGTCTCAGTTGGTTTCAACGGGAATCGACGACCGGATGGCCCGTCGTGTTTCGTCGACAAATCCCACTCAGGGAAGGCATGTCCTCGGGTTTTCCACCTTCATTGCGGACAGGATCAAAGGAATCGCTCCTGAAACGTTGGATACCTATGAGTATCTCGTCGTAAGGGCGAAAACGGATTTCGATAATCCGGCGCCGATGAAGGTCATCCTGCTCGACAACGATGCCAACGCCTACAGCGTGCCGGTGGATTTGGATGGAACCTACCGGGAATACCGGATCCCGCTGAGTTCCTTTGAAGCGGACCGGTTCATGATGCTTCCAAGAGGGTTTCCGGGTGTCTTGGGTGGTTGGTTTGAAACGGGAGTTGAGGGCGAGGTACGGGCCGGCAAAATCGAGGAGATCCAGTTCCTCATGGATACCTCCGATAACCCTGCCTATACGGGAGGGGAGCGTTACGGGTTCGAGGTGGAAACAGCCTGGCTTGAATGAGCGCTTCGTGGCGAATTCAATAGCGTTTTTTGGGCTTCATTTAGTTTTGCCCTCAGCGGTAAGAACCTTCCGCACCCGTTCGACTTCCGCCAATTGCGCCTTGTCGGGTTTAGGGTAAGCGATCGGAAGTGAACGTAGGGTTTCAATGAGAATATGGGAGATGATCAGCCGGGCGTTGCGCTTGTCGTCGGCGGGTATGGCATACCAGGGCGCCGCGGAGTGTGAGGTGTGTCGCAGACACTCGCCGTAGACCGTTTGAAACGCATCCCATTGCGCCCGGCTCTCCAGGTCGGCCGGGCTGATCTTCCAATGTTTCTCCGCATCCTTGGCGCGGGAGAGCAGCCGCTTGCGTTGTTCCTCCTTGGAGACGTGTAGAAAAAATTTCAGTATGCAGGTTCCATTGCGGTGAAGGTAATCTTCAAACCGGATGATGTCGCGGTAGCGGTCGCGCCAGAAGTGTTTGTGCCCGACGCATTCCTTCGGGAGAGGCTGTGCCGCCAGGACGGGAGGAACGGCTTTCACGATCAAGACCTCCTCGTAATAGGAGCGGTTGAAAATCCCGATATGCCCTCGCATGGGGAGCCTTTTAGTGGTCCGCCAGAGGTAATCGTGGGCCAGCTCCTCCTGACTGGGTTGCTTGAAGCTGTGAACCTGGCAACCTTGCGGATTGACCCCGCTCATCACATGCCGGATGGCGCCGTCTTTGCCCGCCGTGTCCATTCCCTGGAAAACCAGCAGCAGGGCGTATCGGCCGTGGGCGTACAGGATTCGCTGAAGGTCATGTAATTCCTCTGTGAACCCCTGCAACAGTTTTCGGTAGTTCTTACCGGACTGGTACAGCTTATCAATTCCGGTCGGCTGTTTCGCAAGGTTGAGTGGTTTACTCGTTCCCCGGGAGGCCGGTAAACGAAAATCTTTGGGATCAATTGAGAGTTTCATCCTGACTTCAGGAGATTAAACCCCAAAGGGACGATTGCAATCGAAATCGTTGACCGTAACCGCGTCGTTGTGTCTCGAATTCCAAGGTAATTCTTGATAGGCGCAGCTCTGTCCCCGCGGGCCGGGATCGCGAGCGCTTTTCTCGCTGGGCCCTACTGATCGGAAAGGCGTCCGCAAGCGGACACGCCACAGGCGGATCCAATGTCCGACTGATTCTGAATGGCTTAATAAGCGTTTTGAAGCGTACTTGGCATCAAACTCAACCGCCTGTATTGCTTCCGTGGATGCGGCGGAGGTTGAAGTGGGTGATCCCGTTGAATGAGGCCTTGGTGTTCTCCGTTGTCAGGCCAACCTGAGAAGGAGCCCAGGTGCCGGGGATCGTTGCTTTAAGGATTCCGTCGACGAAGATCCGGGTGGCGTCGATGCGCTTGATGGCGCGAAGATTATAACTTGGTTTAGGGTCGGGCAGGAATATCCTTTGTTCGGCGAGTATTTCCCCCTCCTTCATGCCCGTGATGACCAGTTCGTTGTTGGACGCGTCGATGGTGGCGGCAAGGTAATTTTCGGCATCGACGTAAACGGGAAGGATCCCCATGCGGGTGTCCTCACGGTCATCGAGAGGGGTATCCAGTGTGACCTGCGTTATGAATTCGTATTCGTGAAGGAGATCGCCTTTGAAAACCCGTTGAATGCGGACGTCACCCTCGGAGGCGATTCCCGACCTGCCGACGACCCAGGAGCCATGCCGGTTCTCGCCGTCCGCGGCATCTCCCCATCCGCTGATCCGGTCGTCGTATTCATCCCAGCCGATGGTGTAGATGAATCCGTCAAAATCGGCGCCGGACTGACGGGTGACCATTCCGGGCAGGCCGTAGCCTTCGAAATCGGCATGGACGACCGGGTTGCCCGGAGCGGGGCGCTCGTCGATCCAGACCCGGAACTGGTCATGGTTTTTTTCCACCCTAAGGTTGCGGTAAACATGGAAGTCGTAGGAGTCGGGGAGCGGGTGCGTCCCGGAGGAGTCCTCTCCGTCGATTCGTTTGGAATAACTCCATCCGCCGGATAGCGGGTCGAGACCCACCGCGAGCCAGTTCTCGGAATCTTCATAGTAGGCAACCAGGCCGGCCGGTCCCAGGGAGTCGTCGTGGATCTTTACGTTCGCTTCGACCAGGTAATTTCGTGCCGGAGCACTCCGCGCGAAGACCAGGCCGAGGTCGGCTCCGCCATCGGTCTGTCGGGCCTGTCCTTCGTGCACCTTCCAATCGCCGGCCACGATATTCCAGTGATCTCCGAGGGTGGTTCCCTGGTTGAATAAATCGCTCAGGGTCGCGGGAGCCGGGGGCGGAGAGTAGGTGTTGTCGGTTGCGGTGGCAAGGCTGGTGGGTCCGTCGACATGCAACTGCCGGTCGAAGAAGAGAACGCGATCGATGCCGATCGAGCGGGGGCCGCCATCGTAGCTCGCAAAATAGGCCACCCACCACTCGAACCCATTGGGTCCGCGGATGACGGAGGGTTGTCCTGTGTGGGTGATCTCGTGCCCTTTGCGCGCGATTTGCGCCACCACCGGTTCCGGGTATTTGTGGGTGTTGTTAAAAGCGAGCGGACCTTCGTTCTGGGCGGCGACCCCGATGGCGTAACCGGGGAAGCGGGTGTGATTGGCATTGTAGAGCATGTAATACCAATCCCGGTACCTCATGACCCATTGTGCCTCATTGACTTCCGCATCCTGGGTCTCCCAGGTTCGGCGGGAGGGGGTCAGCAGGCGGACATCCTCCCCGACCAGAGTCCACGGGTCTTCCATCGGTTGTCCGTAAATAACGTTGCCCAGACCCGGGGGAAACTTCGTCGTATAAAAATAGGGCGTGCCATCGTGGTCGATAAAGAGGTGCGGATCGATCTTTTCGGAGAACGGCCGATCCTTGACCGGCTCGGTGTAGAAGCTCATGGGGCCATCCGTATTGGTCGTGTGACCGATGGCACGCACGATGTCGGCCCGATTGACCGACCAATAGAGGTGAAACACTCCATCGACATACCGGATGTCGCAGGCGTGGATTTCACGGTCCCGGCCGGCGGCTCCGATCGCCCATTCGTTGTCCATGGAGAAGACATGGGTTCGGTTTCCCCAGTTGAGGAGGTCTTCCGAGGAAAGCATATGCCCGGCGATCCAGTTTCCGATGATGTAGTATTCTCCGTTGTAACGCATGACTCCGCTGTCGGCCAAGTCGTAGATCACCGGATTCGGAACCGCGACGGGAGAGTCGGCCCGAAGGAGGGGCGTACAAAAAAACGCGATGCAGGCGATCGTCGCGGCCAAGGTGAAATTTCGCTTAAACGGATCCATGACAAAGGCTTCGATAGATGTAATGACTCATGCTCCCAACCCGTCCGAGACAACGGAAGGTTCATTCTCAGGCTAGCGCTCCGTCCGGCGATGGCCATAAGAAAGTGGGAGAGTGCCGTGACAACTTGCGCTCTGTGGCGGATTCAGGATTGGCAGGGACGCCTATTCCCTGGGCCTGAATCCGGAAAGGTTGCCGTTGTTACATCGCCCTAATTAATCCGATGGAAACGATTTTGTCTGCGAATACGACACGCCCGCTGAATCGATTACCGTAAGCGTCACCTCATACGTTTCATCGTGTCCGTCACGATTTCTCAACAGGTGCTCTCCCGATGCGGAATCTCCACTGATTGATGATGTGGCGGAATCCACCAAGGTGCCTCCAAGAATCAGCTCACTTTTAACGCTCTGAAGGCTCGCCCCGGAAACCGTCCACTGGACGTTGACCCGAAACCATGACGGATTACCCGCGTCCGAGAGCTCAAAATTTACAATCTCCAGATTCGATTCTTCGGGGTCGGGCTCGGGATTGGGGTCGGGCTCGGGCTCGGGCTCTTCCGGTGTTGTCCCCGAAGCGGCCGCCACGGCCAGGTCCGCCCGCGCCAGCCCGAACCCCTGGTGATTTGAAGAGAGTCCGAGATCCTCGGCGTTATTCTGGAGAATCGTTCGCACCTCGTAATTTGAAAGACCGGTGTTGGCCGCCCATACGAGTGCGGCAATCCCCGCGACGTGTGGCGACGCCATTGAGGTGCCGTTCTTGGTCCCGTATCCGCCGCCCGGAATCGTGCTCAGGATGCTCACTCCCGGTGCAATAAGTTCCACGTCCGGCCCGGTACTGGAAAAGCTCGCCCAAAACCTAAGGATTGACACTGTTGGATCGGTATCGAGCTGTTCTTTATCGATTTATGGGATTTGTGGCGATTCGGTGCCATGACGGACGGAGAGCGTGGATGGTGGAGTAAATCTCGTCTG
>PXBO01000018.1 GCA_003566885.1 Opitutia bacterium | reverse complement strand
CACCAACACCTGGTGATGGATTCCGGAGTTATTTGTTTCTCCTTCGGTGCGGGAATCAAAGAAGACGTCCCATATGCGCAGGTCGAGGGATCCTTCCACAATGTAGGCGATATCGCTCTCGATGGGATTTCGGGCAAAGCGAAGGAGTAGTCGCCCGGACTCGTCGATCTTTGTTTGCAGGTGGTCGGAAGTCGGAGCTTCCCGTGGGCCAAGACCGAGGGCGTATTTCATGAGATTTTTCATGCCGTGACCGTTCGCGTCGCCATATGGGCCGGCGATTTCCGTATTGTCGCGGTCGGCGGGATCAGGGAAATGGATTTCTTGCCACGCCTCGAAACTTTGGATACGACCCCAAGTGACTTCCATGACCTGGCCTGTCCCGTCTGCAACTGTACGAATGAAGCCATGCAGCGGACCTTGGTAGCGACGGTAGGTTTCTCCTCGGTGCGTGTAGGCTCCTTCCTCATCCCGGAGGTAGAAGTTGAAGGCAGCGTTTTGGATTCTTTCGTCAAAGGGCGCCAATACTTCTGTGAAGAAACCGCCTCGGAAGGTTTGACCGGAGGAGAGAGATTCAACATCGAGGAAAATCCGGATGGTGTTATTCGCATCGAGATCCCGACTGAACGGTTCCGCGTTAGTAAGCCGCAATACGTCGTTTCCGCTGGCGAATGGACTCTCATAGATTGGCGAACCTGTTTGGGCAAAGACGAAGTCGGTCCCCAGATGGTCTTCTCCATCAAAGTGGGTTGCGCTGAGAATGCCAGGTGCGGCAGATCCCGGGGCGACTGTGCCGGAGCCGTAGAGTCCAGAGGCGCTGCCGCTGCCAGCCAGTGTAGCGCCAGCGGAAATATTGATGCTGCCCAAGGCTGCCGCGAATCCGTCGATACGGAGGGAACCGGCATCAATCGATACGTTCCCGCTCGGGATCGACGAAAGTCAGCGAGCCGGTTCCGAGGTGAGAATTGTAAGCCACGCGGAGGAGACCGTTTTCGATTAGTGTGCCGCCGGTGAAGTCGCGATTGTCCCCGCGAAGTTCCAGTGTGCCGCCGCCGGTCTTGCGCAAGTCGGCGGTTCCCGAAACGGCTCCCTCGAGGAGAAGAATGCTGCCGACACTTTCGTCCCGGTTGGCGTGGGTCCAGACAATATCGTCATTCAGTTCGGTTGGATTTGTCACGATCGCTATATCGGCGCTGTCTCCTCCGTCTTGTCGGAGCGCACCCTTCGCAGCGCTTTCCCCGGAATCGCGTCCCGGTCGGGCAAGGGTAAGCGGGCCTTGCCCGAACGTGTAGATTCGCTCCCCGCTGGAGCTGAGTCGGAGTTGTCCGCCACTTTTAATCACGATTTGTGAGACTTCAGAAGGTTGGGAAGACTCCGTGACCTCGAGGACGCCTTGAGCGACTTCGAGCGTTCCACTAAACGTGTTCGGCCCGCGGGTGAGCCGAAGGACTCCAGTTCCGGTTTTGAGTAATGAACCGGAACCGAAGAGCGAGCCTTGAAATCGGGAATCGAACGTTTGATCCACGTTCAGGAGGTGCCCGTTCGACAAGTACACGGTCGCGGTGCTGGTGGCATCGAGATTGCCTTCAAGCAGCAAAATAGTTTGGGCGGCATTGTCGAGAAAAAGGTCCAGGTGCGAGTCCTCCGACGCTTCAAGAATCAGCGGGCCATGCCCCAATGCAGAAGCGGCTTCAACGCGAATGGCTCCAGTCAGCAAATGGGTGCCGCCTGCGAAGTTTTGGTTGTTCCCGGTCAAAATCAGGTCGCCCCCCCGGACTTCATGAGGGTGCCGGCTCCGGATAGAACGCCGCTGAGGGTGAGGCGGTTGTCGGTGCCGTCGATGTGAATGTGCGAATCTCCAATGAATTCAATGCTATTCGTAACCGTAGCGGTGTGGCGATCGGCGTCGGAATCGCGAATTTCGAGTTCCGGGTCCAGGCGTAACGCGCCGAGGCGGCCTGCCTGGGGCAGAGCGACCAAGCCTTCATCAGGTCCGAGGCTGTTGAGGGTGAGGTTCCCGCCAAAAACATACTCACGATCTTCGCCGTGAGAGACCAACCGCAGCTGACCGCCGGGTGCGATATGCACGCCTGAAGTTTGCCGGGGTTGCGAGGACTCTGTGACCCGCAAGACACCACTCTCAATGATAGTGGCGCCGGTGTGGTTTTTCCCGGCGCCGGTTAGGGACATGACGCCGAGTCCATCTTTAATAAGAGCACCCGGGCCGTGCATCAGTTCTCGAATACGAACAGCGCCGTATTCGCCATCGGCGGCCACGTTGTCAACCATCACACGTAAGTCACTTTCAAGAAGAATTCCCCCTTCGAATCGCAACTCGTGAAAACCGCTCCCTTGGCGACCTGCTAAAAGAATGCTTTCGTTTGAACCGGCGCTGAAGGTCAGGGATCCGGCTGAGCCGCCATCGACGCGGTCGCGGAAAGCGGTCTCATTGTTTAGGATGAGGGAACCCAAGGTGATGTCTTCGTTCAGGAGAACCGTTCGGTCGGATGCCGCGGTCATGTTGATGATGGCACGAGTGTCGGGGTCGTTGGGAATAGCGCCATCACTCCAGTTTGCCGCTACGCCCCAGGAGCCGTCGTTCACTGGTAGAAAGAGGGAACCTTCCTGGAGGTTGGCAAAAGTCGGATTTGTACCGCCGACAGGGTTGATGCTGCCGGAGAGTCCCGAGGGAAATGTATGCACGGCAAGGACTTCATCGGTGACCAGCGATCGCTCCTCGATTCGGCGCACGCCGGAAGGGAGGGTATTGGGAAGACTGGTTCCCCAACGGCTGGTCCGTCCCGCCACTTGGGTGAGATAAAACGCGGCATACCGGGCGTCAACCTCCGCGCCGGTGGTTTCCACGACGGTGGCGCTGAGAGGCCGACCGGTCCCCTCTTCGTTGTCGTAGAGCAAAACGAAGTTACGCGGTTCGGCATCGGTATCACCATAGAAGCCGCTCGACTCGCTTTCGCCGGTTCCGAGCCGCCGGACTTCGATGGAAAGATTTTCAAAAACCGCGACTCCGTTTTCAGTGGGCAAGGAAGTAACGCCCATTAAGGAGCCATCGCCCTCCAGAGAAAGGGTGATCTGAGCGAAGTAGGAGGTGTCGGTAAGTCCTTGGTCATCGATGGCTCGTACGACGAGAGGCGTTAATACATCGCCGCTTTGTCCGGTGGCGGGAGGCTCGGTTTCAAAGACGAGGGCGGTGGCGCCACTGGACGTCCCGGAGGCAACAAGAATGTCGTCGAGACTAAGTTCGGCGCGGGGACCGGAGTCTCCGAGAACGTGGTAATACTTCCAGCGCAACTCGACGTACGGTAAGCGTTCAATCGCAGCTGGAAGAGTAACGGGGCCAAAGGATTGAACATGGCCGGCGAGTTCGCTGCGGATGTATTCGAGCGGTCGCCCATCGTCCGCAAGGACATCCTCAAAAGCACCCGCTGCTCCGACCCGGTATTGAAGGCGCAACCCGTAAACCCGACTATTGGGAGTGACTGTGCCCGCGGTCCATTGCACCCGAATGTTTTCTTCACCTTGCGTGGCGAGCGCGAGAACGGCGGAACCCAGATAGCCGGCGCCTTCGACGTCTTGCGCATTGGCTGTATTTATGAAAGAAATACCATTCGCTCCCAATCCGTTGATACGGCTTCGGCTGGTCAGATCGTAGCCCAATTCCCAAACACCGTCCATTTCAACGGCTAAGGTTGGGTCGGACTGTTGCACCTGCTCGAAAACCATGTGGGCGGGATAGGTTCCCGCCGGTGAGTCAGGACTCCACTCATTGAATTTATACGGCCCGTCTGACAACGGGAATGGTTCCGCTCGCGCGGCCGTAAATGTTGCTTCGTCGATTGCGCTCCATTGGTCATTGCTCAGGACGCGGGCTTTGATGGTCGTGTCCTCGGTAACCTTGAATGGCTCCTCATAACGTATGGCACTGGACGAAATCTCTCCGGTTCCATACACCCGGGGATCATCACCATTAAGTGTATAATAGATCGGGCCGTCGCTAGAATTCATCGCGACCTTCCGGCTCTCCTGGATGGTGCCCCCGCGGGGAGAAAATATCGGCGCGGCGATGTTTGGATAGAGGGCGCGATTCCGAAATTGATCGATGACGATTTCGGTGCGTTGCGGAAGGTAGTCGTTGACGATCCTGTTGAACTCAGGGATCCAGTGATTGCTGCGCGTGTAGAGCAAACAAGGAGGATCCATACAAGCTTTATCCCTTCGGTAGCTTCCCCATCGAGCCGACTCGGCGATCACCGCCGACCCGACCCACGCCGCCGTCTGAATAAAACGGGGGATTGTCCTTGCGGGGGTGAGGGCACCGCCATTGAACAAGTGCCGCTGAAGATGGTCTGCAAAAAGCAGTCGAAATTCGGAATTTTGGCGAAGGGCCGAATAGAACTGAGCCGCATCCGCGCTGACATTGGTCCTCTCGTCATTCAGGCTCTCCATCGAACGTTCGGAATCCCAGCAATAAAATAGCCACTGCCCGCCCGGCTCGCGCTTCCGGATCGCGTTCCAATTGTTGTGAGGCCAATCACGCATTCCCACCCACAGGTTCACAATCATGTAGTCGATGTAATGGGGCACATCCAAATACTCCTGGATCGCTTCATAACTTTCGAGCGAGGAGAGACCCCCGTTTGAAATAGCCACCATTTCGTCCCAGGCGTCCCGGTTTCCGTCGCGGACTCCGTTGTGCGTGTAAGCGTCCCAGTCCTCCCGTTCCCCTCCAAAATAGGTTGACCCGAATGCGGCGTCGATTCGTTCCGAGGGATTGTAGAGTCCCCAATAAACTCCATTGATATACAAGTGGACATGCTTGCTGTGAGAACCGCTGCCGCTGACCGCGATCTGTGAATCGCGGATAAAGCGATCCCGCATGTAGAGGCCCCGCTCGCGCTGCTCGTTGTCTGGATGCAGCCACTCGTTATTGAATTCGGCCCGGAAGGTGATGGTGTTGAAATCTGCCATGTCCGAACCGCTGGACAGAAAAAACGGATACTCCAGGCGCCGCGCATCGTACTCGCTCTTGAAAAGAAGCCGGAACGAGGCTTTGGGCGTGCGGACGATTCGACGACTCGCGCCACCCTGGGGGCGTACACCGGCGTTGATTTGAAAGCCAAGGTCCGCATTCGGATAAATCAGCTCGACGGATACAGGGCGTTCCCATGCGAACCCTTTTTCCAGGCGGTTGGCATAACTCCCAGTGCTCGGGTCGAACATGTCGTCCATGTCCATCACAAGCGAAACGGTCGGAATACTGGTCATCGCCTCCAACATTCGCGGCCCGTATGTCGAGTGACCTGTAACCTCCGGATTCATTCCATAATGAACGTCGGTCCAATCGCCCCATGCTTCAGGAAATCCCAACGCCTCGGGGTCATCGGGCTGCTGAATCACATCCTCGAGGAAAATGAACGTATGGGTTGCCACGTCCGGAAATGGCAACGCCTCCGGTTTTACTCCGATCGCCCGAACGATTGCCGTGGTTTCAATAAGGATTGGATCTTCATACGGTATCCCCCGAGCTTCGGAAGGAGGACTGCCATTCAGGGTGTAATGGATCGGAACCTCCGGGTCCGGGTGTTCCAGGGAAAGAACGAAAGAAGCGTCGTAAAAACCGCGTTCGTGGGAAAATTTTGGGCCTGTGATCGGGGCGAGTAGGGCTGTGTCACATTAGCCGCGAGGGGGGTGGCCTCGGCAAAGAAGAACCATTCACCGGTCCCGTCGGGAAAACGGCCGAAAGACGCGTCACGGGGGAGGACGACAGGGGCCACTTCATCCGCGCGAATGCCATCCGGCTGGGTGAGGAGAAGCGGTTCGCCGGAGCTGCTGATGCGAAAGTTTGCGTGGAGGAGAGATTCCAATTGGGGGAGTTAGTAAGTCGTATTTCT
>PXBO01000114.1 GCA_003566885.1 Opitutia bacterium | reverse complement strand
GGCCCATCCAACGCTTCCGATTCCGCCTTCCTGGAGGGCGCGGCTCCGCCCGCGCCGAATAGAGGGTTTCCGATCGAAATCGGATGTCATGTTGGGTTGGCGGCACGCACTGCGGCTCTCGATCCCCGTGGCGACCGGATCGCCTATGATTCTTGTGGCGACCGGATTTACTCCGGGAGAATCGGCGCGCCGGACTTAGAGCGATCCTTGACATAATCGATCGAACGGCATTCCAAACCCAGGCGACCGTCATGAATTCCCCGATACACTCCATCACGTCCTTATTTGCCAATGCCGGCCGCTCCGTTCGAGGCTTCGCGTACTCTCTCGTTCGCCGGTTCGCCCATTCCCCCCTTCTCCCGCTCTTTCCCCTTCTGCCAGCCCTCGCCCTCTTCCTCCCCGCATCCCTTGCCACGGCTCAGTTCATCCCTTATTACGCCACCGACTTCGAGGCGGAGGATGGTTTTTACCCAGGACCGCTGGACGGCCGCGACGGCTGGCTCGGAGAGGCGCTTATCGACGCGGTCACGGAGGTCGCCTCCGGCGACCAGGCTCTGCGCATTCCCGCCGGGGATCCTCCGGGCCGGGTGGTGCGCGAATTCGAGCGCTTTGCCGATGAGGACGTCGTTTATGTGGATTATTTCCTGAAGGGCGCGGCGGGTTCCGTGCCGGCCGGCGTCCCGGACGATGTGTCGGACGAATCGTTTTTGCTCGCCTTGGTGGAGATTTCCGAAGGGCAAGGGGCATTTCACGTGTATGACGATGATGCCTGGCGCCGGGTGCCGGCGCCTCCGGTGGTCCTCGACGGGCATTCCGCGATGATCGCCTTTGTACGTGTGACCATCCGGCTCGATTACCTCGCCGGAATGTGGGACTTCTATCTCGACGGCGAACTTGTCGCCTCCGACCTTGCCATGCCCGGCGACGGCGCCGATCGTGCGTTCACGCATTTCGTCCAGCGCGGTCATCCGGAGCGCGACGTGGTTTTGGACCGCTTTTATGCCGGTGTGGGCAATCCGCTTTACGGGCCGGTTGACGAATTTCTGGATCGGTTTCGACCATGGGAGAGCGCGGGAGAAGGTGGGATCGCCTTGGAGCGGCACGCTTTGGACAGGGATACCTCCCGCGACGGTCTCAGCGATGTTGAAGCCTTGGAAAGGGGAATCGATCCGAACGTGCCCGGCAACCGGTTTGCGGTGTCGTTGCCGTTTTATGAATCCTTTGAGTTCCGTCCATCGGGCAACGTGGATGCTCGCGGGGGCTGGCGGGTGCGCGGGGCGGGTCGCGCAGACGTTTTGTCCGAGGCGGCCTTTACCGGGGATAGAGGGTTGCGATTCGGGGAGGAACGGGTCACCGCCGCAGTCGAAATCGAAGCGGGAGATCCAGTTGAGGATCTGGTCTGGACCGATCTCTACCTTCGCCCGTCGTTGCACGTACGCAGCGAGCCTCCCCAACTTGGAGCCGATACCTCCGTTGGTCTCTACTTCGACCGACATGGAGACGCTGTCGTCTGGGACGGTGCAAAGCGCGAGTGGGTGAGATTCGCGGTGCCGGATCGGGACCCGGCGGCGTGGATGCGGGAGCCCACGCCCGCGATTCTTTCGGAATCGCGTACCCGGGGCGACTGGGTGCGGGTAACGGTACGGCAGGACTTTTTGCTTCGAACCTGGAGCCTTTGGCTTAACTCGGTCCGGGTCGCCACCGATCTGGGATTCGCCGCGCCGGTTTCGCGCTATAACCGATTCGAAATTACCGAACCGCGGCGAGGCGCGCATTTGGATGATGTCTATATCGGTGTGGACGAACCGTCCGGTCTGGACGACGACGGCGACGGAGTGAGCAACGTGTTCGAAACGCTCCTGGGCATCGACGCTTTGCGACCGGACACCTCCGGCGACGGCATGTGGGACGGCGACAAATTGTTCTGGGACTTTGACCCGCTCGACCGGGACCCTTTCCTGCGTCCGGTGGAGCGGGGCGAGGGACGAGGGGCGGGGGTCGAGGGAGATGCTGGGCCGGAGGGGCGCACGGAAGCCCCGGGCCGGGGGCCGGCGGGAGCAGCCGTGTTAACCGGAGGGGACGAAATCTTCATCGGTGCCGGTGGCGAAGATTCGGTTTGGATTGTCGGACGCTTCAGCGGAGAGCCGGGCGTCGTGCCGAACGCAACCGAGATCGAAGGCCCGCGCACCGCTTTGATCGCGGTCAATCCCGCAGGCTTCATAGGCGGCTACGACGGCGTTTCGCGGTCATGGCGCAACTCGGGCTTTCGGATCGAAGAGGGTCGCGCGGTCGATGTCGCGATATTCCTCGATTACGAAACAAGTCGCTGGATGCTCTGCATCGACGGCGTGCTTCGCTTGCGCGACCTCGGATTCCGGGATCCCGGAGTGCGCCGGCTCACCCGCATGGCTGTGGGTGATCGCGCTGATTCCGGATTGATCGACGAGGTAACGGTGCTTTTGGAGGAGCCGCCCGGACTCGACTTTTCCGGCGACGGCATGACTAACGACGAAAAGCGGGCGCTGGGGCTCGATGTTTTCAAAGTAGACACCACCGGCGACGGAGTTCCCGATTGGTGGCTGGTGGAACACGGAATCGATCCGCTCGACCGCGGCATGGCCGGCACCGATCTGCACGGATTCGGCCTGACGGTGCTCGAAGAGTATCTCCTCGGTACCGATCCCAACCTCTCCGACACCGACGGCGATGCCTGGAGCGACTTCGACGAGTACCTCGCCGGAACGGACGCACTGGATGGGGAAAGTTTTCCGGATTCGGTCGGAATTCCCGATTGGGATCTAATCCAGGTGGGCGACACCCATGAACTGGAGCCTGTCGTATATCGCGTCGGCGATGAGTTCCGCATCGTTGCCGCGGGAAGCGCAGCCGAGGGCGATAGCGACGGCTTCGCCTTCGCCTACAGGGAATTCACGGGCAACTTTGAAATCACCGCCTATGTGCACCGGCCGGAGAATCTCGAACACGCGACATCTACGCAGCTCGGTTGGCCGGCCCAGAACGGACTGATGGCGCGCGCCTCCCACGACGCCTCCGCGCCGTACAGCGCGGTATTCTCCGGAAAGTTCGGCTATTATACGCGTTTTCGCGGGTTGACGGGACGCATCGCGTCGGACTTTCATCACGGTCCGGTTGAGGTAGGGGACGCGAGGTACGTTCGGCTGCGGCGTACTGGACACCGGTTTCGGCATTATTTTTCCGAAGACGGCGAACACTGGACTCTGGCCTCCGAAACGGTGATTTTGATGCCCGAAACGGTGTACGCCGGAATGTTCGCCTCCTCGCACGCGGACGACTTCAGGGTCCGGGGCCGCGTAAGCGACATCAATGTTGTCCAACTCAGTGACGAGGCCGAGTGGTACGACGAGAACTTCGTTTCACAGCCGGGCTCCATCTCTGAAGACCGGGATCGCCTTTCGCCCTTCGATTCCTTCGCCTGGATGGGCGAATGGGACGGAACCGGCTACCACGACACCGCCGCACTTGCCTTGCGTACACCGTCACTTGAAGAGTTTGAAAATGTGGGTATGGAGGTTTCCCTGGCTCTGGACCTTTCCGGAGCCGATGCGACCGAATTCAGCGGAGAATGGACCGCCGGTGACGATGGAAGCATGGTCTGTCTCGAACGCCGTGGTTGGATCGAGTATGAGATCGTAGTAGATTCGCCGGATGTTTTCCTGCTCGAAGTCGAAGGTCGCGAGGGACGGGAATCGAGAGAAGGAATCTCTGGATTCGAGTTGAAGATTTACCTGGACGACGAGTATCTCGGAACGAGTACGCTTGTAGGCTCGACTGAAGACCCGGGGCACATCTACGCCTTTTCTCCATGGCTGACGCCAGGCACACACACCCTTCGCCTGTTCTGGGACGGAGCCAGCAGCGGACCGAGACTTCGGCTGGATTCGATTCGCCTGAATAGCATCGAAGGTCCCGACACAAGCGGCAACGGTGTCAAAGACTGGGTCGAAGATCGTCTCGCCCGCCAAAGCGGAACCGACCGGTTTCATTACACCAACCAAGAACCAAGCACCACGAACCAAGAACCGATTTTCACCCACGTTTCTCCGCTGCCGATAGAAGGCCGGGCCCGCTACACAAGCCTGATGCGAATCGGACGCGAAGTGATCCCGGTCGAATCGCCGGAGGCGTTCGATGGAGACCGCGCCTTCTCCGCCCATCCCGGCGGTGAGAGCGGAATGCACTTCGATGCGTATGCAACCCCTGGAGGGCAAGGCTCCGCCCTTGCCGCCGCCGCTTCCGGGCTTTCACCGGAACCTCACTTGCTTCCTGGCGATCCGACGGGTTGGAATTCCTATCTGGAAGGCTTCCTCGATCCCGTAAGCTTCCCGGCGAAACCGGGAGCCGGCTTCCGCTACCACGCCGACGTACCGCTCGCGCCCCTGGCCGACAACGCGATCACGATCCGCTGGCAAGACGGTGTCGCCGAGGAGCGCCGCAAGGTTCGCTGGGTTCCCTACGATCTCCTGGATGGCGGACACATGAACCTGCGATCCGGCGATTCTATGTTGCTGACTGCAGGAATCGGGCTCGAAGGTGAGGGAAGAATCCGGATTACTATAAACGGCGAAACCTTCGATACGGTTCCCGACTCTCCGCTGTTATATACTTTCGAGAATCCCGGCGAATATCATGTCGAAGGAACTTATTCGGATCCCGATGGGAATCGTTACTCCGGAACGCTACAGGTGACTGTGAATCAATTCACCTTCTCCGATCGACCGTTGGCTCAGATGTCCTACCGGCGTGAGTGGCAGGCTGGAGAGGGTGGTCCCCACTATCCGGTCTTCGAAGGAGACCCCAGGTTGAACCTATCCCCTGCGAGTTCCGGCGACGACGGAAACGTTGTAATCTACGGCAATGATAACGAGCGACAAACCGTTGTCGCCCGCAATGGCGAGAGCGGACCGATCTTCGATTCCGTCGATGTCAAAGGATTCAGGCTCTTTACGACGCGCGACACTTACGCTCGAAGGATCGATATTCTTCCCGACGGCACCTATCTGGTGGAAATCCTCTTGATACTCAGTCCGGTCGTCGAAGATGTTCGGGTCAATGTGCGCGTCATCGTCGGAGGGATTGTTTTCGACGATGGCACCATCGAAAAAGTGCTCGGCCCGGAAGATTTCGATGAATTGGGACAGGCGAAGATCCGCTTTATAAAGCCCAAGGAGGCGTTAACGTCGGTCTGCCACCGAATTTACGTCTATCAGGACGAACATCAACTGAACGGCTGGCAATAGTCGACACCCTTCAAGAAAGTGAAAGATTTTTTCGATAGAAAAGCTCTCCTCTGCGGCATCTTGATTGCGGGTTTCCTGGGTGCGGGGCTCGTAATCCTGATGACGCGGACTGATTCGCGCAGTGACGACGGGATGGAGAGTGTTCGCGAGATTTCAGCGGAGAAAATACCGTTGGATTCCGATGGGGATCCGGTAACCCAAGAATCCACCGAGGACGATTCGGAAATTCCGATCAAGTCGGATCCTGCCTCCGAACACACGGAAACGACGAACCGGATAACAATCGGCATTGCGCCTGAAGATCCGTTTCATGCGCAAATCCTTACCATTGCCGGTCTGTCGCACTCACTTGGGGAGCGACTTTCGGCGATACAATCCCTCTCCCATCCGTTGAATGAAAGTGAGATTGAAGCGCTCTACCGCTTCCTCCTGGCGCCCCCTCCGGACCGACGAGCGGCCCGGCTCCACGATCGGGCCGTCAAAAACGAGGTGCTTAACCTTGTCCGGGCTGAAGTGGAGGATCCGGAGCTTCTGACGTCGACGATGATCGCGATGTTCGAAGATCCCGATCAGGACGAAGCGGTCCGCGACTACGCTCTTCAACACCTGCGATCCTGGTATCCCCACGCTCCAATCGAGCACCGGAGTCGTATCGGCGAGACCTTGTCATTAGGTCTCACCGAACGAGAAAACAGCATGGCGGGAACAAGCCTCCTGTCGCTGCATTCACTTG
>PXBO01000066.1 GCA_003566885.1 Opitutia bacterium | reverse complement strand
CGCACGTCACTCTCGCCCAGGTCCTCTGGGTTAACACCGCCGGCAAAGTCGAGAAAGCCTTCCTCGCCGAGCCCCAAAAACTGACCGTCCAGGGCGACTTCGATCACCTCGGAAGCCCTTCGGAAATACGCAAGGCACTGCGCGATCGCGGCCTCGTTCCCCTCGATTCCTTCACCGCCTATTCTCAACGGTTCCACCAGTTGCTCTTCATGCCGGCCGACAAGAGCCCGATGGAGATCTTCAACCAGGCGATATGCATCAAGGATATCAGTAATCTGACCCAGTTCATCCGTGACTACATGCTCGATGACGGCGGCTCACACGACCGCCTGGAAAGCCTCCGAAAAAACTTCGAAGAACTCCGTATCACCCACGATCGTATCGAAACCGCGCGCGCCCAACTGGCGGAGCTCAATCCCATCCACTCCGAGCATGAACTCGCCATCGGCTTCCAGAAGGAACTGAAACAAGCGGTCGAACAGGATCGCGCCCTCCCTCTTTACTTTGCCGAAATCGAGGAACGCCTGCGCCGCGAACAAGCTGACCGGTTATCCACCGACATCGCTTTGCAAAAGGCGGAACAAATAAAACTGGATACGGAAATCGACCGCCTGTCGGACAAAATCAGCAGCCTTCGCAACGCCATCAATCAGAGCGCCGAGGGGCGTCGCCTGGAGGAGATTGCTAGCCAGATCAAAACTCTGGAGCCTCGTCTGGAGGACACCAAGAAACGGCGCCATCGTTTTGATGAGAAACTCGTCCATTGGGAGAAGGGCTGCCTCCTGGAGAGCGGCGACGGGTTCGCCCGACTCCTGGCCCAACTCCGTCAACAAACACCCGATCTCGAAGCGGAACGGAACCGTCTGCGCGAGAAATTGGGTCAAAGCGAAGTCGAGGCCCGCGATCTGCAAAACGAGGAGGATCAAACCAATGCCGAGATCCGCCACCTCCTCGACTCCAATTCCAATATTCCCGCCCGCAATGCCGCCGCCCGCCGCCGGATCACCGAGGGACTCGGACTAAAGGAAAACCAACTCCCGTTTGTCGGAGAACTGGTCCAGGTTCGTAAGACCGAAAAGACATGGACCGGCGCCATTGAACGCCTGACCCGTTCCTTTGCCCTCTGCCTCCTCGTTCCCGAATCGCTTCGCAAGAAGGTGGACGAGTTTGTTCATAGTCATCGGCAACCCGACCTGGTCGTCTATCATTGCCTCTCGCGGAATCCCGACTCGCCCAATCCGCAACTCGGTGAAACAGCGGTCGCCCGCAAATTGGAGATCAATCGTGAACAACCCGCGTTTGCCGAATGGCTGGAAACCGAGATGAGCTACCGGTTCACCCATGTCTGTTGTGAGGAGCCGAACCAGGTTTTCCAGGAAGCCAATTCCGCTCTCACTTCGACCGGCCTGATCAAAAACCGGGGAACGGAACGCTGCAAAGACGACACCCACGACCTTCAGGATCGTTCCCATTACGTGCTCGGCTGGGACAACCGGGAGAAGATCAAGGCACTCGAACAACATCTCAAGTCCCTCCAGAAAGCGGCCCGCGACCTCAAAGGAACGAACGACAATCTCCAGCAACAGATCGCCGCCATTGATAAACGCCTCAAAGCCGCCGCCGCGCTTCCGGAGATCGCTTCCGATTGGACAGAAATCGATTGGCAGTCAATCTCAATCCAAATCGAATCACTGCGTCAGGAAGAGGAGAAGTTGAAATCGAGCTCCGACCAACTTAAACAGTTGGAAGAACAAAAGAAGGCTGCGGAAACCGAGCGGTCCGCAAAAAATCGCCAGAAGGATCAGGTCATTGGACGCCTCGCGGTGCTGGAAAAAGAGGCGACGGAGAACGAGGAGGTTCGCGACACCTGTCGTCAGATCATCGAAGCCGCCGAACATCTCGCCGCCGAGAAACCGGATTCCAATCCCCGGCTCCAGTTCAACACACTCAAGGAATTGCTCGGTCTTCCCGTAAGCTCGATTCGCGATATCGTCCCCGCCCGCGAGGAGGCGCGCGAACAACTCGGTCGGCGAAGGACTAAACTGAACAACACAGTCCACGAGCTTTCCCAGTCGATCCGGCTTTCCATGGAACGCTTCCGGGACGCCCCGGAGAACCAGGCTTTGCGTGACCGTCTGGCCGTTGACCTTCGGGTTCCCGGTTACAGCGAGGAGCTCTTCCAACCGTTCGGTCAACTTCGCCTCCATATCCTGGAGGAGGATCTTCCCAAGAACCAGAAGCGCTTCGAATCCCTCCTCCACAACACCATCGTCGAAGAAGTGACCAACTTCGACGCCATGCTGGAAAATCACGCCGATCGTATTCAGAAAAGAATACGCGAGCTTAACCAGCAACTGCACCAAATCGATTTCGACCGGCGGGAGCGCACTTTCATTCAACTGGTTCCCACCCGCAACAGCGACGAAGGAATCCGCAAATTTCGCGAGATCCGGCGCTACGCTCTGGAGGGTTCGCTTCACATCGAAGACAGCCGCGAGGAGTTGAAAGAACGCTACCGGAGAATCGCCTATTTCCTGAAGGAGCTCGAAAAGGATCCTCGCTGGACGGCCCGGGTCATCGATGTCCGGAACTGGTTTGATTTCCGTGCCGACGAAACCTGGCGGGAAACTGACAAGCTGCGTCAGAGTTACTCCGGTTCCACCGGCAAATCGGGGGGCGAGAAAAACCGCCTGGCCTCGACTATCCTCGCCACAGCCATCGCCTACCAATACGGAATTTCCATCGACAACCGCCAATCCGAAACCTTCCGTCTGGTGGTGGTGGATGAAATGTTCAGCAAAACCGACGACGAGTTTTCCACTTACCTTCTGGAATTATTCAAAGAGTTCTACCTCCAGTTGATCATTGTCCAACCGCTCGATTCCAAGATCCATATCGTGCAAAAATACGTGGAACGCTACCACATCGTCACCCGCCCCAACGGCGTCTCCAGCGTGCGCAATCTGTCCGTCCAGGAATACGAGAAGGCGATCGCATCCCCAGCGGAAGAGGATGACGCGCCACCCGTATCCACCAATTGAATCCCATGATCACCGTCGCGCAGCTCCGCCAAAAGGCCGAGAACCGTTACCGGGAAGTGCTGAAGGAGATGCTGCGGGGAAACCATCCGTTCCCCCTGAAAATCCGTTATCCCCACTTGAAAACCAGTGGGGACTTGCAGGAACTTCGAAACTCGATTCAGGCCATCAAGTCGCAGGGAAAACCATCGTTGTCGTTTGGATACAGCATCGAATGGCATGAAATCGAAACCCGGCGATTTGGCCGAAATCAGGTTCCGGGCGACATCTTTTTCTCCACCGCCGAGGACTTCTTCGGTTACATCGGCAAGCAATCCGAGGCCTCCGAAACCTTGGCCCTCGCCGACCGGATTCGTTCCCGCTATCCGGTCGCTTATAACTGGACCGTTGAAAACCATCGTCACCTCTCCGGCCGTCAACCGGCATTCTGGGAGAGCCTGTTTTGCGTGATCGACTACCTGGCCGAGAATCCATTCCCCGATCGCTTCGCGAGGGAGCTTCCACTGCCAATATCGACGAAGTTCATTGAAGAGAACCAGGCGATCCTCGAATCGCTTTTGCAAACGGTGGCTCCTCAAAGCCACCGCCCGGACGGTGAAACGTTTCAGGAACGGCTCGGGCTGAAATCGCCCGAAAGCCTGATAGAATTCCGGATTCTCGATCCGAAGTCAGGTTCAGGGCTCCCTCTCGATCATTTCACCGCCGCCGCTTCTCAGATCAAACGCGAGTTCTTTCAGGATTTGACCGCCGTCTTGATCACCGAGAACCGGTTAAACTTCCTTACCCTGCCGCCCCTTCCGGGGCTTCTGGCAATTCTCGGCCAGGGATACGCCATTACGCGACTGAAGCGGCTTCCGTGGCTGGCCGATTGCCCTCTATTTTACTGGGGTGATCTCGACATTGAAGGGTTGGAGATCCTTGCCCACCTCCGCCGGATTTTTCCGCACACCCAGGCCGTGCTGATGAACTCGACCACCCTGAACGATCACCGGGAATTTGTATCCACCGGGACATCCAAAACAGCAGTGAGTCCCTCCCTCGAAGTGCACCTCACCGAGGAAGAACGCCGTTTGGCCCAAGACCTGGGATCCTCGCGTCTCCGCCTTGAACAAGAGCGAATTCCGCTGAGCCATCTTGTCACCGCGATGCAGACGCTCCTTTCCCTCAAACAGACGGTTGAACCTGAAAAGTTGTGACCTTTTCGATTGGAGTGGTGGTAATTCCTTCACATGCTTGATCTTTCGTAGCGATGAAGCTACGTCTTCATCGATGATGTCACGACGCTGGAAGATAGGAAACGATACTTTCCGTGGCTAATGAGGCAGAGAGCAGAGCCTGGAGTTGATTGACGGCGGTTCGGAGGCGGTCGGGGCCGCCGAATTCTTGGGTGATTTCGTTCACGTTGCCGTAGTACGAAATGGGCGGGAGTTTCAAAATGTCGGGAAGCGAGATCTGGAGTTCGCCGTCGGCGGCGTATTTTTCCAGTAACTGATTTAGAATTTCGCGGTCTGTTTTGGAGCTCATTGGCACCTCCGTTTCCGTACAAAAAGCAACCCGCCGATTTGGGCATCGTTGAGTGGCCTGGCGGGTATTGTTGAGGTGCATTTTGGAGCGGAGGATGCTGCGCTCAAGGCCGGATTTGGTGTGCGCGGACATCCCCCTTCGCTCTCCGAGCTTCGGGGGACAGGTGTCCGCGCTTTGGGTAAAGGGCGACATGTCGCCCTGAGGGAAAGCGGTGTCATGCCACCGCACTCCAAGGGTTGGCCTCACTGTTCCTCCTCCTTCTTTTTCTTGGCCTGCTTTTCGATTTCTTCGAGAGCCTTGAGGTTTTCTGGACCGCTGGCGCTGAGCACTTTCATTTGCCGAATAGCAATTTGGTTCAGTCGCTTCAATCGCTCGGGCTGCGGGAGTTCCATATGAATGAACTCCGCGTTCATGCCTTCCAGGTTGGCGAGGACCAGCAGTTGCTCGACGGTGGCATACTCGCGCATGTTGCCGGTCAGCTCGGGATTGGCGTCGCGCCACTGCCGGGCGGTTTGGCTGAAAAGAGCTACGTTGAGTATATCCGCTTCGCTGGCGTAGGTGATCGCGGCCTGTGCCGGGGTAATCTCCGCTGGAATGAGATGGGCTTTCACCGCGTCCGTGTGAATCCGGTAGTTTAGCTTGGAGAGGGTGCGGTTCAAGTTCCACGAAAGGGAAAGCCGACGGTTCTCCTCTTCCTTGAGGCGTTGAAACTCCTTGATGAGGTAAATCTTGAATTCCGGACTGATCCACATGCCGAACTCGAACGCGATGTCCTTGTGGGCGTAGGTTCCCCCGTAACGCCCCGCGCTGGCTCGCAAACCTACGGCACCCGTTTTCTCCACCCATTCCTTGACGCTGAGCTTGTAGCTGTTCAGGCCGGCCTGGCTTTTAATTATGGCGAATTCGCCGGAATTAAAATCGGGGTTATGGACAGACTCCCATATTCCTAGGAACTCGACCGTATTGCGGTTGCGAAGCCAATCGGAAATGAAGAAGTCTCCGTCCTTGGCCTTGAGCATGTCGGTGAGAGAAATATAGTCCTCATCGTGTATGGAAAGGACGGTCACAGCGGTGCCGCGAACTTCGATGACTGATTTGCGGGTCTTGCTCATGCCATGATCTCCATGCGGGGTTTGGAGGGCGCGGAGCGGCCGGCACGTTTCGGATGGGGTGACATGTCACCCCGATCCAAAGCGGTGTCATGCCACCACACTCCAGATTCTTTGGCGTGGCTATGAGGCATAGAGTAGAGCCTGAAGTTGATTGACGGCGGTTCGGAGTTGGTCGGGGCCGCCGAATATTTCGGTAATTTCGTTCACGTTGCCGTGGTGCGAAATGGGCGGGAGTTTCAAAATGTCGGGAAGGGAGAACTGGAGTTCCCCGTCGGAGGCGTATTTGTCCAGCAACTGATTTAGGATTTCGCGCACGTACAGGCATGTTTTAAGAGTTCGTATGCGCATTTTGGGAGATTTGGGAGTAAAAGAGGCGGGAGATCAACAACTATTGAAATGCTGAAATGGACGGAGAGAGGGAGAGCGGGGGGCCATTGGCGGGCCATGGACTGAAAGTCGGAAGCCGAAGGTGCGCGGCCCGGCACGCGCCTTCCGCATGACAACAGGAACCGCGAATCAAGTGTTCCGGGTCTCGACATTTTCCAGAATGGCTTGCAAGTTCGGGTAAAGGGATAGTTTTCCCGTTTACGTTGTCCTT
>PXBO01000116.1 GCA_003566885.1 Opitutia bacterium | reverse complement strand
CGTTCCACCAGTAGAAGCTCGTCCGTCTTGAGAGGTCCTCGCACAAATTCGTGCCAAGCGACGGCGCTCGTGGCCGGCAGTACGCCTTGTTGGCATCGTGCCCGGGCTTTCGCGAAGACGGCTCCGCCCGGATCCAGCAGGTAGATGAGGGCGTTGGTGTCGAGATGAAGAAACCTCACGGCTGGAGATCCTCACGGTTCCAGCCCCCACGCCGCGACTTCCGCGCTTCGGCGACCAAGGATTCGATGCGATCGTTCGCGGCCGGAGCGTTGAAGCGAATGGCGTCGAGGGCGCGGAGACTGTCTTCGGCCGAAGCCGTCGAGTCGGCGATCTGGGCCGACGCTTTAGTCGCGCCACCATGCGAGGACTCCGCCAAAACCTTCTCGATTCCCTCCGCAATCAGCTCGCGGATTCTGCGCTTCTGCGCCGCCGCCCGGGTCTTCGCCTCCCGGTAAAGCTCGTCCGGCAATTCCACTGTCGTCTTCATGAAAATAAATATGGCATAAATAGGGGTAAATGTCGAGTGGCACGTTCTAAACTCACTAAATAGGAAGATTTTGGCGACCGTAAACGCAAGTGCTTGTCCTGCGTTTCCGGGGAGCGATGGAGGAATGGACTCACGGAGCGATGGAAATTGGAGTAACAAATCGTTTGCGCTGCTGACTTCGGCGACTTCACGGTCCAATTCTCCATCGCGCATCGTCGATCCGCGCCGGCAAAAGGAAGCGATTTACAACCGGGAGTTCGAGCCGGTGGGGATGTCGATGAGACGGGATTGGCAGGCCGGGTCTTCGGCCAGGCGGCGTTGCCAGTCGTAGGGTCCCGGCGCGCCGGGAGTGGCTGTTGCGAAGAAGTGCGGGTAGGAAGGGTTCATCGTTCGATTAGGAAAATGATCGGGTTAATCTTTTGCAAGTTCTTTGCGGGCGCGACGTTGGATTGGGTGGTCTGCGGAGCACGGCCGGATGCCGCGCGGGTGATCGGATGTCATCCATAGCGTCTTGCTTTGGCCAAGAGTCCACGGGCGCTGGTCGCGCCCATCCACTTCTTGGCGGAGAGGTAGAAGCTGTTCCGCCGGACCAGACTCCTAATTATGGCGATTTCGCCGGAAATAGAATCCGGGTTGTGGACGGCTTCCCAAATCCCGTCGAATTCGACGGGATTAGCGACCATGGGAGCGTCGCAGATCTGACGATTGTCGGATGCTTCCGAGTCACGGTCACCGTGGATGCCAGAGGCGGATTGGCCCCTTTGTGGCACCATTCCGACGCCGTGGCGCGAGGGGCGTGGCACATCCGGGCATTTCTTGATCTTCACGATACGACTCCCGGTTTTTTGAGGATTTGCTGGAGGGTACGGGCAGTTTCCGGGGACTCCTGTTCGATTACGGCTAGTGTAGCCCGCCAAGCGGATTTTGCCTTATGACACTGGGGAAAAGGAGGCGAATCAGGGACCGCCCTTAGACCAAATACCGTCGAGTCCGAAACGTCGTGGCGACGGGGTTTACCCCCGGATTCTCCCGGGGTAAACCCGGTCGCCACAGATTGGCTTTATTTTCAGATTTCGGGATAGGGTTTCGGGGGTTCCGCGACTTGAACGGTTTTTTTGCCGGGCACGAGTTCGCCGGTGTCGGGGTCGATGTAGGGGAGACCTTTGGCTTTGCGGCGGGCGAAAAACTCGTTGGCGAGATCGTTCATATCTTCGTTGGCCCGAAGCTTCTGATCAAAGGTGAGTTTTCGCCAGCCACGCAGGTTCTCGCGTTCGGCGCCTTCAAAGGTCGTCTTCGACCAATCGATGTTTTCGAGGTTGGAGTCGTCGTTCATGGCTGCGGGTCGTCTTGTATCTTGCGAAGGTATTCGATGTCGATGAGATCCTGGGGACGTCCCGCCACCTCTTTCATTGCGATCAGTGCGGGGATACTGGCGATCCGGATTTCGGTGGCGTTCGGGCCGGTCGGTTCGCGCTTCGCGGCTTCCCATTCGGTCTGGAAGTCGAACGGGTGGTCGATGAAGACATCGAGTTTGGTATCGGGGTGGGCGTCGCTCCAGAATTGAAGAACCTGCATGTGTTTGTCTTTGCGCCACTGCCGGCGCAAATGCTCGTCGCTGAATTGGCGGGCGGTAATCGGCACTGTGGGGCGATAGCCGATTCGTTCCAGTGCTTCGAAGGCTTGGAGTATGTTTTCGGGAACCAGTTCGATCACAATGTCGGCGTCACGGGTCACGCGGAGATAGCCCTGGGCGATTACCGCGAGTCCACCGACCAGGATGAAGCGGACGTTTGCTTGAGTGAGCGCATCTGCAATGGCGTGGAAAGAAGCAACTTTCATAAATTTGTGAGGGGATAATCAATCCGAATTCGTCTCCAGGAAGCAGACGGCTTGTTGGGATTGCGGGTCGGCGGTGCAGCGGAAGGTGGCGGCGGGGGAGAGGCGGGAGGCTTCGATGACTTTCACGACGTCCTGCAGGTGTTTGTGTTCGGGGAGGAGGTCGGGGAGGCTGTTGGGAGCGTTCTGGAAAAAGGTTTCGTTGAATGCGGATTCGGGCTGGTCGGGGTAAACCGGGAGGTAGACGATCGCTTCCTCGACCAGGTCGAGAAAGAAGTGGGTACCGTGGGAGACTTCCGGAACGTGGCCGGATTCCGCGCGGGCGATTTCCACCAGCACGGCGGTTTTGGAAATATCCGCGTAACGGACGTTGACGCCGAGGTCGAGGTTGCGGCTGCCCCAGCGTCCGGGCCCCATGAGAATGAGCCCGCGCTCGCGGGTTTCCGGATGGCGATTGAGCCGGCCGACCAAACCCGCGATTTCCTTCTTTGCTTCGACGTCTTCCATCCGGGAGTAGCGCTGCGGATCGACATAAAGGAGGCGCTCGATGCCGCGGACATCGCCGCCGGTCACCACCCTTGACGCCCGCAAGAGCAGGCGGGACTTATTGGAAACCTGGGGCAGTTCGATCGGGGCGGCGGTTCCGGGGGCGCGCAGGGGACGGCACTGCAGGAGATCGATACAAAGGGAGCCGTTGCGGTTGAAACAAGCGGTGAATTCGGTGTCCACCGGGTGTCCGTAGGCTTCTTCCAGGCGGGATAGCATTCCTCCCAAAAGGCGGGCGAAGGGGGTTTGGCGCAGGAGTTTGTTGAAGGTGACCTGCCAGTTCCGCGGTTCCGAGCGGACGAAACGGGTCACGGGATCGGTGAGGTGCCCTTCCTTCCACTCGGAGAGGTAAAGGTGCGCCTGCGGGTAATCGCGGGCATCGATCACCTCGCGAATCTCCCGGGTGGCGAAGGTGTTGGCTTCAAGATCGATCAGGTCGATGTGCCGCTGCGAATAATGCGCCACGCGATCGGGAGCCTCGGGGCGCAGGTGGGGATGGCTGATCGCGATCAGGCGGGGGTAGTCTTGTTCCACCCGGTTGACGGCGCGGGTTCCCATGCCGAGGACGAGGCGAATCACTCCCTGGCGCGAGTCGAGCACCTCGCTCCAGGCGTAAAGGTTGCGCGAGAAAGCCACTCCGGCCAGGGGAGGAAAGAAGTACCGGCGGTACGCGGCGCCGGAAACCCGCTGCACCAGGATCGCCATCTGTTCGTCGGCCTGGTCGAGTCCGCGACGCCGCCGGTAGTCCAGGGCGTCTGGATTGAGCGCGCTGGCGTAGACCCGTTTGACCGCGTTCAGGAAGGCCTGCAGCCGTTCTTCGGGATCGCCCTGGTTGGGGAGGAATTCGCTGCGATATTTTCCGGCGAACGCGTTGCCGAAACCGTCCTCCAGCAGACTGCTCGAGCGCGCGATGATGGGCGCCTGCCCGTAGTGGTCGAGCATGCGGCGGAATTGCTCCACGATTTCCGGCGAAAATTCGCCCTGCAGGAAACGTTCGCGGACGGCTGCGAACTCTTCCGGGTCGTGCTGCCGGCGACGGGTGAATTTCAGTCGCGTGGTGAAGAGGTCGTTGTCGACCAGAAAAGAAAAGAACACATCCGATCCGATGTGAAACGAGTCGTGCGGCTCCAGGGCTTCACCCAGTTCAGCCTCGGTGGACGAGTGACTGAGAATGGCCCGCGCCAGCAGCATGCCGGCGGCTTTACCTCCGATCCGGCCGGAACCGATCAGCCGGCGCCGGACGGCGAAAAGATCCCGGAGCGAAAAATATTTGCGGGCCAGCCGCAGAATTTCCGGCGGTCCGCCCAGCATCATGGAGGCGAATTCCTCTTTGAGCGCGGCGACTTCCGGTTCCGATTCGTCGATTGGTTCGGCCGCGGCTTCGGCCAGGGCGGTGAGTCGGCGGTAGACGCTTTCCCAGGGGGCCATGAGACGGCTTCCCGCGGTCAGGGGATCGGCGCCGCCTTCGGTGGCGAAAACGGCGGCCGGACCGCTCTGCAATAGCGGTTCCCACGATTCTCCTTCCTGCCGATGGGGCAGGAACATGTGCGGGGAATAACGTCCCCACACCTTCAGCGGGTGCAGGCAAAGTCCGTCCCGGGTCTCGTAGACGTCGATCAGGACCTGGGTGGTGTCGCGGATTCGCGCGATCGCCCGGTCGCCGTGTTGCCGCCGGGTGAGGGCAAAGAAGGCGATGGTGTCCATCTCGAACAGAAAGGGGCAGGTGATCTGGAAAAAATTGCCCAGCAATTCGTCGGTCGCCCAGCTCCCCACCAGGGACGACAGGTTGTCGAACACGTAAAACACGCCCCGGCCGCGTTCTTCGATGGCGTTGTGGACCTGCGCGCTGAAAACGTCGAATCCCGGGCCGGGATCCAGTTCCAGGGTTTCCACTTCCGGTGCGAACTCACCGATCGGAGGGTGGGAACCGAAACGCAAATAGACGCAGGTTCGTCCGTCGCGTACCGCTTGGGTCAGAAACGCCTGGGCGAAGGTCCGGTAGCGTTCCAACTGGTCTACCTGCCAGACCACGTTGTCTCCGATGCGCAAGCCGGTGATAACCTCATCGAGCGAGGGAAGTCCGGTTGATGCCCACTTGTCTTCCATGACAACCGCCAGCATGCCGTGGCGTCGCGAATGTGGCGATGCTTTTTGTGCCGGGTCGCCGCCCGGCGCCTGGAGAGCGACGACCCAATGGCCGGGATTTCGTGTTCGTCAGACGTCGTCCTCGTCGTCTTCCGGTTTCTTGCGGAACAGGTTGAGAAACCGGTCTTCGTAGAAACGGTACAAGTTCCACTTGTCCAATTCGCTTTTCAGTTCGGCGGCTTTCTCCTGGGAATGCGTTTGCTGCACCTCGGAGAAGAGGCGGTCGATTTTATGCATCACGTACTGCGGCACTTTTTCCTCCTCGACCTGACCGAGTTCGTGGCCGGCGTCCTCCTCCGGCGCCATTTGGGCAAAGGCCGTGCGGATTTGGCTTTCGATCTCCTCCATGGTGTGCTCGGTGCTTTCCACCGCGCGGTTGAGCTCCTGCATGTCAAGCGAAACGCCCAGAATGCCCTGGAATAAACGGACGATTTCCCGGGAGGATTTGGGATTGGGCATGTTGACCGCGTACTGAGGCATCGTGGCCAGGAGGCAGGCGGCATCCAGGTTGCGATGGCCGGCGAAACCCAGGAGCAGCCCGTTCATGCCGGAAATGTGGCCTTCCACCAGCGACTCCACTCCCAGCGAGGTCAGCGAGTCGCGAACAGCCGTGTTGTTCGCGGCGCAGAGGACGCGGACGTTTTCACGGTGTCCGGTGGGCATGGCGAAAGCGGCCCCGGTGTAGATGGCGCGCACCCGCATTTCCTCGGCCAGATCCAGCATTTTGCTCATCACACTCATTCCGCCGGGACCGCCGATTTGCGCCGCGCTTTCCGAGATGATGATCTCCGGGTCGTTCAGGTAGTAGAACTTGTGAGCCGGAAGATCGGAGAAAGAGCCAGCAATGCCTTCTTTGACCACCACCGCCTCGGGGGCGAACAATTCGCTCATGTCCAGTTCGGCGAACGGCCTGGCGTTGAGTTTGCGCCGCAGGTAATTGACCGCCCCCAAACCCACGTTACCCATTCCGGGCCATCCGGCGAGCATGATGGGCGCTCGGATCTGATCCCTGATTTGGTGATGAATTTTGAGATTCATAAGTGGATTCGGTCGTGTGGCGGAACGGTGTGTTTAAAGAGTCCGGAGGACGGTTTCGAATTGGCGAAGAGTCTGTTTCGACTCTAATCTAATGCAAGCTTTACCGGCTCGCAACGTCCGAAGACCCGCATCGTTAGCCGAAGAATTTCAAAATTGAACCTTTCGACCCGAATTGAATGGTTCGCCAAGACCATAACTCCCACGCCCGCTTCGCTCGAGATGCCAAGTCACTCACGAGATTGTGGCCGTCGCGGCCCCGGTGTGACTTGCGGCTGGACCGGCGCCGAAAGTGGACTATATTTCCCCTGAATGGATCCGCATAAATTACGGCTGGCGGGAATTCACCACCTTACTGCCATCACGGCGCGGGCTTCGGAGAATTATCGTTTTTACACCGGCCCCCTCGGCATGCGGCTGGTCAAGAAGACGGTCAATCAGGACGATGTGTCCGCGTACCATCTGTTCTACGCTGACGGACGCGGCACGCCGGGGACCGATTTGACTTTTTTCGATTGGCCGGCGCGTCCGGAGCGACGGGGTTCTTGTTCCATCTCGCGTACCGGACTGCGGGTGGGCGGACGGGAATCCTTGGAGTGGTGGCGAAGCCGCCTGGCAGCGGAACAAGTCCGTCCGGGCGAGATCGTGGAACGGGACGGCCGGGAATGTCTGGATTTTGAGGATCCTGAAGGGCAGCGCCTCAGCCTTGTGACGGACGAAACCGATCCCGCCGAATGGGAGCCCTGGGAGGCCGGACCCGTGCCGGCGGAACACCAGATCCGCGGTCTGGGGCCGGTAATGCTCAGCGTTCGCGATGCCGGCGGGACCGACGAGGTGTTGCGCGAGGTTCTCGCCATGACCCGGGAACGCGAGTACTGGTTCGAACCTTGGAAAGTCCCCGTGGCGGTCTATCGCATGGGGGGAGACGGGCCGGCGGCCGAGGTTCATGTCGCCGCCGAACCGGACCTCGCGCCCGCCCATCCCGGCGCGGGCGGCGTTCACCATGTGGCGTTCCGGGTGCCGACTATGGAGGAATACGAAGCCTGGGAAAAGCGCTTGCGGGCCTTTATGATTCCCACCAGCGGACCGGTGGACCGGTTTTATTTCAAGAGCCTGTACTTTCGTGAACCCAACGGGATCCTTTTTGAGCTGGCGACCGACGAGCCGGGATTCGCCGTCGATGAATCGCCCGAAACTCTGGGAGAACGTTTGGCGCTGCCTCCGTTCTTGGAGGGTCGACGCAAAGAAATCGAGGCCGGGTTGAAGCCTTTGGCGGCCAATCCGTGAGCATCTGACCGATGCGGAGTTACCGAAAAATGGGTCGCCCGTGCATTTTCCCATTGCCGAGGAAAATTCATGCCATTTAGTGTTTCTTGGGTGAGGGTTGTACTGAAATTAGCTTAATTAATGTTCGATTAAAGACGGGAAGCCCGGAAACCCTGTGCGTACTATGTCAAATTCAGCCGAATCAACCGCGGAATCATCGTCCGCGAATCCTTTTAAGATCGCCCAGCGGCAGTTTGATCAGGCCGCGGAGATGCTGGAGCTGGAGCCCGCCATGCGCGATTTGCTGCGCTGGCCCCGGCGCGAGTACAAGTTCACCATCCCGGTGAAAATGGATAATGGGGATTCGCGTGTGTTCCATGGATACCGGGTGCAGTATAACGATGCCTGTGGACCGACCAAGGGTGGGTTGCGCTGGCATCCCGAGGAGACTCTGGACACGGTGCGGGCGCTTGCCGCCTGGATGACCTGGAAGACGTCCGTGATGGAGATTCCCCTCGGCGGAGGCAAGGGCGGGGTGACCTGCAACCCGAAAGAGCTTTCGGAAGGCGAACAGGAACGTCTGGCTCGAGGCTGGATGCGGGTGATGGCGAGGCAGTTGGGCGGTGATCGCGACGTGCCGGCGCCCGATGTGTACACCAATCCCAAAATCATGGCTTGGATGATGGACGAATACGAGGTGGTTACCGGCAGGTCGCATCCGGCGGTCATTACCGGAAAGCCATTGGTGGTGGGAGGGTCGCTCGGGCGTGAAGACGCCACCGCTCGCGGCGGGGTGCTGTGCGTGCGCGAAGCCTGTCAGCGCACCGGCATTGATCCCTCGGGAAGTTATGCCATTCAGGGGTTTGGCAACGCCGGTCAGTTTGCGGCGCTCTTGCATCGCGAACTGTTGGGTGGAGGGAAACTCTTGGCCGTGTCCGACACCTCGGGAGCGTTTTACAACCCGGACGGGTTCGACCCGGAGGAACTGGTGGAGCACAAGCGGCGTCGCGGCGGGCTTTCCGGAATGTCCGGAGCCCGGGAGATTTCCGCCGGGGAATTGCTGGCCCTTGAGGTCGATATTCTTTACCCGGCGGCCATGGAAAGCGTGATCACGGGAGCCAACGCCGGCGAGGTCAGGGCGCGGATGATCTGCGAATTGGCCAACGGACCGACCACGCCGGAAGCCGACGAAATCCTGGAGGCAAAGGGGGTTCATGTGATTCCCGACTTTCTCGCCAATGCCGGAGGAGTGACGGTGAGCTACTTCGAGCAGGTGCAGGGAACCTACAATTATTTCTGGCCCTTGGAGAAAGTTCACCGTGAACTGGAGGCGCACATGGTGAACGCTTACGCCTCGGTCTACCGGATGCACGAGGAGCAGAAGGTTCACATGCGCCTGGCCGCCTACCTGGTTGCGGTTACGCGTGTGGCCGAAGCGGTCCGGGTCCGAGGCTGGGTGTGACGGCCCTGGGTTGCGACCCGTTCGACTGGAACCTCTTCGCCAACCCCTTGCTCAAGGTAACTTGAACTTTGAGGAGGACCGGCGTTTTGGCGGCGGGAGTCCGGCGGTTTTTTCCCTTCCCATGGGATTGTGGGGGAGCGTACTAACACTGGATCAGGGGAAGCCCTTTTAGGGTGTGAGGTGATTCTGCGGAAGGTTAGTGTTTTCCCGTAGGATCGGCTTCTCCACAGCATTCTAAAGCCGTTTATTTGATTTTACCCCATCATTTTTTCTTGCCTGACCGTTGCTCGAATGTAACGTGAGGGTGCACTTCAGTCAGGTTCACGCTGTTCAGTCAGGTTCACGCTGTTCACTTTTTTTTATGCGATTCCAATCGTTTTGGAGGCATTGTTGCTTGCTTCGCGCGTTACGTGGTTTCCCGCGTTCCGTTTTCGTATTTCGTTCGGAGGTGTTTTCTACAAGACTTAACCTTTCCACCGGGTATCGGCCCGGAGCCGGCAGGAGGAGAATATGAGCAATCAGGCTCAGATTATAGAAAAAGAAGGGAAGCGGAAGTATGTGATGCTGCCATACGATGAGTATCTTCAGTTGTGCGATGCCAAACGGGATCTTGACGAGCTCAAGACTTTCCGCGAAGCGAAGGAACTTCGGGAGGAATCCCCCTGGAGCGGGGCGGGTTTCTTCGAGACTCCCGGCCCGGTGCGGGTACGGGAGCACGAGGTCTCCGACTTGGCGTTGCGCTGGCTGAAACTCGTCAAGGGCCTTTGACCCTGTCTTCGGCCGCCCCCGGGTGGCGCCCCCGTGCTGTTTCGCTTCAGGCGCCAAGAAAATGCGCCTAATGGAAATGGGGTATTGACAGGTCGCCGCTTACCCTTGATTTTCATCCTTTTTCCTTTCATGAAGACGTATCTAGCAAAACAAGGCGAGATCCAGCCCAAGTGGTATGTGGTCGACGCATCGGGCGTGGTCCTGGGCCGTCTCGCGGTCAAGGTGGCCAACATCCTGCGGGGCAGAAACAAGCCGACCTTTACCCCGCAAACCGAAACCGGCGATTTCGTAGTGGTGATCAACGCGGATAAAGTGGCGCTGACCGGAAAGAAGGAGGAGCAGAAAAAATACATGTTCTACTCCGGGTACGTCGGTGGTGAGAGCTACCGCTCGATGCCCGAGATGCGTGAGCAGCGCCCCGAATTCATCGTCGAGCACGCGGTTAAGGGCATGCTGCCCAAGAACCGCCTGGCGCGCCGGATGTTGAAGAAACTCAAGGTTTACCGCGGTTCTTCCCATCCGCATGAAGCCCAGAATCCCGAATCCCTCAATCTGAAATAATCCTTATGAGCGAGACCAACACTGCCTTTGTCGCGACCGGCCGGCGCAAAACCGCCTCGGCCCGTGTTCGCGTCATTCCGGGTTCCGGCAACATTCAGATCAATGGCCGGGTGCCGGAGGATTATTTCCACGGTGAACATTTCTCCCGAGAGGCGCTGCAACCCTTGTCCACCGTTGACTTCAAGGACAAGGTCGATGTGGCGGTGCGCGTTGCCGGCGGCGGAGTCGGCGGCCAAGCGGTCGCCGTGGCCCACGGTATCGCCCGGGCGCTTCTCAAGCTCGATCCTGAGTTGAGGGTGGCTCTCAAGCGCGCGGGTCACCTCAAACGGGATCCCCGCGAGAAGGAACGCAAGAAGTCCGGTCAGCCGGGCGCTCGCAAACGCTTCCAGTTCTCGAAACGTTAATCGATTTCTTTTGGGGCCGCACCTTCTCTCTCCTCGTGGGAGAGAGGGCGGGCTTCGCTTAAACGCCATGAATGTGGGTATCGTCGGTGCGTCGGGTTATTCCGGCGAGCTGCTGGTCCGCCTGCTGCTCGGGCATCCTCGTGTGAGCTTGGCCCGGGTCACCTCGCGGCAGCACGCCGGGAAGGGAGTGGCCGAGGTGATCCCGGAGTTGCGGGGACGGGATTCGGGGCTGACGTTCGTCGATTCCGACCCGGACGCGCTGGCGGGGGATGCCGCCGTCGATCTTTGGTTTTTGGCCTTGCCGCATGGCGTGGCAGCTTCGTTTGCCGTGCCTCTGGTCGCGGCGGGCCGGAAGGTGATCGACTTGAGCGCCGATTTTCGCCTGAACTCGCCGGAGGTGTACCGGCATTATTACGGGAGCGAACATCCCGCACC
Organism: Opitutia bacterium; assembly: GCA_003566885.1. Taxonomy (GTDB): domain Bacteria; phylum Verrucomicrobiota; class Verrucomicrobiia; order Opitutales; family T3Sed10-336; genus SLOW01. The sequence continues at coordinate 13,541 of PXBO01000116.1, read as the reverse complement.
CGACTTGCTGGCCAAGTCGGTTTACGTTCTGCCGGAGTTCACCCCGGCGGATTCCTGGAAACAGACTCCCCTGGTGGCCGCGCCAGGGTGTTATCCGACCAGCATTTTGCTTCCCCTACTGCCTCTGCTTGGAGAGAAACTGCTTTCCGGGCGGAATATTTCCATCGCGTCTTTCAGCGGAGTGAGCGGCGCGGGTCGAAAGGTGGCGGAGGACTACCTTTTCTGCGAACGGGCGGAGAGCGCCAAAGCCTACGGAATTCCGCACCACCGTCACCTGTCCGAAATCGAGGAGCAACTTGGCGTCGCCGCCGGCGCCCCGGTGGTCGTTCAGTTTGTGCCTCACCTGGCGCCGATGCGGCGGGGCATCGCGACCACCATTGTGACCCCCGCCAATGGAACTTCGCTCGAGGCATTGTACGCCTGTTGGCGCCGCGCTTATGAGGGCCGCCCGTTTGTTCATTTATTGCCTCCCGGCCAGACTCCCGACACCCGCCTGGTGACCGGGACCAATCGTCTTGATCTCTCCGCGGTGTACGATGAGCGGACGGACAATTTTGTGATCGTTTCCGCCGAGGACAACCTGATGAAGGGAGCCAGTGGACAGGCGGTTCAGATCATGAATCTTTGGTCGGGGTACGAAGAAACCGACGGCCTGCTTTAGCGCCGGCCATCCACTGATGACGCCCTGGGGGGATCGGGGTGAGGGACAAGAGACGGTTTGCCATGAACGACATTAAAATCGAAGAGGATTCCGCTGGATTGAGCGATGTGCCGGGGTTTGTTTCGGCGGGAGTCGCTTGTGATGTCCGCGGGACCGGGGACGGCAGATTGGACCTGGCGTTGATCGCTTCAAAAGAGCCCTGCGCCGCGGCGGGGGTGTTCACCCGCAACGTGGTCAAAGCGGCGCCGGTACTGCTTTGCGCCGAGCTCCTGGAAAGGGGCGGCGGGGATGGCATTCGCGCCATTCTGGCCAATAGCGGGAACGCCAATGCCTGCACCGGTCCTGCCGGGATGGCCGACGCCAAGGAGATGGCGCGGTTGACGGAAAAAGCCATCGGGGCCCCCCCGGGAAGTGTCCTGGTGTGTTCCACCGGCCGCATCGGCCGGCCCCTGCCCATGGAGCGAATTGAAAACGGGATCCGTGCGGTCGCCTTGCAGGCTACGGAGGGCGCCGGCAGCGGAAATGATGCCTCCAGAGCCATCCTGACCTCCGACACCCGGCCCAAGACGGTAACCGTGCGTTTCGAGTACGAGGGCAGAGTCTTTACCGTGGCGGGAATGGCCAAGGGAGCGGGAATGATCGAGCCCAATATGGCCACTATGCTCGCCTTTCTCGGCACGGACCTGAAGGTGCCGGCGACGCTTTTGCGGGACGCCCTGGATCGCACCGTTCCGGGAAGCTACAACGCGATCACCGTTGATGGCGACATGAGCACCAACGACACCGTTCTTTTCCTGTCCAGCGGCAAGTCGGGCGTGAGTCTGTCCGGAACGGGCGACGAACTGCACCGCCGGTTTCTCGAAGCGGTGCGCCTGGTGAACGAGCGTTTGGCGGAGAAGATTGTGTCCGACGGAGAAAAGATCACCAAGGTGGTGGAATTGCAGATCACCGGCGCCCCCAACGAGAAGGAGGCCGAAAAGGTGGCGAGAGAGATTGGAAACTCATTGCTGGTCAAGAGTTCCTGGTACGGTGAGGATCCCAATTGGGGTCGTCTGGCGTCGTCGGCCGGAGCGTCTGGAGCGGTCTTCGATCCGGACGCGTTGGACATTTTTTACAATGACGTTCCGGCGTTGCAGGGCGGGGATCCCTGTCCCGACAACGTCGCCGCCTGGAAGGCGATTGTCCGGGAGAAACGTTTCACCATCCGCATCAATTTGCATGCGGGAGAGGGGACCTTTCGGATGCTGGCGACCGACCTTTCCGAGGCTTACGTCGCGTTTAATCGAACGGAGTAAAGCGGGAGCGGAGGGATCAGGACGCGGCTCGGATCTCCTTGCTCCGGTCGTCCTGATTGAGGAGTTTTCCGACCCTGCCCAGGAACTCTCCGGGGCGAAAGGGTTTGGCGATGAAATCGGAGCGATCTTTGACCGCTTCCCGCGGATCAAGGCAATTGTCAACGTAGCCTGACATGTAAAGGATCGGAGTGGCCGCGTTGCGAAGACGGCACCGCTCTCCCAACTGCCGCCCGTTCATGCGCGGCATAACGACGTCGGTGATCACCAGGTCGATCTCGGTTTCATGTTGCAGGAAGAGATTATACGCTTCCTCCCCATCGGAGGCGGGAATGACGACGTACTGGCCCAGGGCCAGGATATCCGTGACCATCTTGCGCACGATAGTGTCGTCCTCAGCGAGGAGGATGGTGGCCGGTTTCGCTGAGATCATTTGAGTAACTCCTTCCATGTGGCGTGTCTCGAGATCAAAATGGCTATGGGATTGCCCGCTCCGAATCCAGTGAAAATTTTACAAGGAAGGGTTTTTTTCCGGGCGGGATTCTCCGATTTCCCGTTTGACCCGATAGCCTTGCCGGGTCACATTCGAAGGTTTTCCGATGAATCGGGTGTATATCAAGACCTACGGTTGTCAAATGAACGAGCGGGATTCGGAGGCCGTAGCCTCCCAACTCGTGGCTCGTGGCTACCGTATTGTCGATCGGGAGGACGAAGCCGATGTCGTTCTGCTCAACACCTGCAGTGTGCGGGATCAGGCCGAACAGAAGGCGATCGGAAAGATGGGGTACCTCGCCCGGAGAAAACGCGAGAATCCGAGCCTGGTCATAGGTTTCATGGGTTGTATGGCGCAGAACCGGGGTGCGGAACTGCTGGAGCGTTTGCCGGACGTCGACCTGATCGTCGGCACCCAACGCTTTCACCACGTGCCCGATTATCTGGATCAACTGACCGCCCCGCGAGATGCGGGAATTCCCGTCCCGTCGTCAATTGTCGATATTGACGAGGAAGCAGGCTCGCAGAATACCATCCGCGAACACCTGACCGACCGAAAGCGGGTCTCCGCTTTCGTTTCCATCATGCAGGGCTGCAACATGGCCTGCACCTTTTGTATCGTCCCCAAAACCCGCGGACGCGAACGGGCGCGGCCCATTGAGGAGATCGTCCGGGAAGTGGAAGGCTTGGCCGCCGGCGGAACCCGCGAGGTCACACTGCTCGGCCAGATCGTCACCAGCTACGGCCGCGGCGAGATTCCGGAGCGTGACGGCAAGAGCCCTTTTGTGCAACTGCTGGAGCGGGTGAACGGAATCGAAGGTATCGAGCGCATCCGATTCACTTCTCCGCATCCCCGCGGCTTTAACGCCGACTTGGTTCGGGCCTTTCGCGAGCTTCCCAAACTGTGTGAGTGCGTTCACCTGCCGCTGCAATCCGGGTCCGACCGAATGCTGCGGCTGATGAATCGTCCGTATTCACGTAGCAAATACCTCGAAATCGTAAACGATCTCCGGCGGAGCGTTCCCCACATGTATTTCTCGACCGATATTATTGTCGGTTTTCCCGGGGAGACGGACGATGACTTCAGGCAAACGATCGAGCTCTTCGATGAAGTCGGGTACGATATGGCTTACATTTTCAAATACAGTAAACGCTCCGGTACCCCGGCGGCCACTATGGAGGACCAGGTGCCTTCCGAAGTTAAGGAAGCGCGCAACCGGGAATTGCTGGAGTGCTTGAGCCGGCACTCGCAACGCCGGAATCAGGCGCTGCTGGGGACCACCCAGGAAATCCTGGTAGAAGGGCCGGCTCGCAAGGGAAACGGTTACACCGGCCGGACGCGAGGCAACCGGGTGGCTTTTTTCGAAGCCGACGAGAGGCTGGTGGGGCAGTTGGTTCCGGTGCGGGTCGAGCGGGCCACCGTCAGTTCCCTGTACGGGTCGATGGAGTTGGTCGGGATGGAGGAAACCGCCGGAATCGGTATGAGGGGAATCACAAACTAGAAGGACAATGGATTTGTTTCTGGCGACATTTTTGACCGGAATGGTGCTCGTGGTGACCGGAGGCCTCCTGCTGTGGAACGGACGCCCGGTGGTGGCGATGGTGAAAGGGTTCCCCCGTTCACGCCGCGCGGCCCTGGTGGGTATGAGCGTCGCCACGGTCTGGTTTTTGTATCTTGTGACCCAGTTGGGAGAGGCGGATTTCGGCGCGTTCAGTCGCGAATTGATGGTGGGGTTCGGTCTGATTGCTCTCCTCTCCTATTTTTACGTCCGCGAATTCTTGGCGGTGCGCAGCTTTTGCATTGTTTACCTTCTTGTGGCGGCGGTGTTATTGAGCGCCGCCTGGATGCAGGAGCCGGCGAGTCGGCTATTCATGGTCGCTCTGGTGTACGTCGGCATCGTCCTGGCACTGTATTTGGCAGTGGTGCCTTACCGCTTGCGGGATTTCTTTGAATGGCTGTTCGCCCGCGAGGTGCGCACCCGCATCCTCGGAGGGATTTTCTTCGCTTACGGCACCCTGTTGAATGTGATTGCCGTCACCTATTGATCACGCCGATGACCCCGATTCCCGAAAGCCCCGCACTTCTGATGATCGTTTCCGGCCCGGCCGGCAGTGGGAAAACCACTCTGTGCGATCGTATGCTGATCGAAACTCCGGCTCTCCAACGAATCGTCACCGCCACCACGCGGCCCCCGCGGGAGGGGGAGGCGGATGGTGTCGATTACCATTTTTTGAGTCGGGACGCATTCGAGCGAGGCATCGAGAGCGGGGACTTTTTTGAGTGGGCGCGGGTGCACGATCAGCTCTACGGCTGCTTGAAGTCGGAAGTCGGGAACAAACTTTCCCGCCGGATCGATCTGCTGCTGAACATCGATGTGCAAGGGGCGGAAACCTTTCGCCGCGCGGTCTCCGGGGAACCCGCGCTGCGTGGCCGAGTGATCTCCGTCTTTGTCACTCCGGAAACCACGGATGTGATCCGGGAGCGTCTGGAGACCCGGGGGCAGGACAGCGCCGAAGAAATCGAACGTCGCATCGCCACCGCCCGCGGAGAAATTGCGCGCTGGGTGGATTACGATTACTGTATTGTCAGCCGGGACCGGGAAAGCGATTTTCTCGCCATCAGCAGTATCCTGCGCGCGGAGAAGCTAAGCAACCGCCGGCGGGTTTCGTCGGCGTAGATCGTTTCCGCGTCAACCCTGGCGCCGTCACCTCCGCTCCCTGGGTTTGGCGGAGATCTCCATCCTTCACTTCAATTCGCGATACCAAGATGATGAGCAAAAACCGGACATCTCTTCCCGTGGTGGGCATCATCGGTTTGGGCCTCATGGGCAAGCCGATGTGTCTCAATCTGCTGAAAAAGGGTTTCAGCGTGTATGCCCATAATCGAAGCGAGGCTAAACGAATCGAGGCGGAACAGGCCGGCGCCCGGGTACCTGGATCCGCCAGCGAGGTGGCGGAAAACAGCGATGTGCTCATCACCATGCTGCCCGATACTCCGGATGTGGAAAACGTTCTCCTGGGTGAGGGCCGCGCGCTGGGTGCCATGCGCCCCGGCTCGACGCTCATTGACATGAGCACGATCAGCCCTGCCTTTACCCGTCAACTTGCCCGGCGCTGCGCCGAGAAAGGAATCGACGTCCTCGATGCCCCGGTAACCGGTGGGGATTTGGGTGCGATCAAGGGAAGCTTGTCCATTATGGTCGGGGGCGAGCGGGAGGTCCTGGAGCGTTGCCGGCCGGTGCTCGAGGCTCTGGGCGACAAGATCACCCATGTGGGTCCCTCGGGATCCGGCCAGGTGGTCAAACTGGTCAATCAGATCATTGGCGTAGGCAATACCCTCGCCATGGCCGAGGGGCTGCTTTTCGCCCGCCGCGCCGGAGTGGATCCGGAAACCGCTCTGCGTGCCATCGAAGACGGAGCGGCCGGGTCGTGGATGCTGACTCACCGGGGACCGCAAATTCTGGCGGATGACTGGAAACCCGGATTTACCGTCGCGTTGCAGCAGAAGGATATTCGCTTGGCCCTGGAAGCGGCCGACGCTTGCGGTACCCCCTTGCTGGCGGCAAAGACGGCCCATTCGCTTTACCAGGCCTTGCTGAATCGCGGCTTGGGCGGGGACGGTAACCACGCGCTGATCAAGGCGGTGGAATTCCTCTCGGGCGACCGGTCGGATTAAGGGAAGCTCAGAAGACGATGACAATTCCGGCGGAATGGGTGTTGATTCCCGGATTGGGCCGGGCCAGGCGGGCGTTGGACATGTGTTGCGCGCGGTAGCGCAGGCCGATTTCCGGTGTCAGCATCAGGGTGATGGCCGCGCTGCTGGTGAATTGCAGGCGTTGTCCCAGGTCCACATCCCCGAAGCGGCTGCGCGTCAGGTAGGTCGGCGCCGAGCCGGCGGTGAGATAAAGGGGAAACCCGGGGGCGGACAGGCGCAGGCCCGGCCCAGCGTAAAAAAGGGCGGCCGTGGCATCGGAATTACGAAGGATGCCGCCGCCGGCGTGCGCTTCCAGATCGGCTCGAAAGTTTCCGGATGGGGTCGTTCTGGCCCAGGGCGTTGTGAGGCTGGAAAACAGCTCCGTTTGCCGGAAATCATGGTCTTTCCCAATGCCGCTTCCGGCCCGGAATCCGATCTCGGAGAGTCGAAACGAGGTCTCGGCGATTAGAGCCCCGGTCGAACCGAGCGTGAAAACGATGAAAATCAGGAGACCCAACCGTGGTCTCAATGACAAGATTCCTAAACGCATTCCTGACCTGAATAACTGGACGCACCCAAGGCAATCCCGTTTCGGTTTGGTCGGCCGTTATAGGCGGGGCGAGATGTGATATATATGTTGGGCGCTTCCTTGCGTCCCAGGTGCTCCCTCGACGGTCGAGGGGGTCTTTTTAATGTTCGCACGGGATGCTCCTGGTTTGGGAACGTGTTATTCTGCAATATGTTTGATCGAAAAACTCCAGCTTCGTCCGGTTTCTTTGTCCTCGGCCTCGCCCTTATCCTGCTGACACCGTTTTCGGCGCGGGCTGATCTGGTGATTAACGAGCTCACGGGTAACAACAGCACCACGGTTTTCGACGAGGATGGGGATTACGAGGATTGGATTGAGCTCTATAATCGGGGCGAAAACGCCATCAACCTGGCCGGATACGGCCTTACCGACGACCCGAATGATCCCTTTCAATGGGTCTTCTCCGATTGGACCCTCGGTCCGGGTGAACACCTGCTGGTCTGGACTTCAGGCAAGGACCGGCGTCCCGCTCAGGGCGATAGATTGACCGGCATCTGGCGCGAGGTCTACCGCGGCCTCCCCAGCCGGTTCGTTTCGGTGCTCCTCGATCACCCGATATACCCGGACCGGCCCGACAGCCGGAACCTCGTGACCGATTATTTTGAGGCTCCGCGAAACATCGACGATCACTACGGCACCAGGATGCGAGGGTATATCGTGCCCCCCGAATCCGGCGAGTACGTCTTTTGGATCGCCAGCGACGACGCCGGACGTCTGTATTTGGATCCGCCTGGATCCACCTCGGTGGCGGATTATGACGACCCCATTGCTTATATCCCGGATGACCAGTGGTCCAGCTGGCGTCAGTGGGATAAGTTCTCCCAGCAGCAGTCCGACCCGATTTTCCTCGATGCCGGTGAAATGTACCTGTTAACCGCCCTGCAGAAGGAACATGAGGGGGGAGACCATCTCACCGTGCGCTGGCGCCTTCCGGACGGGACCATGGAAGAACCGATTCCCGCCCATCGAATGCTGGCGGAGGAGCTCAGGTTTCACGCCAACTTCAGTATCAGCAAGGACGGAAATGCCGTGCAACTGACCGCGCCCGACGGTACGGTCGTGGATACGGTGCCGCCGGTGAGATTGCCGCCTGATGTATCCTACGGCCGAAGCGATGACGGGGGAGGGGAATGGGTTTATTTTGAACGTTCGACGCCCGGACGATCCAACGATGAGGCCGTCGGCTACGCCGGGATTCTCGATCCGCCTCAGTTTTCCCATGCGGGGGGCTTTTTCACCAGCCCCTTCGCATTGACCTTGTCGGCCGGGGATCCCGACGTGGAGATTTATTACACGCGGGACAGCTCCCGTCCCGATCCCGCGCACGTCGGAGGAGATCCGGACGGTCATCCGCGGACGTCAACGCTGTACGAGGGCTCGTTGACCATCGACACCAGTGAGGGACCGCCTTTGGACGAAAACTGGCATATCGAGGGCGACGAACTGGTGCAAACTTCGCTGGCGCAGGCCATTCACCTGATGTTCGGCGATACCGAGTGGGAAGACTACGAGTTGACACTCCAGGCTCGCAAGACCGGTGGTAACGAAGGTTTCCTGGTGTTCTTCCGCGTCGACGGCGACAATTACTATCAGATGAACTATGGCGGCTGGGGCAATGTCGACCACGGCCTGGAAAAGGGACACGGAACCGGGGGGCACAGCGTGTTCCAGGGTATGCGGACCGCCGGAAGTATCGAGACCGATGTCTGGTACGACATCCGCATCCGCGCCGAGGGCAACAGCTTTGAATGCTGGCTCGACGACGAGTTGATCTTTGGATTCACCGATGACTCCGCTTCGCCCAACATGGCCGGGCAGGTGGGGGTCGGAACGTGGCAAACTCAGGCGCGTTTCCGCAATATCGAGGTCGCTTCGCTGGACGGCGAGACCTTGTTTAGCGGGTTACCCGACCTGCCGCGGGAAGGCAGTGCGACCAACGTGGTCCGCGCTCGCGCCTTTAAGGAGGGTTATTTGCCCTCCGCCACCGTGACCGAAACCTATATCGTCGATTCCAGTGTGGTGAACCGATACGATATGCCGATAATCAGTATCGCCGCAGAGCAGCCCGATCTGTTCGGGTATCACGGCATTTACGTTCCCGGTTGGAGTGATGAAGTGGCCGGAATCCCGAATTTTATGATGAAGGGAAATGCGTGGGAAAGACCGGCGCACGTCACTTTTTTCGAACCCGACGGTGAGATTGGCTTCTCCCAGGAGGCGGGAATACGTATTCACGGTGGTTGGACACGGAACTTGCCACAGAAATCGCTGAGGCTTTACGCGCGGGGCAGTCTGTATGATGAAAGCAGCTTTGCGCATCGGGTATTTCCGGACGCCCCGTACGAGGAATACAATCGCCTGCTGCTCAGAAATTCAGGTAACGACAATGGCCAAACCATGTTCCGTGACGCCATGATGCAGCGCCTGGTGAAGCACCTGCGCATGGACACCCAGGAGTATCGGCCCTCAGTGGTGTATCTGAACGGGCAGTATTGGGGTATTCACAATATCAGGGAACGCTACGACAGGCATTACCTGGCGCGAACCTATGGGGTCGACCCGGACCGGGTCGATATTCTGGAGTTTCGTCCCAGTTCCCCTCATTCAGTCAAAGAGGGCAGTGACAATCATTATACTCAAACCATCGCCTACATCGAAGCGAACGGGTTGTCAGGTGCCGAGCATTATGAATACATCAAGACCCGCATCGATATCGGGAATTTCATCGACTACAATGTTGCCCAGATTTTTGTGAACAATTCGGACTGGCCGAATAACAATAACGATTTCTGGCGTTTCCAGGCCGGGGAATACGATCCCTTTGCCCCCCACGGACACGACGGCCGCTGGCGTTGGCTCCTCTTCGACACCGATTTCGGTTTCGGCCATAACCGCAGCGTATCCTATAATCTCCTGGAAGCGGTTACCCAGACTTCGAACGATTGGTGGCGCGGCTCGGCCTCGACTTTCCTCCTGAGGGAGCTACTGGAAAACCAGGAGTTCCGAGAGGAATTCATCAATCGTTTCGCCGATTTGCTCAATACCGCATTCTTACCCGAACGCGTGATCGGTGTGATCGACGAGATGCAGGCCGGACTGGTCGACGAAATCGTTCATCACGTGGAGCGATGGGGGAGTCCCGGGAACTGGTCGGGACATGTCAATAATATGAGGACCTTCGCCAATCAGCGACCCGGTTACGTTTGGGGACACCTCAGGGGTAAGTTTGACCTGACCCAACGTGCGCTGACTCTCAATGTTTCGGATCCGGTTGCGGGTTACGTTCGGGTGAATTCGGTAAATGTCGATTACGGAACTCCGGGAGTCAGTGCTTCGGCCTATCCATGGACCGGGAGTTATTTCCAACAGGTTCCAATTGAGGTAACAGCGCAGGCACGCCCCGGATACCGCTTTTCCCATTGGGAGGAATTGACGGATAGGGACCAACGGTTGCGGACGGTGAACCTCGATCTTGCGGAAGATACAACCTTGACCGCGGTTTTTGAAGAAGCCGCTTCCCCTGTCGCGTTGCACTACTGGCACTTCAACGAGCTGCCTGGTGGCGTGGTGTCGGAAGTGCCGGCTGACCATAGCATCACCGGCGGAGCGCTGATTACTTATCCCGGAACGGGAGAAGGATACATGGACGATACCGATGGCACGGACCTCAATGCGCGTCATGGGGCTACCGCGGGCAGTGGATTGCGCGTTCGGAATCCCTCCGACACGCGCACGTTGCAGTTTAATGTTCCCACCACCGGGTATGAGGAGGTTCGGTTCAGCTACGCGGTGCATCGGACGCCCAACGGGGCGCGCGGCCAGGCTATTGAGTACCGGACGGCTCCCGACCAGCCGGATTGGACGCCGCTGCAACACGATGCCATCAATGTTACGGAGGACTACCGCGTGCTGGAATTCGATTTTTCCGGAATTCAAGCTGCGAACGACAATCCGGACTTTGCCATACGTATCCGGTTTACGGGTGTGGAAGCTTCCGGAACGTCCGGGAACAACCGTTTTGATAATGTCGTTCTCGATGCCGTGCCCATGGAGGGAACGGTGCCTCCGGCCGCCTCGAAACTGGCTTTTGAGTCCGCGTCGGCCGCGGTCCAGGTGGACCGCCCGACTTTCCCTTTTGTTGTCGAGGCTCGTCTGGAAGGTGGAGCGGTTGATCCGACTTTTGAGGAGGAGGTGACTCTTACCCGGGCCTCCGGTCCCGGGGAACTCTCGGGAACGTTGTCGTCGACCATGGAAGCGGGGAGAGCGGTGTTCGACGACGTGAGATTTAGCAGTCCGGGTGCCTACACGTTGACCGTCACCGGAGGAGGCCTGGAATCGGAGGAGGATATCTCCGTGCAGGCGGTCCTGGTTCAGGAAGAGATCATGCCTCTCTTTATACAGGGCGATCAGGATGCCGGCGGCGATAATTTTGATCGCATTCCTTTTGCCTTCCGACTCCGGATTGAAGGGCTCACCCCCGAGGCCACTTATCGGTATGGCAACCGGATCGTGGTGCCGGACGACCCGCTTGGCCAAAATGGCGCGGGAAATTCCATCCTGATCACCGGTGAAAATTCCGACTGGGTGCGCAATACCGATTCGCCCCGGTTTCAACCGGATGACCATGGCTCGCGGCACCTGACTTTCACCGCCGATGCGGATGGAAATTACGCGGGGTGGTTTGTTACCGAACCGTCCGGCAACGCTCGGTTCACACCAGGCGGGACCGTGTTCGTGCGCCTGCTTCTCAACGACGGTGACGACGGGGAGGAACTTCACCATTTTCTGACCACCGAGCTTCCTGTCACAGTCCTCCCGTTCGGATCCGGTTCGGAGGAGGGAAGTGGCTTTATGGGAGAGACAGCCTCCCCCGGACGTAATTTCGTTGTGTTTTACGACAACGAAGACGGCGAAGGACGTCCGTTGGCGGCCGGCCCCGTGGAAATTACGGGTAGCGAGACGGACGATCGTTATGCGACTTTCTATGACCAGGTCGTTGCGGTCAACGAAAGGCACTGGGGTATTATACTTCCAAACGCACTCGATCAGGGCGTTCGTAGAATTGAGGAACGCGCACTACGGGATGGGGCGCTTCTGAATGTGTACCGAGCTTCAGAGGCCTTGGACGGCACCGTCAACCCGAGCCACGGACTGGAGGCGCGGTCCGTTGTTGTCGATTACGCGAGCAGCTCGATGACTTATGGCGACTGGCAACAAATGGCGTTCCCTGATCCGGTCGATCTCGCCGATCCCGGAATTTCCGGTCCCGAGGCCGATCCTGGGCGGATCGGAATACCCAACCTCATGCGTTATGCTTTTGATCTCGGTTCCGGCACGGTTTCCCGAGCCGGCCTGCCGCGTCTGGAGATAGGGGACGACGGCGAAGCCAGGCTCTTGTTTGCTTATCCCGGGAATCGTTCTGATATTGCCTATGTCGTGCACGCATCGTCCGATCAGATCGACTGGAGCCAAACGATTTTCGATAGCCGGAGCGACGTCCCTGAAACCAATCAAGACGGCATCCTGCGCGTGAACACCGGCTACACGCCAGGCGAAGGTCCGGATCAATCCTTCCGGGTGAAAGTCCTATTCCCGGCTCAACCCTAACGCCAAGACTTCCGACGATACCGTTTGACCAAAAAAACGATCATATCGCTCCTCACCTGAGGTGCGTTCGCCGATCACTCCTGCCGCTGTTTCAAGATATTGTTTTAAGATGTCCATTTCGGTACCGCTACTGCACGCAGTTCATTTCGCTCTCTTCAGTCCGGGCGATAGCTGCCGCTTCAAAGACACGAAGCAAAGGATGGCCAATCCCAACATTGCCGCGTAGGCCGAGGGCTCGGGAATGATATACATAGGGCCACCTTCCTGACCTATGAAAAACCAGTCGGCGGTTTTGATATCATTGGGAATGAAGTTTGAATAGGTTTCCGTAGAATCGGCACTGGGAATCGTAAGATCCGAACGAGTAAAGAACCCGTATCCCTGACTTGTCCCATACGGGATCGATCCTTCCTGGATATTCGGAAACCAAATAATTCCCCACTGATCACCAGTACGTGCCTCGCCCAGGCCGGCGACATGAGGAATGCCTGCGGCCGTTCCGAACCATCCCGGATCGGAATCGGGAGGCGGCCCTGAATTCTGGCTCGCATAAAATCCCCCGAACCAAGCACCTGTCGGGTTACCTGCTCCGTCCCGTAAGAAGCTTCCCGGTTCCAAAGTGGTCATCCCCCCTTGAGCAACTGACCCGCTAAAGCCGGCACCCGTGGTGTCCACCACAATACCCCAGAGGGTTCCCTCCGGAACCGGATCACCGGAAACATCAGCAAAATTACCTGTCGCAATCTCAAGAGAAACCGTTTGAGCGAACAGCGACCCCGAAGTCAATATGGCAGCCCAAACGATCAGTATATTTGGAGAGTTTTTCATTTCGATGAAGGTGATCTATTGAAAGTATTTCCTGCGGTTTTTAAGGTTTTCTTTTGGAATTTTATCTATACCGGGTTGTCGGTGTTAAAGTCTAATCGTCTCGCGAAGTTTTTGGTGCCTTTTCCTGGGTTGCCAGCTCCGGCTTGATAGGTGCCCGGGCCCTTTCCAGTCTGATGCGATCCGACCACGTGCAAAGAAATCCGAGGATTATTCCGATGGCAATCAAACCGGGCCAATATCTCAAGTTGATGTAATATCCTGGCATACCCATGCTAGTAATCAAGCTGGTGACCAGAAGAACGGTGATCGCTGCTCCGGAACCGAAAAACGCACCGAAATATTCAGGAAGGTCGCTATTCCCATCAGACATCTCATCAT
>PXBO01000025.1 GCA_003566885.1 Opitutia bacterium | reverse complement strand
CGGAGCCGATTCGGACTCTTCCAATGTCACGGTCAAAACCATGTTGGCTGTGGAGCGGTTCATCACGCCGACGGTCATGGCGGAATGGGTTCTCCCGAACGCCAGGCCGGCGGTGCCGGGAACCTCATACTCCACCGGGGCGGTGAAATTGCTGACGGTCGGAAACTGAAACCAATAGGCCCGGTTCGGGTCCAGGCGCTCGGCGGAGAGATTAACCTGCATCGGATTCGACGGCCCCAAATTGCCCCCGATGTAGCGGTAGATCGGGGCGCCGGGAGCAAGGATCGTGGTGCCGGCGGAGGGAAAGCTCGCAAAGTAGGCGTTAAATATCGGTCCGGCGCTGGTCCCGCCTCCGGCTGCGGGAAAGCCGAGGAAGTTCGCCCCGGAGATCAGCCAGGTGGCGGCGGGCGGGATGGTGAGTTGTTTGATCTGTACGGTCTTCGGCGATTCCGTGCGGATCAGGTAGGCCGAGTTTCCCACCATGCGTTTCAAAAGCTGCTCGTGGATATCGTCGCGCTTCCAGACAGTCCATTCGTCGCTTTGGGTGGTCGGCGTGGACGGACTGGCGGTGAAGAGAATCTGGTCCGGATTCGGGTTCCAGCGCCAGACTTCGGTGACTTCTGGGTGCCCGGCAAAAATCTCGCCCACGGTGGTGTGCGAGGCGTCTCCGGCCATCCAGACGCCATTCCATCCGGCAACGAGATTGTAATCCCGGGTGATCCACTGGGCGGATACGGCAGAGGTGAAGAGGCAAATTACGGCAAATGTGCAGGTGAAGGTCTTCATCGTACGGTAAGGCGGTAGAATCCCGCCGAGGTGGTGGAATCCGGGTAAAGGCTTTTCACTCCGGTGGTGGTTGCGTTGAGGGAGGAGCGAATTTCGAGGTCTTCGGTTCCGGGCATTTCAACGGAGAAGGAAGTGGTCGCCCAGTTTTCCAGATCCTCCGAATGTTCCAACGTGTAGATTTTTCCGTAGATCGCGTAAAATTGCAGGTGCGGGAAAGTGCCGATCATCTCCTTGATTTCCAGTTTGAGGAAGGAGTCGGGCAGTGTGGCATAGGTCCCGGCGATGTAATGTTTCCAGTTGCTGACACCGTCGCCGTTGAAGTCGCCGTCGCGAGTGATCAGGGAAAGGTCCCACCCATCCGGGCCCGGCAGGATGCCGGCATGGAAAAGCTGCGATTCTTTCCAGGCATCCGGGATTCCGTCGCCATCGGAATCGACGCCGAGCGTCAGGTCCAGGCGCCGGCGGCCCGCGGGCGATCCGACCGCGGGCGTCGTTCGCATCTCGATGGGAGAGAAGAGCTGGCCGCCGATATTGACCGCGAGCGAGTAATCGGCGCCGGATCTCAGGGCGAGGGAACTGTAACTGGTGGTCGCGGGGCGGAACATATCGATCCGCATGCGAATCTGGTAGTTAAAGGGGGCCGTCCCGGTGTCCGAGAGCGGCTGCCTCATGATCTCCTTCGATCCCTCATACAGAATCACGGAGGAGCCGGTCGCGGGAAGCAGCATCCCGTACTGGTCCCGGACATCGCCGTAGATGGTGTAGTAGGGAGCGGGGGGGAAGGCTTGCAGGACGGGAGCCGCCAGGAAAAGCGCGCAGACGAGCCAAAGCACCGCCGGTGAGCATTTTTCCCAGTGTTTATTTTGGATAATCATGATTTTTCGAGTTCTTATCGGCTGCATTGGCCGACCATCCTCCTGTATTGTCACTGCAAATGTGGTGAGGTGGACCGATCCCGGGGCGAATGAGACCAAGGTTACCTTGCAATGCCGTCTTTTCCCCGGCATCGTTAGAGAGTGCAGTTACCGCTCAGAGTCGATTTAGACCATGATGAATCCTTATCCGGATTCGGAGCACGGGAGCTTGCAACGATTCGGTTTCAGTCGGAGCGTGACTGCCGCGAGTCGAATGGAGGACGCCGTTGACCTCGCGAACCAGCGCCAGCCTGCTGCTGCCATTTTCCGGGGTAGGTGTTCTCTGGGCGAGACTGCCGCTTTTTTGGAAAATTCAAATCTCGGCGTGGGTGATTCTGGCCGTGGCGAGTTTCCCCCTAAAGGTCAGCTATTTCGGTTCAGTTTATCTGGCGCTGCTGGTCACGATTTTGCGCGAGCCGTTCGGGTTGCTGGCAACCTGCGGGTTCCGGTTCCTCTACCGACAGCTTGATTTACGTTTGAATCAACCGGTTCGGCTCTTGGTTTGGGTGGTTCCAATCTGTTTCGCCACCGGCGCGGTGGATTTCTTTTATTCGGAAACCATTCTCCATTACGGCTGGGGAATCACAAGCGAGCAACCGGTCGGTCTTTTCTATTTGCGCTCCCTGCTCTACTTCTCATGGACCTTTCTCTACTTTTGGATACGCGACTACCTGGCGGTTCAGGCCCGCCTCGCGGAGCTTGCCAAGGCGGAGGCGGCCGCCCGCGAAGCCGAATTTCTGATGCTCCGCGCCCAAGTGTCTCCCCACTTTCTGTTCAATTCCTTCAACGCCATCCTGGCCAACCTCACCCGCCATCCCGCGGCGGTCGAGGCGATCGTGCTCGGATTGTCGGATTACTTTCGCTTCTCCTTGCGCCATCGCAATTCCGCATCCGTCACCATCGGCGAAGAGTTTGACGCCATGTCGAGCTACCTTTCCGTGGAAAAGGCGCGTTTCCGGGATTCCGTTGAAATCGAAACGGCGATCGACCCGGATGTCCGTTCTGTTCAGGTGCCGGGAGTTTTCCTTCAACCCCTTCTGGAGAATGCCCTCCACTACAGTTTGAAAACGTCGCCCC
Organism: Opitutia bacterium; assembly: GCA_003566885.1. GTDB lineage: Bacteria > Verrucomicrobiota > Verrucomicrobiia > Opitutales > T3Sed10-336 > SLOW01. The sequence continues at coordinate 3,828 of PXBO01000025.1, read as the reverse complement.
TTCCGCGCAAAATTTTCGTGAAGGTGGGGCGGTCCGCCCTCGGAGGATTGTCCATTGAAGTGACAAACTCGGGGAAATGGGTGGATCCACCCGCGAACGGTCAGCCGGATGGCGAAGGGGGCAACGGATTAACAACCTTGAAACGCCGCCTCGCCCTTTTGTATCCGGACAGCCATACATTGAGTGCCGGGTCGAACGCGGCGGGAGACCAGGTCACCGTGCGAATTGACCTTTCCTCGCCGGATACGGTGGAGGTTCCCGCATGAGCGCGTCCATCCGCACCCTGCTGGTTGACGACGAACCCCCGGCACGCGAACGCCTCGCCGCTTTGCTGGCCGTCCATCCGCAGGTGGAAATCGTCGGCGAAGCCGGGGATGTGGAAACGGCCCGCGAAATCTGCACCCGGGTGCGCCCGGATCTGCTGTTTCTCGACATACAACTTCCGCGCGCCAGTGGCTTCGACTTGATTGGGATGCTGGGCGAGCTGCCGGCGGTCATTTTCGTAACCGCCTATGATCGTTACGCGATCCGGGCCTTCGAAGTGAATGCGCTCGACTACCTGCTGAAGCCGATTCACCCGGCCCGGTTGGCCGCTGCTTTGAGCCGGGTAACGATTTCACCGGAAGACCCGGGTGGTCTGCGGGACAATGGCAAGGTGGCCCTTCAGGAAGACGGAGGGTTACGCCTTGTTCCTTTGGCCTCCATCACCCACATCGAGGCGCAAGACAATTACACCCGAGTCCATTTTACGGATGGTTCATCCACCTTCATCCGGCGACCCCTTGCTGATTGGCGAAAGCAACTCCCGAAAGGTCGTTTCCTGCGGCTGGGGAGGTCCCTTCTGGTGCAGGTCGATGCGGTCCAATCCATCAAGATGCAATCCCGGGATTCCTCGCTTCTCACCCTCGACGGTTCGACCACGCCGATTCAAATCGGTCGGCGCGCGGGGCTCTTGGTGCGACGCGCAATCGGAAAATGACGTTTGAAGATGCAGCCCGATGTCGTTTTCAACTTTGGAGCCATGCTTGCGGTTCGTAGCGTCAAACGACTTTTCCCGGATCGAAGGCGTTGAGTGGGAGAATTGGCCGAGCTCCCTCCGCTGTAGTCGAAATTACCGAGACGCGAAAGGAATACTACCTCTCCCGCATTGCCAAAATCGAGTGGGGGGAGAGGATTCTTCAGTTGCTGGCTGATTTGCGGGCCGCAAGCTTCGAACCCGAACTCGACGCTCTCCTGGATGAACTGTCGAAGACAGCCAGCAGTGGCATTTCGCATCCAGATCGAAATGTTCGCGACAACGACAACGCCGACACGCCTGCTATCCGGTTGCGAGAGCCGCTGCATGGATCCGAGCATTATCTAATCGACGGATCGGGGAGACGTCAGATCGCAGTCGAGGCAATGGGCGTGGAAGCCGGCATGCCGATGGCCGAACGCGGCCTGGAGCTTGACGACGGCACGATCCTTTCAACCTGGAATTGGATTGCCAAACCCGGAAGCGCTGAAGCGGAACGAAAGACAAATGACTTGGAAGGTCAGGCCGAGGCCGACTGGACTCCGCAAGGCATGAAAATTAACACGCGAGGCGTTGCTCACCTGCCGGAAGAAATCCGTGGGGAAACGTTTCTCCCGGAGACGGCCGCATGGAAGTTGAAAGCAGATGTGAAGGCAGAACAAATTGAGGATAAGACCCGTTCGCGCGTGCGCGGAGATGGTTGCGTTCGTGGTGGGAGGAGAATCGGGATAAGCATCCGGTAATGGACCAGGAGTTCGAGGAACGGATGCGGGCGCGCGTCGCGCTCATTCAGTTGTCGTTGCGCCGGGATCTGGGTGACTATAGTGAACTGGGCGATTTCAACCCGAATCGCATTCGTTTCAGTTATGGGGATAGGGATCCATTCCTGGATATCAGTATCGATTCGATGCGCCGGTCGATGGGTGCCACCCGTGTGATGCCGGACTGGGCACTGCGTGCCGCAAAGCGAGACGAGAGCATTTTTATTCGGATAGCCGTTCAGTTTGCGACGCAACCCCCGGATCGCGACATTGAACCTCTACCGAGCCGGTTTGCACAGCCATCCAGTAGCTGGATCCATTTCGGACTGGATGCGTCGGTCGTTGAGACGCTATAATCCCTCTGTATCGCTCGAAGCCTCCTTTCCGAGATCGAAACAGCCGCTCGCCGTCGCCACAAGCCGCGATCAGTGCGAGGCCAGTGTTTCCCGCAACTTCGCGGCCGGAATGTACTCAATCAGCATCCCCTTGACCCTTCTTTTATAGGAGAGCGCGACCTGAGGGCTGACAACGAAGTTTCGGCCTTTCGGATAGGCCGTTCGGAAGGTCTTAAGGGAATGGCCGTCGAAGGCGTCCGCCTGCCATTTGCACTCGATCGCATCGACAAATTCACGGCCGCGCGGCAAGACGAAATCGACTTCGCGCTTCTGTTTATCCCGCCAAAAATGAACGGATCTCAAAGGGATCGACAAAAGGATATCCAAGACCAGGTGTTCCCAAAGCGGGCCGCGGTCATCGGCGCGGAGGGTGTCCCATCCGCGAGCGTAACATACGAAGCCGGTGTCGAAGGCATAGAGTTTTGGCTGCGCCAGGAGTTCGCGCCGTCCGCCGCCGGCATAGGGGCGCAACAGGTGAATGGCGTGGGTGACCTGCAAGACTTCGAGCCAATTCATGATCGTCGGGCGGGTCACGCCGGCATGCTTTGAGAGACTGGTCACCTCCAGTAATCCGCCGCTCTGTCGGAATACGATTTCCAGCAATCGCAGAAACTCCGTCCGCTTCGCCAGCCGAAAGAGTTCCTGAACGTCGCGGGCATAATAAGAGTCCATCCATTCCCCGTAAAACTCCGGTGAGGGAGCGTCTCCGAGAAGAGCGGGCGGGAGCCCTCCCCGCAACAACCGGCGATCCAGGTCGCGGATACCAAAAGACTCCAATTCTTCGAACAGCACAGGCGTCAGGTGGACCGTTCGCTTGCGTCCTGTCAGGCTGTCGCGGAATTTCTGTGTTGCGGCGAGCGTGGAGGATCCGGTCGCCAGCACCCGCAATTCCGGAAAAGCATCCGTCGCGATTTTCAGAATCCGGCTGGGATCGGCCAATTGATGAACTTCGTCAAATATTACCAGCGGTTCCTCAAGAGAGCGAAAGAAACTCTCCGGGTCGCGAAGCCGTTCGGCGGAACTGGGAAGATCGCAATTAACGTAATACCCTTCATTCAGGCTCCGGGAGAGAACGGTCTTACCCGCCCGGCGTACTCCAGTCAGCCAGACCAAGGGGGCCTGCCTCCACGCCGAATCCAATCGATTCATCCAAATCGGGCGTTCAATCATGGAATTATACTTTACATATGGACGTCCATTTGTAAAGTATAATTTCGGGCGGCAAGTCTTTCAAGCATCGTGGAGAACTACGATCGTTACGGATCTCGTGGATTTCAGCATGAGGATGGGTTACCATCGAATCTCTTGTCATTTTGTTGGGTGGCGCCGATGCCTTGACAATCGGCGAAGAAGTAAGACGTTCTTACCTGATGATCAAAAAACTTTCCAGCAAAGGGCAGATTGTTCTTCCGGCCAAATACCGGCGGAAGCTGGGCCTCAAGGCTGGCCATTCCCTCTCGGTATCGCAGGAGGGCGACCGGTTGATCCTTGAACCGGTGCGCAAGAGTTCGCCACGTTTCGTTCGTCTGCCGGGATACCCGTGCCCGGTGTTGTCTGCGGGAAAAGGACGGACCGTGCGCGACAGCGATGTGACCGATCTGTTCGAGGACGATGCCTGAATCCTTAAAAGGCCTTCTGGATGTGAACGTTTTGATCG
>PXBO01000006.1 GCA_003566885.1 Opitutia bacterium | reverse complement strand
CTCCCCAACAGCCGTAAGCATAATTGGTAAGACCGCGGCAAGAATTTCGCCCCGACCCGGCTGCAAGGTACAGGTAATCGGGTTGGCGGCGAGATGCTGAAAACGTTGAGAGCCGGGGATGTCGGATTCCCCGGCTCTTTCTTTGTCCCCCTCAATCTGCGATGTCGCCTTGAGCAATTCCACCGGACGTGCACATTATCCCTTTCACATTCATTAACCTAAAACGAGAATCGCAGCACATATGTCCATGAATCATCACACTACCGAAGCCCACGATCCTCACTCCCCTCCCCACACCCGACGTAGCTCGACTAAAAAAGCCCTGCTCCTCGCCGCCGTGCCGCTTCTGGCAATGCCGTTGATGTCCGCGGCTGAGAACGTGGTAGACGAAGAACGCACCCAGTATCATCACATTCGTATTGTCGAAGTTGTGGATGGCCTGCGCCACCCCTGGGCGGTAGCCTTTCTGCCGGACGGCCGGATGCTGATCACCGAACGGGAAGGCAGACTCCAATTGCTTGAGAACGGTGAGCTGACCCGGGTATCCGGTCTGCCCAACGACATTCAGGCCACCGGACAAGGGGGTCTGATGGACATCCTGCTCCACCATGATTACCCCAATCAGGACTGGATCTACCTGACCTACTCCCGCCGGGCCAGCGGCGGCACGGCCACCACTCTGGTGCGGGGAAGGCTGGACGGGGAATCCCTCGTGGATGTCGAGCAGATCTTCACACAGGACCGCGGCTCCGGTCCGGGCCGCCACTACGGTTCCCGTCTGGCCTGGACCAACGACGGGCACCTTTTGATGAGCATCGGGGACCGGGGAGCACAACCGCCTCGCGCCCAGGATCTCGGCGACCATGCCGGAACCCTGCTGCGGCTGAATGAAGACGGCTCACCTGCCGCGGGAAACCCATTCGAGGACGACGAAGACGCGCACGACGAAATCTACAGCTACGGCCATCGGAACATTCAGGGCCTCATCGTCAATCCGGAGAACGGAGAAATCTGGTCGACCGAACACGGCCCCCGAGGGGGCGATGAACTGAATTTCCACCAGGCGGGAGAGAACTACGGCTGGCCCGTGGTCACGCTCGGCCTCGATTACGGCTCCCAACAGGAAATCCGCGAGGCACAGGCCCGGACCATGGAAGGCATGGTGGACCCCGTTTACGAACTGCTGCCCACCCATGCCCCTTCCGGTCTCGCTCTGGTCACTGCGGACCGCTTTCCCCGGTGGCAGGGCGATCTGCTGGCCGGCGGTCTGCGCAGCGAAAGAATACGGCGCCTGGTGATCCGCGATTACGAAGTCATTCACGACGAGGAGATCCTGCTGGGAACGGTCGGCCGGATTCGCGATGTCCGCGAGGGACCGGACGGGTACATCTACGTCCTGAACGACCACGGTTCCTCCAGTCTTTTCCGCATCGAACCGGTGGATTGAGGGAAATCCAGACCACGTTGACAAAGGCTCCGGACCGCTCCGGGGCCTTTTCTATTTCCCAATCAAAGCTTCCGGCAAATATTCAAACCATCCGCCACCGGGAGCAGGACCGATTCGACTCGCAGATCGCAAGCCAGCTTGCGATTCAAAGCGTTGATTGCTCGCGCATCCGGCTCCACCAAGGGCTCCGGCAGGACCCGCCCCCCCCAGAGCATATTGTCAAACACCATGACACTGCCCTTCGCCAGCCTGGGGAGCAGCAACTCGAAATAGGCGTCGTAGCGGGTCTTGTCGGCATCGATAAACGCAAAATCAAACAGCGGCTCTTCCGGAATCGATTGGATGGACTCTTCCGCATCTCCCAATTTTAGCTCAATCCGGTCCAATATCCCCGCTCTCTCCCAGTATTTCCGCGCCAGGTCCGTCCATTCCTCACTGGAATCCAGGCACAATAACGTCCCTTCTTCCGGAAGCGGCCGGGCCAAACAGATGGCGCTGTAACCGGTAAAAGTGCCGACCTCGATCGGCCGCTGGACCCCCAGCGCGCCGATCAAGAGCGAAAGAAACGCGCCCTGCTCCGGGGTGATTTGCATAATGCTCACATCTCCGAGCGCCAGCGTCTCCTCCCGAAGCTCATGCAGAAGGGGATCTTCGCTCTGACTATGGCACCGCTCGATATAATCGACGAGAGAGGCGCTCAAAGGGACATGCTTGCTGGGCATACGCCAAGGATACACGGCATCCCAAGGCCTTGGCAAGCATTACTCGAACCATTCCGGTTCTCCGCGCACGATATATCCTTCTCGTCACCAAGTATTCAGATTTTCTCTTGCGGCGGCCCTCGAAACACCGGCCCGCGCGAGCGCCGAAGGCACATGGGTTCCGCTACCGCAGTCTGATTTTCGCAAAACGTGATGGCGGGGAGTATAATTCCCACCTCCAGCAATCGGCGGCAGGGCGTCCGGTCAATCCGGACTCACCTCTTTGGTATGGCGAACATCCTCACCCCTGAGGAGGTAAATCACTTCCTCCGCGATATTGGTGGCATGGTCGGCGATGCGCTCCAGGGACTTGGAGACGAACATCAGCTCGATCGCCGCCGTGGTGGTGGAGGGTCTCTCCGAAATGCATCCGACCAGTTCGCGGTAGAGCTGTTTGTTGATTTTATCGACCTCGCCGTCGCGCTGGCAGACGTCGATCGCTTTGGCTTCGTCGCCATCGAAAAACGCGCTCAGGGCGTCGCGCAGCATCTCCTCCGCCATGGCCGCCATCCGGGGAATGTCCACGTATTCCTTGACCGGTTGCTCGTCCACCAGCTTGAGCGCACGTTTGGCGATATTGTTGGCCTCGTCGCCCACCCGCTCCAAGTCGTGCCCGGCTTTCATGCCTACGACCACCAACCGCAGATCGCGCGCCACCGGTCCCCGCAGGCCGACGAAGCGGATGGCCTCCTCATCGATCTTGACTTCCAGTTCGTCCAGGATGTCGTCGTTGCGGCGGACCCGCTCGGCGGCCTCGCGATCACGCTCAATCAACGCCTTGATCGCAGTGCGCAGTTGCTCGATGGCCTTCTCTCCCATCAGCGAGAGGTGGGAGCGAATGGTGTTCAATTCGTCATCAAAAAATCGTTTCATACTTTTTTTCTGGTTAGGTTGAAAAAATCCCAATGCCACAAATATCCGATTATCCAAAGCGCCCCGAAACATAAGCTTCGGTCTGGTTGTTCTTCGGATTCATGAAGATCTGCTGCGTTTCCCCGTATTCGATCAGTTTGCCGAGATAGAAAAAGGCGGTACGGTCCGAAACGCGCGCGGCCTGCTGCATGTTGTGGGTCACGATAACAATCGTGTAATTCTCTTTCAACTCGTGAATGAGGTCCTCGATCTTTCCGGTGGCGATCGGGTCGAGCGCGGAACAGGGTTCGTCCATCAGAATGATTTCCGGATCGTTGGCGATGGCGCGCGCGATACAGAGACGCTGCATCTGGCCGCCCGAAAGACTGAACGCGCTCTCATGGAGTCGGTCCTTCACCTCATCCCACAGCGCCGCCCGCTTGAGGCTGCGCTCCACCGCTTCGTCGAGCTGGCTCTTGCGTCGTCCGCCGGCCACTCGCAAACTGTAAATGACGTTTTCGTAGATCGACTTGGGGAAGGGATTCGACTTCTGAAAGACCATTCCCACCCGTTTACGCAGGGAAATGACTTCCAACTGCGGATGATAAATGCTTTCGCCGTCGATTAGGACATCGCCATTGTGACGGATCCCATCGATCAGGTCGTTCATTCGATTCAGGTTCCGCAGAAGCGTGGACTTGCCGCACCCGGAGGGGCCGATCAACGCCGTCACCTGCCGTTCCGGCAGGTCCATGTTGATATCGAAAAGCACCTGTGTCGCCCCGTAAAAGAAGTCGTAGTTCCGAATTCGTATGTAGTGCGGGTCGTAGGAAGCACGCTCGCCCAGATCCTTTGCTTCCACCTGAATCTGCTGTTGCGACACTTCCTGTCTTGAGGTTGCGGCCTGCCGGTTGCCGGTGTTTGTCGAATGGTTTTGTTCCGGATTCATGAGTCTTGATTCGTTTTGCTGAATGGGATTCCGAGTGCGCTTCGTGGTTAAAAAGCGCTGGCCGCGTATTTTTTGCGAATGTGGTTTCGGATCAAAATGGCGCCGAGGTTGAGAAGGATGACGAGCAGAATGAGCACCAACGTGGTGGCGAAAACCATTGGCTGCGCCGCCTCCGAGTCGGGCGACTGGAACCCGAGGTCATAAATATGGAATCCGAGGTGCATGAACTTGCGCTCGAGGTGGAAAAAGGGAAACACGGTGTCCAACGGCAGATTGGGCGCCAGCGCCACCACCCCCACCAGCATGAGCGGCGCGACCTCGCCCGCGCCGCGCGCCATGGCCAGGATCAATCCCGTAAGGATTCCCGGCAAGGACGCCGGAAGGACCAGGTTTTGAATGGTTTGCCACTTGGAAGCCCCGCAGGCCAGCGAGCCTTCACGCACCCCGCGCGAAACCGCCGCCAACGCCTCTTCGGTGGCTACGATCACCACCGGCACGGTCATCAACGCCAGGGTAAGCGACGCCCATAGAATGCCGCCGGTGCCGAACATCGGCGTGTTGGTTTCCACCGAACGGGGGTAAAAGAGGACGTCAACCCAGTTGCCGACAAAAAGGATAAAGAACCCCAGGCCGAACACCCCGAACACAATGGAGGGCACCCCGGCGAGATTGTTGATGGCGATGCGTACCGCCCGTACCATCGGCCCTTGACGGGCGTATTCGCGGAGATAAATAGCCGCAAGCACGCCGAAGGGCGTGACGGCGACACTCATCAAAAGCGTCATCACGAACGTCCCGAAGATGGCCGGAAAAATACCGCCTTCAGTATTTGCCTCGCGCGGGTAGCCGGATAGGAATTCCCAGATGTGAAAGAAGAACAATCCCACCTTGGCCACCAAAGACATATCGTTGGGGTAATAGAAATTGACGATTTCTCCCAAATGATGAGAGCGCTCCTCACCCGTCACCAGGCGAAAGTGCAATCGGTTCTCCCGGTTCGTCGCGCGCAGCTCCTGCGCCCGTGCCTCCAACGGAGCAAAATCCCCGCGCAGTTCCTCCAACCGGTGCGTGAGACGCTCCCACTCCCGCTCCTGCGCCTCAGTCCGCTCCTCCATACCACCGAGGTAGCGAAGGTCCTGTTCGATAGAACGCATTTCCAGATTGATGCGGCCGATTTCACGACGTTCGATCCGGTTGATTACCTGTCGGCGATCTCGCACCTCGTCCACCAGTTCGCGTAAGCGTTTTCTAAAATCCGGGTCCTCTGCGTCAATCTGCGTTCCGTCAGCCAACTCCAGTCTTAACGGGAAGAAGATCGCATCCCCCCATTCCATGCGTTCGGCTCGAACGATTTCAGGCGGGTAAGTCTTCTCGGCGATATCCCCCAACATCAGATACGCGAACGCCTGCCCGTAGGCATCCCGATTTCCGGAGAAAAACCGAATTTGCCTGCGGTCCCGCTGGTCGGGACTCTCCAGCTGTTCTTCCGTCAAATCCCGAACGTCCCGATCGTACTCCTCCAGGATCACCCCGGCAGCGGTCGTTCCACCACGAAACGTGCTGTCCCGGTCTTCACGCAATTCGATCTGAGCCACGGAACTCGGCCAGAACACCACGATTCCGTTCTTCAAGACGACCCACAACAAGGCAAAAATCATAAGGAGGCCGATTGCCAGCCCCATGCCGGTTATCCAGACAAACACCTCTCCCTTAGGAGTCGCTTTGGCCGTCTGTTCCGTTTCAGTTTTATCTTTCATTTGGAAAACTTCGCGAAGAGTTTCGTAAGTGCTCTATAAGTACAGTTTAGACCGTTCCACGCCTACTCGACCGCCCGGTACCGCTCACGCAGTTTCTGCCGCAGGACCTCCGCCACGGTGTTCACGAGGAAGGTAAGCAGGAATAGAATCATGGCCCCCAGGAACAGTGTCCGGTACAGCGTCCCCAAGTGAGGCGCTTCAGGAAGTTCCACTGCGATGTTGGCGGATAATGTCCGCATGCCTGTGAACGGATTCAGTTCGGTCACCGGCACGTTGCCGGTCGCCATCACCACGATCATGGTTTCGCCGACCGCACGTCCCAGGCCGATCATCAACGCGGAAAAAATCCCGGCAGCGGCCGTGGGAAGGACGATGTTGATCGCCGTTTGCCACCGGCTGGCGCCCAGTGCCAGAGAGCCGGATCGGAACGCGTCCGGCACATTCGACATCGAATCCTCGGAAATCGTGAAAATGATCGGGATCACCGCGAAGCCCATCACGAATCCGACCACAAAGGCGTTTCGCTGTTCGAACGGCAGGTTCAGCTTTTCCGGGTACCACATTCGAAAATCGGCCACCCGCATACCGGTGTTGGGATCGGTGACCACAAAAAACACCTGCTCGATAAATGCTCCGAAATGCCACCCCAGCCAGCCCACAAAAAGGGCCGGCACGATGAGCAGCAAGAACTCAAATCCTTGCGGCACTTTCACCCGCCAACGGATTGGCATGGAAGTCCACGCCCAACCCATGGCCACCGCGCAAATCAGGATCCCGAAAGATCCCCCAACCACGGACGGAACGGCGTTGCTGACGATCGGCGCCAGCCAAAGAGCTGCCAGGAAACCCAGCACCACCGACGGAAGCGACGCCATGATCTCCATGGTGGGCTTGACGTAACGTTT
>PXBO01000113.1 GCA_003566885.1 Opitutia bacterium | reverse complement strand
TGGGCGTTTGCGGAGATATTGGCGGGATCATCGAGCGAAGGTTCGATGCCACGGGAGGTGAGGGGGATTTTCGGAATCCGAACGAGCTTCGCCCCGTCACTTCTTTTTTGGGGAGAGTAACCGGGGGTTTCGTGCGGGAAAGCGGACGACGGAAATCCTAGGTTGGATGATGGAGGGAGAGGGGCGAAGGGGCAAGTCAAAAGGTCGGAGGGGTTTGAGGCGGTGAAACCTTGAAGATTTGACTTAGGGTCGTCGTCGTGTCAGGGGTTTGGCGGGGCCTTCGGCTGGTGTCAGGTTGTGGGTTTTATTCTTGGAATCTTCACGACAAATCTGGGCATGAATAGAGTGATTTCGTTTTTCGTCGCGGCTTTCGCCGGCGGGTGTTTTTTGTTCCCATCGGCTGACGGGCTTGCGTCCGAGGTTTCGGTGACTGTGCGGGATTCGGTTATTCCGACCTACGAGGTCAAGGAGCCGGATCCGAATCCGGTCTTTTTCAATGGCCGCCGGTACCAGGGGGCACAGGGGCGGGTTTACCCGTACGCCCTGATTCACAATCTCACCAATGATCGTGTTGATCGCTCCTATCGGGAAATCGTTCTCGAGAACGAATATGTCGAGATCTCCTTCCTGCCGGAACTTGGAGGACGAATCCATTACGCGCGCGACAAACGGAATGGTTATCATTACCTCTATCATAATGAAGTCGTGAAACCGGCCCTGATCGGCATGACCGGCGCCTGGATTTCCGGCGGGGTGGAATGGAATATCCCTCACCACCATCGGGCGACCTCCTTCACGCCGGTCGACTACACCGTTACCGAACAGGCGGACGGTTCCAAAACGGTCTGGGTCGGTGAAACGGAGTGGCGGCATCGAACCCGCTGGGTGGTCGGTGTTACCCTTCATCCGGGATCCACTCTCTTCGAAACCACCATTCGGGTCTTCAACACCACCCCGGTGCAAAACACCCTCCTGGTGTTCGCCAACGCCGCCGTTCACGCCAACGTGGATTACCAGGTTCTCTTTCCTCCCGAAACCCAGTGGACGACCTACCATCGGAAGAATCAATTCAGCCAGTGGCCGGTGAGCTACCAGGTTTTCGATGGGGCCGATTATCGCGAAGGGGTCGATGTCAGCCGGTGGGAAAACCACTCCAAGCCTACTTCGTTTTTCGAATGGGGCAATCGGGGCAATTTCATCGCCGGCATCGATCACGGAGCAAACGCCGGGACGGTCATTTTCGGCGACAAATTCGTCAATCCGGGCAAGAAACTCTGGTCCTGGGGCAACAATCCCAGCGGCGCCATGTGGGACGGTCTTTTAACCGTTGAGAACGGTCCCTACATCGAGCTTATGTTCGGATCGTATTCCGACAACCAACCGGACTACAGTTGGCTGCAGGCGCGCGAGGTCAAGGAGGCCAGGTACTGGTTCGCTCCCCTGAAGGGGCTGAGCGACGTCAAACGGGTCAACGAAAACGCGGTGTTGGCTTTCGAGGAGACTTCCGACGGCGTGCGAATGGGGGTAAATGTCCACCGGGCATTTACCGGCGCTTTGGTGCGGGTCGCGGCCGGTGACCAGGTGTTGTTCGAGCAGAAACATGATCTGCGCCCAAGCGAACCTTTCCAGCACGTGATTGGCGATCCAGGTGGGTATGCGTTTCATGACCTCACCTTGTCGGTCCTGGATGCTTCCGGAGCGACGCTCATTTCCTATTCCCCCATCAGATTGGAAGAGGAACCGATGCCGCAACCGGTAGCGCCGCTTCAGGATGTCAAAAGCATCGACGACGCGGAGGATTTGTACTACCAGGGCCTCTACTACGAACAGTTCCACGACGCCTTCTATCAGCCGCGTGATTTTTACCGACGCGCCATTGAACTCAATCCCCAGCACGTTCCGGCGTTGCTGCGCACCGGGATTCTTTATATCAAGGACGGGGATTATGAATCGGCCGTTCGGTATCTGGAACCGGCGGTGGAGCGGGTGTCCTGGGATTACGTGACGCCCGAGAGGGCGGATGCGCTCTATTACCTGGCCATGGCTTACGAGCAACTGCGTCGGGAGAGCGAGGCCTACGCCTTGTACCAGCGAGCTGCCTGGGATTACAACTTCGCTTCGGCGGCCCATTTTCAGATGGCGCTCATGAGATCGCGTCAGGGGGACGAATCCGCCGCCCTGCAACACGTCGAAAACGCCGGTCACACCAATGCCCGTAGCGTGGATGTTCTTGGTCTCCAGGCGACGCTCCTGCGCCGTGCCGGTCGCGACGGAGACGCGAAACGAATGGCGGAGCGTTTGCTGCAGATCGACCCGCTGAATTTTCGTGGATTCCACGAACTCCGCCTGATCACCGGTGACAGCGAGATCCGCGACGAACTCGCGGCACTCATGCGGGATTGTCGGGAGAACTACCTGGAATTGGCGGTGGCGTATGCCAACGGCGGATTTTACGCCGATGCGATCGATCTGCTGCGGTTGGCGGTGGAGCGTGATGTGCGTTCCCTGAGCGAGTACCCGATCATTCATTACCACCTGGGTCTCTACCATCACCGGCGGGGCGACCGCGCCGCGGCTTCATCGTCTTTCACCCGCGCTTCCAATCTTTCCCACGTCGGGGTGTTTCCCTTCCGCTTTGAAACGGTTGAAGCGTTGGAGACCGCCCTGAGCTATGATTCCCGCGATGGCCGGGCCTGGTATTATCTCGGCAATATTTACTACGATTTTCAACCCGAACGCGCCATCGAGGCCTGGGAGCAATCGGTCGATCTCGGAAGCGGCATCGCGGTCGCGCACCGCAATCTGGCTTTTGCTTACGCGAATGTGAAAAACGACCTCGATGCGACCCTGCACCACATTCGGAGCGCTCTGGAAATGAATCCCCGCGATCCCCGTTATTACTACGAGCAGGATGCCTACCTGAAAACCATTCGGGCTTCGGTGGAGGAACGGCTGGCGCCGTTTGCCGCCAACGCCGAATTGATGGCCGCCGATCAGAATACCCGGGGTGTGTTTGCCGAACTGCTGACCCTGAACGGGGAATCCGAACGTGCCATCGAATTGATGAAGGCGCACCAGTTCCGGCGCTGGGAGGGCGGCGGCGGCGTGTATCCCTTCTGGGTTTACTCGCACCTTAACATTGGCCGGGCTGCCATGAGCGACGGCGAGGCTGAAGTCGCGGGGAGTTGGTTCGCGGCGGCGAACTCCTATCCGGAGAATCTGGAGACGGTCAGCAGCCCATTGGAAACGATCGTGGTTTATCACCAGGCCGTACTGGCGGATCGCGCGGGTGACCGCGATGAGGCCGTCCGGCTGTTCCGGCGGGCTGCAAGCGGAAGCACCCGGGTGCCGGAGTGCGCCTACTTCGTGGCCCGGGCCCACGAGCAACTCGGTGACACCGAACAAGCCGAAGCTGTCTATAGATCCCTAAAAGAAAGCGGGGAACGGGAGTTGGAACGCGAGACGACCGTCGACTTTTTCGATCCGTTCAGTCGTCAGCGCTCGGGCGCCGAACGGATGGCCGAGGGCTATTTCCGTTTGGCCCTGGCCAATCACGGTCTGGGGGAACCCGACCGCGCCGCCGAATATTTTGAGCGTGCCTTTGAATACGACCCGGCTCTGCTGTCGGTGGTGGCTTCGTATTATCGGACTCCCTGACGCTGCGGGTCGATGCCTCCGAAAAGGTCATCCAGGGCCGCCTCATCGAGAACGATCCTGGAGTCGGCTTGGCCGGAAAGGAGTGAGTCCACCAGCGCCCGTTTTTTTGCGTGCAGGTCGAGGATTTTGGTTTCCACGGTATCCGCGGCGATCAGACGGTGTACAAAAACCGGCTTGTCCTGGCCGATCCGGTGGGCTCGGTCGGTGGCCTGGGCTTCGACCGCCGGATTCCACCAGGGGTCGTAATGAATGACGGTATCGGCGGCGGTGAGGTTGAGTCCTACGCCGCCCGCTTTCAGGCTGATCAGCAGCACCGGGATGTCGCCGCGTTCGAACTCATCGACGATGGCGGAGCGATCGGTGGTTTCCCCGGTCAGACGGAGGAATCGCCATTCGCGACGTTCCATTGCTTCGGCGGCCAGGTTGAGCATTTGCACGAATTGGGAAAAAACCAGTACGCGCCGGCCCTCGGCCAGGAGTTCCTCGAGGAGTTCGAGCAGGCGTTGCAGCTTGGCGGAATCCTCGGCTTCGAAGGCGAAACCGCCCCGGCGCGCGAGGCGCGGGTCGCAGCAGATCAGGCGCAGCTGCAAAAGCGCGTCGAGGACGAAGATTTGCGACTGTTCCAGGCCCCTCTCCTCGAGGATTTTGCGAACGTCCTTGATGAGTCGCAGGCGGGTGGCTTCGTAGGCCTCGCTTTGACGTGAGGACAATTCGACGCTGTGGGTGATCTCGGTTTTGGGCGGCAGTTCCCGGGCCACGTCCTCTTTGCGCCGGCGTAGGATAAAAGGGGATACGCGACGGGAGAGGAGGGCCGCCAGGCGTGCTCCTTCGTCACCGCCCTCGTTTTCTATCGGGCGACGAAACTGCTCCCGGAAAGCGTCCGCCGTGCCGAGGAATCCCGGCATAAGGAAATTGAAGAGCGACCAGAGATCTCCCAGGTGATTCTCCATCGGGGTGCCGGACAGACAGAGCCGGCGCTCTGCCTTGAGTGTACTCGCGATCTGGGCGGTTTGGGAGAGTGGGTTTTTGATGACCTGGGCTTCGTCCAGGATGACAAACGCCCACTCGGTTTCCAGAAACAATCGCGCGTCCTGGCGCAGGAGCGGGTACGAGGTCACGGTAATATCCGCCTTGCGTCCGGATTTCCAAGCCTGCTCGCGGTCTTTTCCCTGATGGCGGTGGGTACTCAATTCCGGGGTGTGCGCGGCGGCCTCTCGTATCCAGTTGTCGATGACGCTGGTGGGGGCGATCACCAGGATCGGTCCTTTGAGGCGTTGGCGCTCTTTTTCGTACAGGAGGTGGACGAGGGTTTGCCGGGTTTTCCCCAGGCCCATGTCGTCGGCCAGAATACCGTGGGTGCCGGTTTCGCGCAGAAACTCCAGCCAGGCGAGTCCGGTTTTTTGGTAGTCGCGCAAACTGTTCGCCGCCGGAGGAAGGTCTGGCGGCGGGGTCAGTTCGATTTCGCTTCCCAGGCGCCGGCGCAGACGCCGGAGGTAATCGGTGTCGAGGCCGGCGGGTGATTCCGTTTCGGTGTCGAGGGAGATTTCTGCCGCCCGCCAGCGCGAAATCCGCAGGGCGCCGTCACCGTCCAGGCTGGCTCCTTGAAGTTCGAAAAGGGCGTCGAGCAATCCGGTGAGACGTTCGCCCGGGACGAGCAGAGCGCTTTTCCGTGATTTTTCGGGGGTCACCACGAAGGTGCTTTCGGCCAGGCGTTCGCGCAGCTTCGAATAGGGTTGGCGACGGTGGGCGTAAAGGAAGTCGCGGAGGATGGGGAGGACTTCGATCCGGTGGCGGCCGTAGCGAATGCCGACGCTGTAGGAGAACCAGTCGCCGCGGGTTTGCTGGAGACGGGAGATCCAGTCGGCATTGGACGGAATTCCCAGGTGGAAGCCGGTTTCAAAGTCGATTTGCCAACCCTGTTTCCGCATGCCGGGAAAAACTGTTTTTAACAGAGTCGCCCAGGTTTGCGGGGCGTCGGATTTGAGTTGGAGGTCCCCCTGGTGGAAATCGAAGAGCGATTCCTGCAGTTCCGTTGGCTTTCGCTCGAAGCCGAGTCGAGTCAACTGCAAGGCGGCTTCGTTTTCGGCGTCGGTATCCCGGCGGCAGCGGCGCAGCCGGTCTCCTTCCTCGAAGGTGACGGTGGACCGCTCGTCGTCGAAGGCGACCTCTCGCGGTCCGTAAAGAAAAGAAAGGCGGGCCAGGGCCAGTTGGTTCAGATCGTGCAGGGTTCCGGGCTCGAGCGGGGTGTCGGATTCGCGGCGCAGGAGTTGTAGTCTCGGGACGGGAGGAATCGACTCCTCCCGGTTTCCTCCGAGTTCATCGGGGGTGGGCATGGGATGATCCGGGTAGCGATTGAGGAGGCGCAGGCAAAAGGATTTGGCGGCGTCCGTTTCCATTGGATCGGCTTTGAGCCAGTCGGCGGCCAGGGAGTCGGGCCAGTCGAATTCGAGGGGTCCGATCAAATTGGGTTGCTCTGAAACATCGACGTAACAAGGGGGCTGGGTGGCCGTCAACCAGGCGGGCATGGGTTCGCATCGGAAATCGGGTTGGCAGCGTCCTTCGGGGGTGCTCGACCAGGCCGGGGTTGCCGGACGGGGCTCGCCCCAGGCCAGGCGGAGGTGGTTGCCGTCGGCGAGGAAGGCGCGGCCGGTTTCGACCATGGCCTGCAGCAGGGTCCAACCGTCGGGGCCGTCGATGATGCCTTCGCCGCCCTCTCGCGTTTCGTAATACATGAGGCGCGCGAGGATGCGGTTGTCGCTTTCTCGACGGTAGTCGGCGTAACCGCTTTGCATCAGTTCGGTCAGTCGTTTTATCGGCGCCGGCCGGAAGGCTTTCCAATTGAGGAGGCGGGTGAGGCGAATGGCGCAGCGTACCCGTCGACGCTGGTCGCGGGACAGCAGGTACACGATTCGTTCCGGTCGGTCGTTTGCCATGCGGGTGAATCAAACGCCGGCGTACCGGGAACTCAATCGGAAGATGGGAAAAAGTGGTTTCGGCCCCGGTTTCAGGCCGGAACGGTTTTGGGGGTGTTTTTCTCCTCGCCGCCCAGGATCGGGGGCATGGGGCAACCGAGGCATTCTGCGAAGGTGCGCAGCAGTTCCCCTTCCTCCACCGCGATCTTGCCGTCGGAAGCGACACACAGGGAGGCGCCCTGCAGAAAACGTTTTTTCATGGGCGGGGAAATCCGGTCCAAACGGTCGAGTGCCTCGCCTATGGCTTCCGGGGTGCAGTCGCTTTCCGGGACCAGTCCGGCGTGTTCGGCCAGCATGGGCAGGCGAGCGATCGCGGCACGGAAGGCCTTGGCGGTGTCTTTTTCTCCGGCGTGGGCCAGCGCCGAGAGAAGCAGGGCGATTTCATCGGCCACCGCATGGAAGGAATGGAGTTGGGCGATGCGCTTTTCCTCCCGGGAGAAATGGATGTCGAGCCGCCGGAAGAGGATTTTTTCCAGGCAAAACTCGAACAGGGACAGTTGCTCGTCGGCCTGGATGAGATCGGACACGACGGATTTGAAGTGGTCGTATTGCTCGGGCGAGAGTTCGCGCAGGGCCGGTATGGAAATGTCGAGCAGCGGAAGCCGGACGTCCGGGGGGAGGTTTTCCATGGGGGGAAGGAGCTTTTCCAATTCGTCCAGTACCCGGGGGTCGGCTTTTTCCTTGAGCAGCGCGAGTTGACGCTCCCGGAATTTTTCCTCCCGGGACAACAAGAGCAAATAGATCACGGCCTTGGCGCCCAGGGTTTCGTGAGCCGCGTTGCGAACGGCGTCGGGGATCTCCCGCAGGAGCGTGGCCGCGCGTTGCCGGTGGGAGTCGCCCAGGGTGCCGATGCTGGCCAGCAAAAGGTCCAGACGCACCGGAATGGCGGGCATCCCGGGCAGGACGGAACGGCCGCCCATGGGACGAACGGCTTCCGGATTGGCGCGGATGTCGGGAAGGATCGTCCCGGTCGCGAGCGATGATTTTACCAGGGGGAATTTGCCGTCGAACGAAGGGTCGATCCGGCGAATGCGCTGCGGCAGCGGCGGGTGGGTGGCGAAGAGATTGGCCGCCGAGTTGCTCATGGCGTTGGCGAAAAAGAAATGCCCCGCCTCCACCGCGTGTGCGGAACGGACCTGGCCCTTGAAAATGAGCCCCCCGATCTTTTTGAGCGCGCCGGAGATGCCTTCCGGGTTGCGGGTGTATTGGACGGCGGCGGCGTCGGCCAGGTATTCGCGCTGCCGGGAAACGGCGCTTTGTATCAGGCGGGCGAAGACGACGCCCAGGTAGCCGATGACAGTAAGACCGATCGCGACGACCGCGATGACGAGGATTCCCGCGTCGCCGCGGCCCCGGCCACCCGAGCGCGGCGCCACCCGCATGCCTCGCCTGGACACGAAGAGCCCGCGAAGGATCACCATGCCGATCAGGTGAATGATCAGAATACCGTTGAGCAAGCCCATCAGACGCGTGTTCAGGCGCATGTCGCCGTTGAGGATGTGACTGAATTCGTGGGCGATGACCCCCTGTAATTCGTCCCGGCTCAGGGTTTCAAGCGCGCCCCGGGTTACGGCCACTGCGGCGTTTTCGGGCGATGTTCCGGCCGCGAACGCATTGATGCCTGTTTCCTGCTCGAGAACATACATTTCGGGCACGGGCATTCCCGAGGCGATGGACATCTCCTCCACCACGTTGATCAGACGGCGGGCGGCGGGATCGTCGGAGGAGGGGACCACGGGCGTGCCGCCGAGCAGTCGCGCCACCCGGCCTCCGTCGCCGCGCAGTTCCAGGATCCGGTAACCGGATCCGGCGCCGATCACCAGCAAGGTGCCGATCGCCACCCACAAGAAGATCAAGGGGTCCCAGAACGGCGCCGATTCCCATGGGGCCTCGACGCTTCTCGGTCTCACATCGACGTCGGAAAAGGTCACCGCGACCATGGTGAGGGCGTAAATCGAAACGACGATCGCGACGATGGCCAGGAGGTAAAGGCTGAGCAACAGCAGCGTTTGCCTTTTGGCGCGGTCCTGGGAAGCGAAAAAATCCATCGGAAGGGGTAATCCGTTTCCCGTTTACTGTCCGAACGACACTTTAGGCGCTTCCCGATGGGCGGGGCTTTCGATTTCGAAGAGCTGGGCCGGCTGGAAGTTGAAGGGCGCGGCGATAACGTTGTTGGGAAATTTCTCCCGCTCGGTGTTGTACCGCATCACCGCGTCGTTGAATGCCTGCCGGGCGAAGGCGATCTTGTTTTCGGTGGAGGACAATTCCTCGGTGAGCTGGGCCATGTTCTGATTGGCCTTCAGGTCGGGATAGGCTTCGGACAGGGCGAACAGTTTGCCCAGTGCTCCGGTCAGTGCCGTTTCGGCCCCCATGAGGCCCTTGATGGCGGATGGATCCTCGGGGTGGGCGGCCGCTTGCTGATTGGCCTGACTGGCGGTGTTGCGGGCCTGAATGACCGCTTCCAGGGTCTCTCGTTCGTGCTTGAGGTAGGCTTTGGCCGTTTCCACCAGATTGGGTATGAGGTCGTAGCGGCGCTTCAACTGGACGTCGATCTGCGCGAAAGCGTTCTTGAATCGATTGCGCAGGGTCACCAGGCGGTTGTAGATGCCGATGACGAACAACGCCATCGCGACAAAAATAACGATAAGAATGATATAGGGAAGGTATTCCATGGCGAAGGTTGTGTCGGTTTTAGAAGGGAAACAGACCCCCATTTTTGTGGTCTGTGATGAAATCATAGTGATCGATTTGCAAGAGGACCAGCGTAAAACGAACCACGTTTGTGCATTGTCATTTCAACCGGATTAGGTAAGTTTACGCAGATTGATGACGGATACCGTTTGCAGAGATGGCCCGCCCGGGGAGGCGTGTTGCCGGTGGGGCCGACCCTTTGGCGGCAGAGGGTTTTCTTCGGTGTGCCTGATCGGATTGGTTTTTTTTGTGCTGGCCGGAAACCCGCCCCCGGCGCCGGCGACCGAAATTCCGGTGCCCCTGGCCCTGGAGGAACCGGGGGACCATGGCAACCGGCTGGTCCATTTTATCTGGCTTCGCCATGCCGGTGACGAGGCATTGCGTACGGGCCTTCCGACCTTGGCGGTGGACCTCTACCGCCGGGCCATGGAGTTGTTGCCCGAGAACGATATCCGTCGGCCCTCCCTGGAAACGGATCTCAGTACCGCCCTGATCGCGCTGGGGCGCTTCGATGAAGCGGCCAGGGTTTTGCAGGCCTACACCGGACAGGTTAACGACGCGGTACTGCTGCGCCGCGGGATACTTTCCTGGCAGGGGCAGCGGTGGGATGAATTGCGCTACCGTCTCGCGGAGATCACTCCCGGGGCGCTCGGACCGGCCGAAGCGGCCTGGTACGCCTTTCTTAGCGGCTACCTGCGGGAAATCGAGGGGCATACGGAGGAAGCCGAGGCGCTTTACCTTCAGGCGGAGGAAGCCTCGGTATCCAATTCGCAGCGAGCCCAGTTCACGATCGCCCGTTTTCGGACCCGCTTCTTGACCGGCCCGGTGGATGAAGCCTACCTGGAGGAGGTTCGCAGCGAAATGGAAGCTCATGCCGGCACCGCCGCCGTCTACCGGTTCGCCGAGAAATACGTCCTGGTCCTGGAAGCGTTGGAGCGGCGTGAGGAGGCACTGGCGGAGGCGGCCGCCTGGCGCGCGCGCATTCCCACGGTGGAGCGTGACGCCAGGGATCGATTCCTTTTTCTGGAAGGGCTGGTAGCGGGTGAAAACCGGGAGCGGGCCGGGGCCGCGTTTGAGGAACTCCTGGTCACCGGAGGGTCGCGCCGGCTCCAGCGCGCGGCGCTTTACCAACTCGGTCGGGATTTGCCCACCGGAGAGGAACGCGAGCTTTTCGAGAATTTGCTCACGGAACTGATTGATGCCGAGGTGCAGCATCCCCTGATCGACGAACTGCTCATCTTTCGCGCCCGGCTTTCCTTTGCGCAACGTCGCTTTGAGCAGGGCAACGAGGATGCCGAAAGGGTCCTCAGCCAGTACCCGGGATCGCGCTTGCGGCGCGACGCCTTGCGTTTGCTGGGACATATCGCCTGGGAGGAGGAAAAATACCGAACGGCGGCCGATTACGTGAGTCGCCTGCGCGACGAGATTCCGGAAGGCGCCCGGCGGACGGAACTTGGAGTGCTGGTGGCGGATTGTTATTTCCGGGCGGAAGATTATGAGAACGCGGCCGATGCCTACGGCAATGTGTTGCGTGAAGGGGCCGCGGAAATCGCGTCCGGCCTCCTCCTTTTTCAACGCGTAACCGCGGAACTGCGGGCCGGTCGACTGGATCGGGCTGAGGCGCACCTGGACGAAGCGAGATTCCGCACGCTCGAGGATCTGGATTTCGTTTGGAGGGCGGAATGGAACCTCCTGAAGGAAATGCAGCGGCGCAATCGTATTGATGACGCCTTTACCCGGGTCAGCGAGTCGCTTCAAGGGCGCGGGGATGCTCCGCTGCCCGCCGCGTTGAGGGTTCGTTTCCTCTGGCTGCGGGCGCAGCTCGCTTTCGAGTCGGACCGCCCGGAGGAAACCCTGGCGCTCCTGGACCAGGTTTTCGCCGAGCTGGAACGCGAGGATGCGGGATCCGACCTTTCCGCGGAGTTGGCCCGCGCTATTCGCGGCTATGCCCGTCTGGTGCGCGCCCAGGCGTTTCTGTTGAGCGACCGGTCGGACGAGGCGGTGGCGATCCTGCGGGAATTGCGCGACGAAAACCGGGGCGCCGAACCGGCCGTATATTCCTACCTGGTGGAGGCCCGCTATCGGGCAGAGGAGGGTCAGGCCGAAGAAGCGCGAAGATTGCTGACCGCGCTGGCCGATATCTATCCGGACAGTCCTTATGCGCCGATCGCTCTCTACGAAGCCGCGGTAAGCACCGGCCGGGAGCGGTTGGATGATGGGTACGAGGAGCGCGCCATTGCCGATCTCGAGCGGTTGGTGGACACTTATCCGAACCACGAACTCGCCTTCTATGCCCGACTCAAACAGGCGGATCTGCTCCGGCAGATGAATAGCTTCGGCACCGCTCGCCAGATTTACGAATCGTTGGAAAACCGCTATGCGGATCACCCGGACTGGTTTCGGGTGAAAATATCTCTGGCCGACACCTTTCTGGCCCAGGGAGAAACGGCTGACGCGTCTTTCCTGGAGCGCGCCCTGGTTACCTTGGAACGCCTTTACGACCTGCCGCACCTCAGCGCGGATATGCGCGCCGAGGCTGGATTCAAATACGGATTTGCCTATGAGAAGATCGGCAATCCGGAGCGGGCCCGTGAGATTTACTGGCTGGTCATCGCCGCGGTGCTGGAGGACAGCGCCGATTTGACCGGGCTCGGGTCCAAGGGCCGGTACTGGGCGTCCCGGGCGGTGTTTCATTTGGCCCGACTTCTGGAGGACTCCGAGCGTTGGAACGAAGCTCGGGAGACCTATTCCCTCATTTTCTCACATCAACTGCCTGGTGAATCGCTGGCCAGGTCGCGGTTGAATCCGCTGATCACCCGCTAAGCACTACCTGGAGCGACTGATTTCGCCATCATGAACGTTTTTGATTTTAGTTTGTTTGAAAAGGGCGGCCCCGTCATGTGGTTGCTGCTTCTGCTCAGTATCATCGGCTTTATTTTGTTTATTGAACGGACGCTTTATCTGCACCGGAGCCAGATTCGTTCCACCGAGTTTCTTTCGGGCATAAAAAACATTCTGCGCAAACGTCGCCTGGTGGAGGCTTTGACGGTCTGCGAGGAAACTCCGGGCCCGGTGGCGAGCGTAGTCAAGGCGGGCCTGCTGAATCACGAGGAGGATGAAGCGAAACTCCGGTTTGCCATCCAGGAGGCGGCGCTGGTGGAAATTCCCGCCATGGAACGGCGTATCGGCTCGATCACGGCCATCGCTCACGTCGCCCCGTTGCTCGGCCTTCTGGGAACGGTGCTCGGATTTATCAACGCGTTTTCCCTGCTTCAATCGGAAGGCGCCTACGCTCACGCCGGCCTGTTGGCCGGAGGAGTCTGGCAGGCGCTGCTGACCACCGCCGCCGGTCTGGCGGTCGCCGTTCCCGCCTATCTGGCACAGCATTTCCTTTACGGCCGGGTCCGGGCCCTGGCGCACGACATGGAGTGGGTGGGCAACGACATCATGCAATTTTTGCTCCGGGACCTGGACAAGGAAGTCGAGGAGGAGCAGTTCGAGGTTAAGGGAATCTGAAACGGGACGATCGAATGATAACGCGTCCCCTCAACCTGCAGTCCCGCCTGAAGAAACCCTCTCTGCGGTTCGATGTCGTTGCCTTGTTCGACATCCTGGTGATCGTTTTCGGATTCACCCTGTTGAGTTCCCGTTTCATTTTCGCCCCGGGGATCACCATCGATCTGCCTCGAGTGGCGGCGGATGATCTGGTCGGTATCCGCACCGACGCCGTCCTGACGATCGGCGCGAATGAGATGCTCCTTTTCGAGGGGGCTATTCTTAACTACGACAATTTTGTCGACCGTCTAAGGGATCATTTCCGGGACGATCCGGATGCCTCGCTCCTGATCCGGGCCGACCGGCGGATCCCGATGCAAACCTTGCTGGAAGTCGCGGAACTCGCCCGATCGGCCGGAGTGGCCCGTGTCCAGATCGCGGCCGCTCCCTCGGTGAGGGGAGAAGGGCGTGATTTCCTGGATACGGAGGGGAGGTAGAACGATGGAGCAGCGCGCGAATCCAAAGGTGTCCTCCAGCGGGCGATTCTGGAAGATCTCGGTGGCCTGCGGTTTGCTGGTGCATCTGATCGGACTGGTGCTTCTCAGCGTCGATCCGGTTCCTGAAACTCCCATTCTGGTCGAGCGTCCCTACCTGACCTTGACCCCGGCCGGACAGCAGCCGCAACTGGACGATTTCGGAGGATTCGACCGTGTTGCCTTATTGGATACGGCGCCTTTGTACCTGCCGAATCGTTGGAATACCAACAGCGGCAACCTGGATGCCATTCGTTCGCTGCGACCGCGTGAGTTATTCGATCCGTTTCCGCCGCGCCTGTCGTTCGCCGAATCTCCCGCCGCCGCTGAACTATCCCTGCGATTGGAAACGGCCGCGGATCCCTGGGAGATTGTCCTGGGCCGCGATCGATTTCCTTTTTCCTCCCTTGGCCGGGTCGATTCCGAGCGGCCCGGAGGTCCGGCCCGTTTCGCCCGCGTCGGGGTGTTTCGTTTCGGCGAATCAGTTCCGATTGTGGAAATCGAGGTATCCCCGGACGAGGTGGCCGACGCGTTCGAGGAAGCCGTCTATCCCGGAGACCCCATGACTTTGTCGGTTCAGGTGAGCGCCTTCGGGGGCCTGGGATCCCTAATTCTGGTGGAGAGTTCCGGGAGGCAGGAGCTCGACGCGTTTTTCCGCCATGGTTTTCGCGCCCGCCTGCGTGACGCCTGGCGTGAAGCCGGCGAACTCACCGCCGGTTATTATCGAGTGGAAGTGGGACCGTAGAAAACACGATCCCCAGTAAGGCCCGCCTGCTGTCAAATGGATTCTTTCCGGTTGCCGCGTTCCGTCAGGCGGGCACGAAGGTCACACGAGTCGCGAATAGGAGTGCAGTAAACGGCGAAAAAGGACTACGGCGCTGTGGAAGAGGATTCCCATCAGGCAGGCGAGAAGGCCGGTGGCGAAGAGGGCGTCCGTTTCGTGCCGGGAGAAGTAAACGATGACCAGGTAGCCGAGGCCGCCGCTGCCTCCGGATCCGCTGCCGGCGAAAAATTCCCCCGCGATCGCTCCGATTGGGGCGAGGGTGGCGGCGATGCGCAGACCGGAGAAGTAGTGCGGGAGGGCGTGGGGCACGCGCAGGAGAAACATTTCCTGCCGGCGGTCTGCCTGCAACGTTCGCATCAGGTCGAGCATGGGCCGGGGCGCCGAGAGCATACCGTGCACTGTGTTCGAAACCACCGGGAAAAAGGTGATCAGAAAGGTGATGGCTGTTACGCTGGGAAAGCCGGGTCCGATCCAGATGACCAGGAGCGGGGTGAGAATGACGACCGGCACCGTTTGCAGGAGCAGGACGTAAGGGAACAATGAAAGACGCAACCCGCGCGACCAGGCCAGCAGCGTGGCCAGAACGAATCCGGCCAGTGCCGATAAGAGCAACCCGGTCAGGGCGGCCCCGCCGGTGACGGCGAAACCGGTCAACAGATCGCTCCGCCGTTCCACCGCGGCCTGGACGATTGCGTGGGGCAGGGGCAGCAGGTAACCCGGCAGTGAGTAAATCAGGACCGCCAGGTGCCAGGCGGCGAGGACCGCCGCGGCCGAAATGGCGGGCCAGAGTAAGGAACGGATCGGAAGGTCCTTTCTCATTCGCCGGCGTGCTCGCGGAGTAACCGGGAAAGCCCGGCGGTCAATTGGTGGAACCCCTCTTCGTTGCGGGTCTCCGGATCCCGGGGATGCGGACGCGGGTGGGCGATGTCGGCGACGATTTCCCCGGGCGCTGTCTTGAGAACCAGGATGCGGTCGGCCAGAAAGGCGGCTTCCGTGACGGAGTGTGTGACCAGGAGCGTGGTCCGGGTCCGCGCCGCGTGCAGCGCCGAAAGGTCCTCGTTTAAGCGGTCGCGGGTGATCTCGTCGAGTGCGGAGAACGGTTCATCCAGGAGCAGGAGCTCCGGCGCCTCCACCAGCGCCCGGGCCAGGGCGGTCCGCATTTTCATACCGCCCGAAAGTTGGTCCGGATAGAGATGAACCGCCTGCTCGAGCCCGACCCTGGCCGCTTCCTCCCGCGCCGCCTCCCGGCGCGGTCCGGCCTTTGTGCCGCGAATGCGTAGGGGCAGGGCGATGTTGTCTTCGACCCTGAGCCAGGGCAGCAGGGTGGCCTCCTGGAAAACGATCCCTGTGCGGAGCGGGCCTTTGTTCGCGCTTCCATTTCCGAAGGTCAGGGTTCCCTTGCCGGGGGTCTCCAGCCCGGCCACCAGGCGCAGCAGGGTGCTCTTGCCGCACCCGCTTGGACCGATGAGGGCCACGAACGAGCCTTTCTCTATCTCCAGGTGTGGAATCTTCAAAACGGTACCGGATTCGGCGTAGTGATGGGTAATGTTGTCAAATCGTAGGAACATACGGGAAGTCGGCTCTCAATGAACCGTAAAACGGAGCCGATCGCACGCGTAAAGTAGGTGGTAGGAGTCTGTCCGGCTTCGCCGGTAGCCAAAGTCCGAGAGACTGCCAGGGGTTTTGGAATCGACGGGCTGCTATTCGGCGTAGAAATTCACCAATCCGACATCAATAAACTGCCCGCCAAGGGTGTCCCGGCAATGGACGGCGATGGTGTTTTCTCCCCGTCGGAGAGCTTGTCGGGCTTCGGGACGAATTTCCACGATAGTGTAGTTGGCCAGGTAACCTTCGAGTTTCGCGGCTTTCACGCCGTTGAGGTACACCACGGCGTCTTCATCGTGGTGGATTGATAATCTGACCGTTTCGGGGTCAAAGTCACCGAGCGGGAATGTTCGGCGCAGCCAGATTCGGTCGGCGTCCCAAACCGTGCCGACGATCGCTCCAGGCGTTACTTCCGTTCCGAATCCCCCGGCGCCCGTCAGCCAATCTGAGTCGTCGAAATCCTCGTCGGGCCAACCTTCGGCCGGCGGTTCGAAAGTGTAGTGCCATTCGATAACGTCATGCTGGGCGTTGGGGACGAGAATCTCAATTCGGGGTAGCCGGTAGAGGGTTCTGTTGATGGGAGCGACAATCTCGGGATCCATTTTGACGACTATTCGGTCGTAGGTCACCAGACCGTTGACCTCCGTTTCCACATCCGTCGTCTGGGTGTACACTGCGGCCGCCAGGCCTTCGCCGGCCAGGATCCAGAGTTCTTCCATCAGATGGCGATACTCGTCGGTGAGTTGGGCGGTATCCTGATAGGTTTCGTAACCCCAGATATCTTCATCCTGCCAGGTGTGCCCGCTGACCGCCAGCCCAAGTCCGCCGAATTCACCCAGCACGATCGCGCGGTCTTCCTCTAGTCGAGGGCGGGCCGGACCGGGGTAGGCGTGGATGTCGTTGACGTCGCTCACCCCCCGGTCCGTCCAGTCGCTGACGGCGTTGACCAACCGGGTGGGATCGAGCTCGTAGGTCCACTCGGTGAGCCGTTCGGTATCAAATTGCCCCCAGCCTTCATTGAAGATCACCCACATGACAATACTAGGATGATTATAGAGGCTGTGGATCATCCGTTCATATTCGAATTCGAACTGCCGGGCGGATTGAGGGAGGCGGTCCAGGTCGGGATCGCCGCCTTCCACCGTTTCGTCGCCGCTAACCATGTCCTGCCAAACAAGGATTCCCAGCTTGTCCGCCCAGTAGTACAAGCGCTGGGGTTCGACCTTTACGTGTTTGCGCAGCATATTGAAGCCGAATTCTTTAGCCAGTTCGAGATCGTAACGCAGGGCTTCGTCGGTAGGAGCGGTGTACAGTCCGTCCGGCCACCAACCCTGGTCCAGAAGTCCATGGTGGAACAGGGGTTCGTTGTTGAGAAAAAGGCGATTGATGCCCTGATCGTCCTTCCGTAGCTCGACCTTGCGCATGCCGAAATAACTTTCAATTCGGTCAATCGTCACCTCATCGGCGATCAGTTCGAGTACCAGGTCGTAGAGGAATGGGTCGTCCGGCGACCATAGCCTGGCATTCTCAATTGGGATGGCGAAGGAGCGGTTCGCTGATTCGACGCTTTCCTCCACACCTTCCGCCGTCACCGTCGCCCTCACATTAAACCCGGAGATGTCGCCAAAGGTGTCGACTTCCAATTCGACCTTTCCGGCATCCACATTCGGAGTGATTCTTACCTCCCGGATGGCGCGCTGTGGCAGCGGCTCGATCCATACCGTCTGCCAGATGCCGGTTACGGGCGTATACCAGATGGTTCTCGGCTCGAGAACCTGCTTCCCGCGGGCTTGATACCCGGCGTCGGTCGGATCCCATACCGAAAGCACGATCTCTTGAGGACCGAAAGCGTGAAGCGCGGTAGTCACATCGAAACTGAACGGCGTATGCCCTCCCCGATGAACCCCGACGTGCTGGCCGTTAACCCACACGTTCGTTTTCCAATCGACGGCGCCAAAGTGCAAGAGCACGCGATCCATGTTCCAATCGCCGGGGAGCTCAAAGGTGCGCCGGTACCACAACCTTTCCGCCGGTGTGATCCGTTTCCCGACTCCCGACAAAGCGGATTCAAGCGGGAAGGGCACGAGGATCCTTCCGTCAAACGATTCAGGCCGGGACGCCGTTCTTGGCAGAACCGCATAATCCCACAGGCCATTCATATTCAACCAGTCCGGCCGTACCATCATTGGCCGCGGGTATTCGGGCAGAACGTTGTCCGGCGACACCTCTGCTGCCCACGGCGTCATTATTCGTCCTTCGACCGGGGCCCATTCGGCACTGCGGAGTGCGTTCGCGGCGAACACTGTCAGGAGGATCAGACAAAAAGGTGTTTTCATTATGATAATGCCGTAGGCCTCAAAAAAGGATCCGGTCGTTCTGTTAGGGCGGGTGAAGCAAGTGATTCGAGCGCGCCTCGAGAAGGTGTTATGGTATTTGTTGATTCAATACGGGGTCAAGAATGCCCTGCTTTACAGGATTCACCGCGGGCTTTCAGAAGGTACGCTTTTCCAATCTATAACAGGCGCTAAAAAAACCTTTCTTTCTCTGCTTATCGTGCTTTTGATGATTGATCCCGAAAGGGGGCTACGGCTTTTCATTTGGCCTCTGAAGGCCGCATAAAAAAGCATTTCAGATAGAGTATTTGGAATTTGAGATGTTTCGCTAAAAAACGCGGGGCAGAGCTCGCAAAGGGAAAGACCGTCGAAAGGGGGGCTGAATGGCGCAAATTGCACTTGACTTTTTCAGCGATGGCGGATATCAATAATAGCGAAGTGAGAACAAACCTCATATTTACTAAGCGATTGCGAAGAGGTGGAACCCCTCTACACGCTTGCCTTGTTAGATCCCGGTAATCGTGAGTGATTCGCCGTTTTCCAACCTTAAGGTTATGCGGCGGATAACTAAAAACGATTGCCGGATACATTGTACCCGACGGCGGAATCTCTCGTCCGGGCGGAAAACAATCGCAGGCCATACCTGGCCATGCTTGTGGTGCCGATAAGGATTCTTGAAATGCGATCCTATTGGATTTTGCCGAACCGGGTCCCGCCCAGGTAACGCGAAGACCCGAGGGGATGGGTTGCGGTGCGAAGAAACAACAACAAGATGGAGAACAGGATACAATGAATACGACGGAACACGACCTCATTATGACTGGCCACCGATTGGATTTGACCGAGGCGTTGAAAGCCTTCATCACCGAAAAGACCAGCCGACTGGTCCGGCACGACGGACGCATCATTCGGATTCGGGTCGAACTCGGAATGGAGCTCAATCGCGAATCTCAGCGATTGTTTACGGCGCGTGGGATAATAGAGATCGATGGACCGGTTATGGTCGTTTCCGAAAAATCCGAAAACGCTTACACCGCGATCGAAAATATGGTGCGGAAACTCGATCGAAGGCTTCGCCAGCGCCATCGCCGGCGACGCTACAAACGGGTTCATCCCCACGCCATCGATCTGCCATCGGATCTTCCAAAGGCCGCTGTCAGGGGGCGATACGGCGATTCTCGCGAACCGTTGCTGGTCGCGTAGTTCGCTGATACGATCCGCTGTCAGCATGCCGCGAACCGGCGCCGCAGGTGAGTTGAAACCGAGGAGCATTCTGGAGATGAGCCTCTCCGCAAGGTGTTCTCCTGGTAGATAATTGAACCACCAGACAATGAGGTGAAAACATGAAAATCTGTTATATTTCGTTTGGCGATCATTTTCGCCGCGCACTCTCCAGCAGAGCCAAAGGTTTGAAGACCATATTTATTACTTCCGAAGATTACCTTGAAATTAAGGCGATTATCGCGATGTTGCCGAAAGCCCGCGTCGAGTTGGCTGAGCTCCAGCGGGAACTCGAACGGGCCGTGGTGGTAGAAGCCTGGGAGATCCCCCCACGAGTGGTGACAATCAACTCCCGGGTCCGCCTGCTGGACCTTGATAATTCCAAAACCGAGGAATGGATCCTTTCGATGCCCGAACAAGCCGATCCTGATCAACGGCGACTTTCAGTTCTCGCACCGGTCGGTACGGCCATTCTAGGCTTCTCGGAAGGCGATGTGATTGAATGGGAAACCCCCGGAGGAACCCGGCGGCTTAAACTGGAAAAAGTGGAGGAGGTAGCAGAAAGCGAGTTGGGCGTCGCCGTGTGAGTTTGAATTGCCTCAGAGGGTTGCGGAAATTCGCTGTGCGAAATGGGCTTAACCTGTGATCTTTCGGAAATCCAAAAAGAAGTCGTACGTAAGGAGGTGTTTTTAAATGCCGGAGTACATGTACAAATGCGAGTCTTGCGGTGAAGCGTTCAGTTTGGTTCTCTCTTTGCCGGAACGTGAGGAAAAGCAGCGACTAGGGGAACTGCAGTGCCCCAGGTGCAAAAGCACCGAAGTGGAGCACATCATGGAACCATTCTTTGCGAAAACCGATAGAAAGAGTTGAAAACGGCCTTTGAAAAGGTCGAATCGGAACTGACTTTCAACGAGCTATTCGGACGCGCTGTTCTGGGGAACCTTTGCGTCTGTATTGCCGTTTGGGTTTCGATGGCGGGGAGGAGCGTTACCGATAAAGTCGTGGCCATGATCCTTCCGCTTTCCGCGCTGGGTGCTCTGCAATTGGAGCACATAGTGGCGACGTTCTATTACATGCCTAGGACGATTCTGTTGGCGTGGTTCCGCCCAGAATTTATTCCTGAAGGCGTCTCGGTCCCCGGAGTATTGGATTTTCTGCGCGTGGCGGTCCCCGTCATTAAGATTTCGGAAAACCATTGCCCGCCGTGGCGGAGCCCATGTATCCCGCCAATGGGGGGTTGCCCAAGGCCTGGGTCAGAGAAGGCGTTCGCAAGCGAACACGCTACAGGGAATTTCGAAAACCTGATGACGCACGGTATAACTTGAAAAGAAAAATCTCCGGATTTGGGCTAAATTGGTACGACGGTCCGCGCCGATTGATCGTTGTTGCATGCGCCTGGTCGTCCCTGCACCGTCGCATGAAGAAAAAGAAGAAACTTCTTGCCTCATGAAACTACATGTGTAGTTTTACATTTATCGCGAGGAGGCATTATGGCGAAGACCCCGGATATTTCAGAGGCGGAGTGGAAGGTGATGAAGGTGCTTTGGGCGGGTTCGCCCCGGTCCACATCGGAGGTGGTTGAGGTGTTGTCGGCGACCGAGCCGTGGCACCCGAACACCATTAAAACCCTTCTTCACCGCTTGCAGAAGAAGGGGGCGGTCCGTGTGGAGAAGCAGAAGAATCGTCTCGTCTATGCTCCGCTCGTCGCCGAGGAGGCGTGCGTGCAGGCCGAGACGAAGTCGTTTCTCGACCGGGTGTTCGACGGATCGGTAAAGCCGTTGCTGGTTCACTTTGCCGAGAAGGAAAAGCTCTCCCAAGCCGACTTGGACGAACTGCGTAAGATATTGGAAAAGAAACAATAACCCCCAACCCAATTACCCATGGAATTACATGAATTGCTTTTCTGGTTGTGGCGCGCTTCCTGGCAGGCGTCGGTGTTGGTGCTGCTTATCCTGGTCGCGCAATGGGTGTTCAAAACGCGTTTGGCGCCCAAGTGGCGCTATGCGCTATGGCTCCTGGTGGTGGTCAGGCTCGCGCTTCCGGTCACGCCGGAAGCGCCGGTCAGTATTTACAGTCTGACCAATGTGGATACGGTGGTGCCTGCCGCCGTCAGGATCGCGCCGGAGGCCGCCGCGCCGGCGGTTCCCGAATGGTTCGCGCGTTCCGAGTTGGTCTGGCGGGAACGGAATCACGCTTTTGGTGGCGAGATGCCGGATGAGGCGCTAGCCGCCACCGGGACAACGGAAACGGAAAGGAGTGCTCTTGCGTCGGGCCACGCACCATCGGGCGGTTGGGGAATGGTTCATATCTTTGGCGTTATCTGGTTGGCGGGGGTTCTGTTTTTCTTCGGGCGGCTGATCCTGGGGAATGTGTGGTTTGCCCGCCGGTTGCGCGGCCGGGCTCCGTTGGAGGACCGGCGGGTCTTGCGGATATTTGAGCGTTGCGCGGAGGAGATGGGTGTGGGCAAGGGCTTGGCCATTGTCGAGACTCCGGACGTCCAGGGTCCGGCGTTGTTCGCCGTGTTCCGCATGAGGCTGCTTTTGCCGCCGGGCATGGTTGACGGCTTGTCCGACGAGGAACTGCGTTATGTGTTCCTGCATGAGCTGGCGCATATTCGTCGGCGCGACGTGGCCGTAAACTGGTTCGTGGCGATCCTGCAGGCGCTGCACTGGTTCAATCCGGTGCTTTGGCTGGGCTTTCGGCGGATGAGAATCGACCGCGAGCTCGCCTGCGATGCGCTGGCATTGTCCCGTGTCCGAAACGGTGAAGACACCGGATACGGGCGGACTATTTTGAAGGTGCTGCAAGGTTTCAGCCGACCGGCGGCCGCGTCGGGTCTGGTGGGAATCCTGGAGGGACGGAGCGGAATCCGGATGCGGATACACTCGATCGCGCGCTTTAGGAAATCGCGGGGGTGGCCGGTGCTGGCGGGAACGCTCTTTGGCCTCCTGGCGGTTGTCGCCCTCACCGATCGGCCAACGGGAAGCGTTGAGGCGGCGACGCCCGCGCCGGTTTCCGGCGACGAGGAAGCGTTTTTGCATTTGCGGGTGGTCAACGCTACGACCGGTCAGCCGCTGGCGGGGACGACGATCGAGGTCAATTTCTGCGACGACCGCGGTTGTTACCGTCTCGGTTCCTTCGAGACCTCCGGCGAGGGCGAGGTGGCCATTGTGTATCCGTCCGCCAATCTGACTTCACTGACGGTGTACGCGGTTCACCCCGATTTCGCGCCAACCAGCGTGAACTGGGCGCCGCCGTCCGAAGCGGTACCGGAAGAACATCTGATGCAACTGGCCGGCGGAGCGACCGCCGGCGGAGTGATCCAGGATGAAGCGGGCCGTTCGGTCGAGGGAGCGAAAGTAGACCTGGTTCTTTATGACGAAAGAAGAGAATCCACGCTGATACGTCGGGGAACGATGGTGTTGACAACCGATGCCGAAGGCAGGTGGAGGGCCTCCGGAATTCCCGAGCCGTATGAGAACCTGGAAATCACGGTGACCCATTCGGACTTTCCCACACAGCGCTTTCTCACCGTTCAAAATGAGAATCGGTGGGTCGATCCGGTTCGTTTGGAAACGGCGGAGTTGATGAATGGAAGTGCTTTGATGGAGTTGAAACGGGGGTATCGAATCGAGGGCCGGGTTGTCGATTCGGCGGGAGATTCCGTCGAGGAGGCGATGGTCTTTCTCGCCGGCGGTATTCGGCATGCCGACCGGCAATCAATCGTGACTGAAGCGGACGGACGGTTTGCCTTCCGTTGGCTCGGGTACCGGGAGACGATGCTTTTTGCGCTTCTCGAGGGATACGGCCCGGCAGTTCTGGATATTCCCGCGGCGCATGAAGCGGTCGATTTGGAGCTTCGGCTTCCTCCGGGGCGGGAAATGACGCTGACCGTGGTTGACGTCGATGGCGATGCGATTCCGGAGGCTTCGGTTATTCCGACAGACTGGAACGGCATCGATCTCTATGACTGGAGAGGGCAAACCGACGACGCGGGCCGTTTCACCTGGTCGTCCGCTCCGGAGGACGCGGTTCGATTTTCGATCGGGAAGGCCGGCTACGTGAGGGTTCGTGACCGCGAACTGACACCGGGCGAAGAGAACATCGTTGTCCTGGACGAGGCGACCCGGATCGCCGGGCGGGTGACGGACGCGGAAACCGGAGAGCCGATTGAGGAATTCGGGATCCAGACGGGACAGTACACCGGCGAAACGGCGGTGCACTGGAATAGGCGCCGCCCGGTCAACTACGAAGGGGGGCGCTATGAACTCACGCCTTCGGAACCGGTCGGCACCGTAACGGCTTTGCGGGTGGAGGCCGAGGGTTACGTCCCGGCCGTTACGCAACTGTTTCAGTTAACCCGAGGCGAGCAGGTTATGGATTTCTCACTCGACAGAAGCGTTCCCATCAGCGGCCGGGTGCTTTCACCGGAGGGAGCGCCTCTCGCCGGGGTCGAGGTGGCGTTGCTGACCCCGAACAGCAACGCGGCGCTCGGCCCGGGCCGATTTACCCGGCGGATCACGAATAGGGTGGGCGCGGGTGATTTTGTGGAGACGGACGCACAGGGGCGTTTTTCCCTCAGCCCGGATCCGGCCGCGCGGATGATTCTCTTTGTTCATGAACAAGGTTACGCGGAGTTTTCACCCGAAGAGTTTCACATGCTCGACGAGGTGAGATTGCAGCAATGGGGACGGATCGAAGGCGAAGCGATTATCGGAGGAAATCCCGTCGGAAGTGTTGCCGTGGGATCCCTTTCCGCGTACGTGCACCGCATTATCCAGTACGACCACAATGCGTTTCGGGCTTCGGTCGGCGAGGACGGACGGTTTACGATCGATCCGGTGCCGCCCGGTTGGCAGTCGGTTCACGCCTGGGTCGACCGGGCGGCCGGCGGCTATTCCATCGTTCGCAATGACTATGTCGAAGTCGAGCCGGGAGGGGTGACGCGGGTCCGGTTCGGTGGAAGCGGTCCTGCCGTTGTCGGTCAACTCGCGATCGACGATCCGGACCTCGAGTTCGACTGGCAGGATGCTCATGTCACCTTCGGTACGGAACGTCCGCGCTGGCCGGACGATGCGGATCGATCGGACGTAAACTCTTACGGGAACTGGGCTCGGTTGCCGGAGGTCCGTCGCGCGATTGAGGAAGCGCGACGGTTTCGCGTATTCGTTTCGGCGGATGGGACCTTCCGGGTGGATGACGTTCCGCCGGGGCGGTATGAATTCACGGTCAGCATCCAGGTGCCTGTTGAGCCGCCGTCGGATGACGTGCCGATGTATGGGTCGTTGACCCGGGAAGTCATCATCCCGGAGGTTGCCGGTGACGAGTCTCACGACCTCGGAGAAATGACGGTGGTGGTGGATGAACGCCGGTAGAGAACCGTACCTCGGGCGATCCGGCTGGAGTCTATTGCCTGTTTCCCGGAGACCGCTTCGGTAGCGGCGCTGGCGGTTTCGTTGTGAATCATGGCAGCTTTCTTGTTATCGCAACCGGTCGAGTGTCTGTTTAAGCTCGTCCGCCACGACCAGTGATTTCTGGTCCAAACGTTCGATCCCGCTCGCTGACGCAAAGTGTAACTGGCAGCTAATCAGATCCGATTGGAATCTTCAAGATTGCCGCGTAACGGAATCTGGTAAAGTTTCCAGGCTGAGCCCGATCCGTCCTCCGTTATTCCTCGTCGATCGTAGTGACTTCGACCTTTTTGAACATGAACGGATTATCGCTAAGCCGCAGGGCCTTGCCGCTTGCGGTGGTCACGTTCCTGAGGATGATTTCCTCGGTCCTGACATACGGGAACTCCTCTACGTAGGAAGCGTCGGTGAAGTTGCGGTTGAAGTTGGCGAAGATGGCCGGTCCCTGATAGTTCTCGGGATGCCGCGAGTCGTCGATATGGAGCGTATCGATGGTGATACGTTCCGGCATGTAACAGGTGTAGCCGAAATCGTGCTGCCCGGAATTAGAGCCGCCGATCAGGCTCGCGCTGACCGGTCTGCCGGCCGCGGGAACGAAAACGCAGTCGCGGATGACGAGTTCCCCCCGCCATGTGCTGCCGTAGTCGGAGCGGAGATTGATGAGGCTCCGGCCGTAGACGGTGGTGTTCTCCAGGATGAAGGTGCCGGTGCCGATGGCGTTGATGCCCTGGTGCCCCAGGGTCGAATTGCGGATGGTGAC
>PXBO01000119.1 GCA_003566885.1 Opitutia bacterium | reverse complement strand
GTCCGGCGTGGTCCAATTCCCTTTTCGAGGACAACGCCGAGTTCGGCCTGGGTCTAAGAGTGGGCATCGATCAAAGGGCCGCCGAGATCCGGGACTTGTTGCCGGATGTGGCCTCGGCCCTGGGAGACGACCTGGTGAAGGCGCTCCTCGAAGCCGACCAAAGCACGGAGAGCGCCATCGCCGCTCAGCGCGAACGCGTTGCCCAGGCCAGGGAACGGCTCCGCGGAATCCCAGATGAAAAACGAAATCGCATCGATCCTCTGCTGGACTACCTGGTGCGGAAAAACGTCTGGATTCTAGGCGGCGACGGCTGGGCATACGATATCGGATACGGCGGACTCGACCACGTGCTGTCCACCGGCCGCGACGTGAATATCCTGGTGATGGATACCGAAGTGTACTCCAACACCGGAGGCCAATGCTCCAAGTCGACCCCCATGGGCGCGGCCGCCAAGTTCTTCGTCAAGGGCAAACCGCTGCCCAAAAAGGACCTCGGGCTGATCGCCATGACCTACGGCTCGGTCTACGTCGCCCGCATCGCTATGGGCGCCAAAGACAGTCAGACTTTGCAGGCCCTCAAGGAAGCGGAATCCTTCCCGGGCCCGTCCCTGATCATCGCCTACAGCCACTGTATCGCCCACGGGTTCAGCCTGTTCAACGGGATGGAGCAACAGAAGCTCGCCGTCCAATCCGGCGCCTGGCCGATCTTCCGGTACGACCCCCGCCGGAGCGACGCGGGACGGCACCCCCTCCAGCTCGACTCGCGCGCTCCGTCGATTCCGTTGACCGACTACACCGGGAACGAACTTCGATTCCGGGCCGCCGGCCGGAGCGATCCGGAACGGGCCGAACGGATGACCCAGGCGGCACAGGCGCACGTCCACGCGCACTTCCGCCTCTACGAACAGCTGGCTGAATCCTCCTTCGGCGTTCAGCAGGAAAATCAGGGGAACGGTCAGGGAAAAACCACCTGATCGCGCCCGGACGAACGAACCAATCACTGAAATCAAACAAAACGAATCCTTCGGAATAATGAATCTTGAAACCGACTATCTCGGACTGAAACTCGCCCACCCGATTCTTCCCGGCGCCTCGCCGCTGGTGGATAAACTCGACCGGGTGCGCCGCCTGGAAGATGCCGGAGCCCCGGCCATAGTCATGCACTCGCTGTTCGAGGAGCAGATCGAGTTCGATCAGAACGCTCGCCACTACCATCGCGACCGTCACGAGGAATCGTTCGGCGAGGCGACCTCCTACTTTCCGGACGACGACGAGTTCGCCCTCGGTCCCGATGAATATCTCAAACAAATAGAACGAATCCGCGACGCCGTCTCGGTTCCGGTGATCGGCTCCCTCAACGGGGTGCGCCTCGGCGGCTGGGTGGATTACGCCAACATGATTCAGAAGGCCGGCGCCGCCGCCCTGGAACTGAACATGTACTTTCTTCCCACCGACCCATCCGAGTCGGCCGGGGATATCGAACGTCGCATGTTGGAGATCGTGCGGGCGGTGAAAGGCAACATCGACATTCCCCTGGCGGTAAAACTTTCGCCCTTTTTCTCGTCATTGCCTCACTTCGTTCAGGAACTGGAAGTCATCGGCGTGGACGGAATCATTCTCTTCAACCGATTCTACCAACCGGATATCGACATCAACAGCCTCGAAGTCACGCCCAGCCTGGAGCTGTCCCACTCCTCCGAATTGCGGCAGCGCCTGCGCTGGCTGGCGATCCTCTTCGGACAGACCAAAGCCACCCTGATCGCCAGCGGCGGCGTCCACAAAACCCAGGACGTCATCAAAGCGATCATGGCCGGCGCCGGCGGCGTTCAGGTGGTCTCGTCGCTCCTGAAATTCGGTCCGGAACACTTGCAGACCCTGATCAAGGGATTCACCTCCTGGATGGAGCAACGGGAATACGACTCCCTCCAACGCCTCCGGGGCAGCATGAGCCTTCACCGCGCGCCCAACCCCGAAGCCTTGGAGCGAGCCAATTACCTGCGCATGCTGCAGGTCTGGAGAACTTAGCCCCCTCCCATCCGGACTTACCAACCGGAGACCGGACCTCCCGCACATGGCGCCGGGAGGTCCGGTTCGCGTTGAATTTCTCCCATCCGCTTCCTTTTTCATTGATTCCCAGTCCTGCGATGGTTACACAAAATCAAACCGCGCAGCATGCTTTCACCCGAGATCAAGAAACGGTACATCCTGCAAATCCTCGCCGGGGAACGTTCTCAGAGCGACGTGGCCCGGGCCACCGGGTTCTCGCGGCAGGCGGTATCCCAGTGGATCAAGCAGTACCGGTCGGAAGGTGAGGGAGGCATCCGCAAGCGTCGCGGGCGCCCCAAAATAGGCCGCCTGCCGGAACAGGCCGCCAGACGCCTCAAAGCTATCGTTACCTCCCAACTCCCCGCCGAAGCCGGTCTCGATAAAGCCTTCTCCGAGTGGTCCTACGAAGCGGTACGACGCCTGATCATTCGCGAAACCGGGGTCAAACTTACCTACCGGTTTGTCGCCGAATACCTTGAGGAATGGGGTATGGATCACCCGATGGCTGGAAAGGTTCCGTCTCGGCCCAAGACCAATCCGACGGCAAAACCCGCTTCTCCTCCGCCCAAGAAAGTCGATTCCTCGCCGCAAGCCGTGGAGGAGGATACTGAAGACTTCTCCCTGGCCGAGTACGAATCGGGCATCGCCGAAGCTCGAAAAAATCTCCCCTCCCGCGCCCACCCGGCTCACGGTCACCGCACCGGGCGCCACGCGCGGCAACGCTCCGCCCCCACCCGTAAGAAACGCAAAGGGAAATCAAGCCGCAAGCGGCGCTGAAAACCCCCATTACCCCACTCTATTCCGGCCGCAGCACTCCGGCTTCTTCCCGGTGCCGCGCCTGCAGGCTTCGACAGACCAAATCGCAGAGTTCGAAGACGCTGGGGTCCAGAATCCGATAATAAACAAAATTCCCATCCTTTCTCCGCCCGAGCAAGCCCGCCTGCACCAGCCCTTGCAGATGCCGCGAAGTGTTGGCCTGATTCAATCCGCTTTCCTCCACCAGCGTTCCGACCGACTTCTCGCCTTCCATCAGGCAATGCACCAAACGCAGGCGCGCGGGTTCACCCAATACCTTGAACCGCTCCGCCACCCGCTCCAGAAATCCCGCCGGCAAAACGTCTTGCTTCTCCAACCCTGCGAAATTCTTAATATTGTCACTCATAAATCCATTCCCCCAACGCGACTAACCCGGACCAAGATTCAGAAAGAAAAGGCGCTAAACAACTATATAAGTATTTAGCAGATTTTTCCGCCGCGCAAGAGCGGGTGGAAAATAGAACGTTAAACCCGTAAACCTCGATCGGGTTCACCACGAAGATCACAAAGGACACGAAGGGAAGGGTTTGAGAAAAAGAACCCTAAATGGCTTTTACCTACGATATGCCTTCGTGTTCTTCGCGTCCTTCGTGGTTAAACCGCGGAATTTAGTCCCATCTTTCCTGGAGGGCAATCCCGCATTTGGCGGGACCGTTGCCGCAAAACGTTCCTGACGGAAACAGCGCCGGGTTTCGGTTCTTACGCACCAAACGTCAGGAACACCGGACCCCGCGGCGGCGCGGGAGCGCCGCCCTCCAGATATTTTTTTGCTACCGGCTCCGCCGGGTCAGGGTAATCCGAATGGCCCTCATTAAGCCTGGTTGTCGGAATTCGTGTGGGATCGGGCCTTCGCCCGATGATCGAGAGGCACGGGAACGAACCTTGCGTTTCGAAGACATCGCCAGCGCTAAAAACATTTCCCACCAACAACCGACAACGAACAACCCAACAACCAACAACAGTGTTACCCGGCGTCGCCATCCGCGATCTTCAAGCTTCGCAAGCGATTGAGCGCCGCGGCGATCTCGTAGCGCCGGGGACGAGCCAGATTCCCGGGATGCGCCTCCGGGCCGAAACTCGTGAGGCCGTCCACGGATTCCTCCTCCAACAGTTCCTCCAGCCGGTCGAGCAGTTGGGGCAAATCCGGCCGGTCGTCCGCCATTTCCCGGCCGGCTTTGTGCAGGGAGTGACCGATCGCCCGGAGCTGGCTCGGATCGGCCACCTGTTCGACGGCCCGCATGTCGATGGTGTCTCCGCCGAAGCGAATGCCGTCCACCCCTTCCGCTTCTATTTTTACCTTGCCGCGGCCCTTCAGGGGATTGATCGACCTCGGGTCGGGAACCCGCCCCGTGGGCAATCGAAAGGGTTCCACCCCCCCGAAGCCCCGTTGGCTGGGCAAGGTTCGCGCGATCTCCCTCGCTTCGCCGGTCACCTCCTCCGGCCGGTAATCGCGCATACGGATCACGGTGTCGGCGACGTCAAAATAATCCCCGCATCCGCCCATTACCAGAATCGCCGATACCCCTTCCCGTTCGTACAGTTCCCGAATCCGGTCCAGGAGCGGGGTGATCGGCTCGCTCTCCCGATCGACCAGACGCTGCATGCGGGCGTCGCGCACCATAAGATTGGTGGCGGCCGTGTCCTCGTCCACCAGCAGCAACCGCGATCCCGCTTCGAGCGCCTCCAAAATCGCCGCCGCCTGGCTGGTGCTGCCGGACGCTTCATCCGTGGAAAAATCCACCGTCGACCGGCCGTTCGGCAACTCGCCGATCAACGACGACAGGTCCACCTTTTCAATGCGCCGCCGGTCCTCCGCGCGGATCTTTACGGCGTCGCCGCGAGCCACTACGTATTCACGACCGTCTCCGGGGATGTGCGGATACACCCCGAACTCAATCGCCCGCAGAAGGGTCGATTTCCCGTGGTACCCTCCGCCCACGACGAGGGTCACTCCCTCCGGTATTCCCATCCCGGTTATACTCCCGTCCTCACCCGTGTATCGGGAATCCGGATTCGGCAATTCGAATTCAACTCGCATCGTTTCCGGCGACCGAAACCCAACCGCTTCCTCCGCCGCCATGGGCCGGTCGCTTACCCCGCTGGCCCGCGGCAGCACGGAGCCGTCGGCCACAAACGCGGTGAGACCGCGCCTCGCCAGCTCCCCGCGAATGAACTCCTGATTCTCCACGCAACAAACAAAAGCGGCGCCTTCCTCCGCAAATTCCGGCCGCCAGACCAACGCCTCCCGCACCGAATCCAACAGGTCGCGGGACAGCATCGATTCCGCCTCGCGGCCGAGAATTCGCCGCCCGGCGGCGGGCAGCCCGACCTCGACGCGCGCCTCCACCGAATCCGCACTCACCCGTACCGCCGCACGCTCCAGCACTTCCTGCCGTCCGGCATCGATTTGCATTAATCCGCTCTTGCCGATGCCCCGATTCGGCGTCCCCCGCTTCCGCAATGCGCTCCGCACACGCCGCGCCAGAAAGTCCTCCAACGCCACCCGACGCACCCGCGACCGGTGCAACTCCGCCGGCAACAAAGCGGTCGAGGCCGCCAGGCGAACGCGCGCCTTCGAAGGCGAAGCAAACGGGTCACCCTGCACGTGATCGATAAACAGCGCCCCCCCGTCGAACACATACGCCCCGCGAATGTCTTTGTAAGCTTTGTAACCGCGCCCGTCGATGCGGCGCAGAACGGAAGCAAGCTGATCGAGATCGGTCATGGTATTTTGGATTTTGGATCGCGGATTTTGGATTTTCGAGTTTTCGACCAAGGTCGCAGTAGAAATAAGTAAAATCCAACCTAAAAACCGCAGTTGATTTCACCACGAAGAACCCAATGAGCACGAAGGGAAAGACTTCAATAGAATGCGAGCGTTTTCCTGGTTCACGTTTCAGGTGAAGGTTAATCAGCGAATCAATCTTTCTTTAAAAGCCTTTTCATCACCGATTTGCCTTCGTGCTCTTCGTGTGCTTCGTGGTTGAACTGCGGAAATTAGGTTCAACGCTGGTCGCGCCAAAGCCAAAGTCTTGCCACACGCACCAAATCAATGCTTCATGACACAACACACCACACTCAAATCCATTCTGTGATCCATGTGCTCTATTGTGGCTAAATCGAAGCGTACCCTCCGGCACCCAAGGCACAACACCTGACCCATGAAATCCTATCGCAAGGAACTTTGGTTCGAAACCAGCCGCCGGCGGGAATTAATCAATATCACCCGGGAGGTGGAAGCCTGTCTGCGCGAGAGCGGCATCAGCGAAGGGCTCGTGTTGGTCAACGCCATGCATATTTCCGCCAGCGTCTTTATCAACGACGACGAATCCGGCCTGCACGCCGATCTGGAAACGTGGCTGGAAAAACTCGCGCCGGAAAAGCCCCATACCCAGTACGCCCACAACAAGGGAGAAGACAACGCCGACGCCCACCTGAAGCGCACGATCATGGGAAGGGAGGTCGTGGTGGCCGTGACCGGGGGAAACCTCGACTTCGGCCCCTGGGAGCAAATTTTTTACGGCGAATTCGATGGCATGCGCCGCAAACGCGTCCTGGTCAAAATCATCGGCGATTAAATACCGTCCTGATCGATGACCAGGTCGCGGTTTGACATTCCCTCCGCCTCGGGTTCTTTAAAAATAAGTCCTGTTTCCATAAGAGAATCCGCAGTTCATCCGACAATCCCCCCGCGCCCGCCCTTCTCATGTACCATTCGATTCTTATCACGCTGTTCAGCCTGAGCCTCCTCGCCTGCAATCACGTCAATTCAGACCCCATGAACCACGAATCCAACAAGTCCGCTCCGCCGCCACCCGACGCTTCGGAGGGGGTCGTCGACGCCGACAACGGCCCGATCGCGGCGGAATTGATCGCCGAGCCGGCAGAAATCGACGCTTCCGGCCGGGTCGCCCTGCGAGTGGCCAACCGGGGCGAACGAACATTGAACTACGGCCGCCCCATACGCGTGGAGCGGTGGGACGGCGAGGCCTGG
>PXBO01000102.1 GCA_003566885.1 Opitutia bacterium | reverse complement strand
TCAGGACCTGCACCGAAATGTGGAGATCGCGCTGGAGAAGGATCTCACGAGCAATGCGGGTCTTTCGCGGAACCGGAACCACCTCGTGCGCCGCGTAAACCAGGATGTTGGTGTCAACGAAAGCGCTCGGCATAGATCTCTTCCCGGGTAAGAGGCTTTAGGCCCTTCTTCGACGATTTGGCCCGCCCATCTGCCTTTCGGTAAAGCGCTTCCAAAGAGGTGATTCGACGCGCTTCGGGATCCGTCTCATCTTCCTCTTGCGAAGCCAGGAAATTCCGCACCATGGCGCTGACCGAAGTGCCACGCTTCGCTGCACGGATCCGCGCTTTGCGGTAAGTCTCCTCGTCGATTTTCACCGTGATGTTTTTTGTTTTCATAATAGCACATTAACTGTGCTATTGTGCGAAGTCAATCCGGCGACACTCGTCGGACTGGAGCGTGCCGGCTTGACTGCATGCACTTTTTAAGCAATAGTGCATGCATGAAGCAAGTGACAATCAGGCGGGTGGACGACGCGTGCGTGGCCAAGGCGAAGGCCGAGGCGAAGCGGCGTGGCGTCTCTATGAACGAAGTGCTCCGGGAAAGCTTGCACCGGGGACTCGGCGCCGAGCGACCGCGACAGACGAACCTCGACAAGTACGCGGGCGACTCGGATTTCGGTCCTGAGTGGGACAAGTTTTTGGAAAAGGACCTCAAACGGATCGACGAGGAGTTATGGACCTGACCGTTGTTCTGGACACGAACGCTTACAGTGATTGGCGCAGGACGGGGTACTGGCACGATTGGCTGGCAAAGGCCGACCGCGTATTGGTCCCGGCGGTGGTCGTAGGGGAATTGATTCACGGTTTTCGCAAGGGTTGCGAATTTTCGAAGAACACCGCTTCGCTCGAAGCCTTTTTGGGCGAGCCACAAGTCGAACTTCTTCCGGTCGGACGCCGGACCGCGGAGATCTATGGAGAATTCGTGCTGCATTTGCAGAATCAAGGAACGCCGATTCCGACAAACGACATCTGGATCGCCGCCGGCACCCATGAAGTTCACGGCCTCCTCCTCACCCGCGACGGACACTTCGTCCACCTGCCGCAAGTGAGGGTGGCCGAAGAGACCCGTTAGAGCCGCCGGATCAGGGTGACGCCTTCCGGGACTTCTGACTCTCTTACCATTACTTCGTAATCGTCGAACGCTCGAGGGACCTGAATACCGTCTTTCCGATTCACTTGGATTAGGTCGAAGAGCTTATGGCTCGGTGCTTTACCGAGTTGGTTGTCGTGTTTGAAAACGATCAACGAACGAACGGCCATGCTTCCGGCCGGTCGTGCGGCGGATGCGTCAAATTGGAACGCGTTTTCCAGCGCCTGGAGCAGCAATTCCAAGTCCTCCTCCGAGAAACCCGTTCCCAACTGGTTTCCATCGGTATCCACGTTGTCCGCGAGGAACGGATTTACGGTTCCGTGGGCCCGGTAGAGGGCATAAGGAACGGTGAACTTGCGGCCCATGGTGCGGCCTTTTTCGATATCGCGTTCGTTTGTCACCGAAGTCCGGGTAATCGCGTGTTCGCTCGCCACAATGGGGTCGATGGAACGGGCGAACGAGAGTTGGACGGGTCCGCGCACCTGCCCGCAGTTGATTTCTGTGGACATAACCGCCCCAAACGTGCGCACGTCGAAAAAGTTTTTGCACATCCATGCCTTGGCTTGATCGCGATCGGCCGGCTTGGTCTTTTTCGGATCGATCTTCAGATCTTCATAAGCCTCCTTGTGCTGGTTGTTGTGAACGGCTCCCTCCGTGAAATAGATTCGCTGTTTCGGCTGGGTGGTTTGAACGAAGTTTCTCACCTTGCGTTTTAGGCAGACGTCCGTGATCAAGCCCTGGCCCGATTCGGCGTCGATTCGGGGAAGGTTTCCCGCGTCGGGATCGCCGTTGGGATTGGCATCT
Organism: Opitutia bacterium; assembly: GCA_003566885.1. Taxonomy (GTDB): domain Bacteria; phylum Verrucomicrobiota; class Verrucomicrobiia; order Opitutales; family T3Sed10-336; genus SLOW01. The sequence continues at coordinate 4,952 of PXBO01000102.1, read as the reverse complement.
TTCGCGTCGAAGAGAATGACGAAGTCGTAACGGTTTTTCATAGTATTTGGATAGATTTCGGTTGGAAGTTTCAGGAGGAGACTGCCGCCTGTTCCGGTTCGGTGGCGGCGGCTTTTTTGGTGAAAAGGTCTTTCCGCTGGTGGTAATAGCCGAGAAGGAAAAGGCCCTGTTCGGTGAGGTTGTGCGATTTCGGAAACGGGGCATCCGGCGATATCGGCCATTGGATGTCGGCGATCAACTTGTCGAATTGAGTCTTACGGCCAGGATTGAGGTGACGTCGATGGTGGGTGGACAGTTGTTGCAGCCGCGGAAACACGCTCAATGGTGTGGCGCAGGCTGCCGAGAAGTAGGTGTCGCGAATCGTCTTCTCGGGGGTTCGCCCGGATTGCTCGCGGTGCCCTTCTTCCTGGATTTTCTCCAGAACGGCGAAGAGGCGTCCGAGCAGGTAGGCGGTATTTTCGTTATTTGGATCTAGCATCGTTGTTATCGGTTGTTGGTGATTGCGAACGAGGACCGCCTTTATCGCGGCGGCTCGAATGTAATTGATCGAGCGCTCCATGTGAACACGTCGAAGGACAGTCGTGTAAAGGGATTCCGGGTAAGGGGTGCCGCCGAGGATCGCTCTCATGAGGGCGCCTCCGAGAAGTGGAGGCGGATCGTCGCCGGAACGCGTTGTCTCACGCAAAAACTGCCAATTGGCGGGGAAAACTGAATCCGGCCGGCGCTTGCCGACAGGAACCTCGAACTCGCGGATAATTTCCAGATCTTGGAGATGCTTCCGGAGGTTCGCGATTAACTCGGTCACCGACGATTCGTAGAAGAACCGAACCGAAAGGCGAGCGGCATTGGGAGCGAGACCGAGCAAATAAAATCGCGTGGAGTCCGGGTCCGGGTCGAGATCGACCGCCGCCTCTCGGCCCTGCCGAAGCGCGTTCAGAAAGATCTCCAGTTTCTTTCGAACACCTTCGTCCTGGGCATCGTCAAGCGCGCGGTCACCGGCGTTCGAAAATGCCGCGAAGATGCTTTCCACAATCGTCTTTCGGTCTGTCCAGAAAACGCAGGTCGTATCCCCGATCCGGATGCGATGTCGGTCGGACATCGGGCCGTTCAGGAGGGCGTTCAGGGCCGCTCCGTATTGGAAGGCCGCCGTTTCGCTGACGGGTGCGTTATAGCTCTGAGATTTACCGTAGGATTCGTATGCCGTGTCATTGAACGAAACGATGGAGGCCCCGGCGGATTGAGCGCCGCCGATTCCCTTGATTTTCGGGTGAAGGCGCGCGAGTTTCCCGATTTCTCCGGTCAAAAGGCATTGGCCTTCGTCGGTCTTCGGGTCAGTTGGCAGGTTTTTTAACCACCAGTTGCGAATCGCACCGGTTTCATGAACCGGCCGTGGTTCGTCCGCGAGCCAGAACACTCCGAACCCAGCTCCGACTTCATCGAGAATGGGGAACTCCGGGAGTCGATCCGGCGACCAAATTTCCAGGAATCGGCAGACCGCCGAAAACGCTGGATGGCCGATCTCGGATTCGAGACCCAAGTGCCGTTTCTTAAACGCTTCAAACCTTTCTTTTCCAAAGCCTTCACCTTTATCCTCGGGTTGTCGTCCGAGCAGGTAGGTCTGGTTATCCCAGAGAAGGCAAGGATTGACGCCGGCACCTGGAGGTTTTGCCTCACCCGGAACAGTCATCCGCGCTGGAAGTAGCTTTCCCTTGGCGTCCTTCACCCGGGCATCCTGAATATCCAGCAGTTTGCCGTCCGGGTGAAGGACGATTTTGAACGAGATCTTCTGGGGCGAAAACCCCGGTTGGGCGACCTCGTACTCCGGTTCCCTCGCAAGGCGGTCGTAAAGTTTGTGGAGAGACTGGAGGATCATCGTTGGCTTTCGGTTGGAGTTAGGGGCGGAATATCAATGACGCCGTCCCGCATAATCGCTCGAAAGAAATGCGGCGTCGTGGATTTCACCTTCTTCGTTCGACGGTCCTGATCGAACTCGATATCGTGAAGAAGGAAACCGAGATCGCGTTCGCCCCGCAGGCTCTCGTGAGGTTCGGGAATCGCGGATCCATCTTCGATCAGTTCGAATTGGGCGGGAAACTCGCGGCAGCCGAGATAGGGTTGGTGAAAAAACTGTCCGGAACGGGCGCGCCGGTTGAACATATCGAGGTGCTTGCCGGCGTTGTCCTTTGCGGAAAGTTTTGGGCCGTCGCGCTCGAAGCGTGAATCGAGAATCTCGAAGTGCGCTTCGATCACATACCGAACATCGATCAGCAAAAGCGAGGCCCTTTGCTGCCGATGTTCATCGACCGCGATCCCGAGCGATCCGCTTCCGGATTTCATTGCGGCGTTAACGCCGGCCGCGCCTTTGATCGGGATCTTTGTCGAGATCTCGTTGCGGCGAACATTGGTGAAACGAATCGGATTGAGAACGTGGATACGGTCGATGACCCAACGAATTTGCGGTTTCCAATAAATCGCTTCCAGGACACCGCGCGCTGCGGATGGGGTGATCACGTCGTAGGAAACGCGCTCGACCTTCATCTCAGGCCGCGAGAAGAGGGCGTAATCGCCGGATATTTCGAGTTTTATTCCGTAAGGCATAGATTCTATTTCGTTAAACGATTAGGGAAGTTGCATCCTGGGATTGAAAGTCGAGCCCGAAATCTGGTGAATAATGGGTTTCCGGGCAGATAAGGATATGGAACTGATCATCGCGAACCGACTCGAATTGGGGCCGGTTCCGGTTGAACTCTGGCTGATAGATCTGCACTGTGTAGGGTTGGAGCCCCCGGAGCAGATCCCGATGCAGGGGGATCGACTCGTTCCGCAATTGATCGGCGAGCGCCTTAGCCGCGTCATCGTAGGGAATGATGACCGCCGCCTGCACGTTTTCAATGAGTTGGAACTTTTGCGCCGCCTCACGAAACTGGAAGAGAAACGGAAGACTTTGATCCTCTTGTAATCGGAACGCGGGCAGGATTTCCTTTGTGTCCCATGGACGGCCTTGCGGCGGGTTGTGTTGGCGGTAGTAGAGGGAGAAAAATTTCTCGACGCTGTCGAGCGAGAGCGGATCGGAATCGAGTGCGAGGATCCGGGTGGAAATCTGAGCGGTGTCCCGGAAATAGGCTTCGGCCCGCTGGTGCTCGGAACGAAAAATATGCACCGTGCCCAAATCCTTATGCTTGCCGTTTCGATTGCAGCGGCCGGCTGCTTGAGCGATCGAATCGATGCCAGCGAGCGATCGGAATACCACGGGGAAATCGACATCGACGCCGGCCTCGATGAGTTGCGTCGAAATTAAACGGACCGGTTTTTCCTCATTGAGCGCCTGGCGAACCCTCTCAAGCACGACGGTGCGGTGCTTTGGGCACATCAAGGCGGACAGATGGAAGTTTTCATCGCTCTTCGGCAACCGGCGAAAAATTTCCCGCGCGTGCCGGCGGGTGTTTACGATCGCAAGCGCCTGACGTTCATCTGCGATGCCGGCAGCCAGTGTCGCGTCATCCAATACTCCGCGATCGACAACTCTTGTCCGACGCAGACTATTGTAGAGCGCCCGAGGGTCTTCGACAATTTCCCTCACATTTTTCAGGCCGACAGGAAAATCCTCGGCGTGGTGGATGGCCGGCTGGGTCGCCGTGCATAGCACAACGCTTGCACGATAGAAATCGACCAGTTGCCGGAGTGATTCCAGGCAAGGACGGAGGTAGTCGACCGGCAGCGCTTGGGCTTCGTCGAGAATTACAACCGATCGGGCGATATTGTGCAGCTTGCGGCACCGTGAGGTTTTGTTGGCGAACAGGGACTCGTAAAACTGAACGGCAGTCGTGACGACGAGCGGGGCGTCCCAGTTTTCAGCGGCCAGTCGCGATGCGGTTGTTTCGCGTTCCGGGGAAAGGTTGGAATGGTGTTCCAGGACAATCGGGCCAGCCCCCGCAGCGAGATTCGCGAAGATCTCCGAGAAAACACCTGCGTTCTGTTCGATAATCGAAGTGAACGGCACCACGAAGATCACCCGGCGCAAGTTGTTTCGAATCGCGTGCTTGAGGGCGAAGGCAAGCGAAGAAAGCGTCTTGCCTCCTCCCGTGGGAACCGTGAGCGAGAAGAATCCCGTTTCGGCGTCTGCTTGTTTGCGGCATCGATCAAGGACCGCCGCGCGCTGGCGGTCGACATCGCTACGTGGCTCGCCGAACGTCTGGAGACGTTTGTCGAGAACGTCGGACATTTTCTCCAAAATATCTTCAGCCGGACGCGGCCGCACCCGATGCTGATCCGGATCCATGAAAGCTTCCGTAGCGAGAAAATCCGAGTCCACGAGGCATGAAAAGAGCATACGAGCGAAGAATGCAGGGGTCGGGGCACCTTTTGGGTTCTCTGGATCGAGAAATCCGCGTTCGATACGGCCGGGAAGGGATGGTTCTTTCAACTGCAGTAGTTCGGCAGGCGCGTCAGTGTAGGCGAACACATCTTTTTTGAGCCGGTTATGAAGACTCGCTCCGTCACCCAACGCGTCTAAAAGACCGGAGTGGTGTCCGCTGATGATGAATGCGAATATGTGCCCCAGAACTGGAGCCGATTGCACCGAATGTTGCGCACCGGCGCTCGTGTGATCGACTTTACCGACGATTTCCCCCGTGTGAAGGTCGCCGGCCTTGGCAAGGTATTCCTGAAACTCCTTAGAGAACTTCCCCAAATCGTGCCACAGTCCGGCCAGGCGGCCCCATTCTCGGGCGTCGGCTCGGGCGGCGGATTCGGGAGACTCGGTCGGGAACATTTCGGCGGCGAACTTTCCCGCCCACCAGGCGACTTTGTTGAGGTGGCCGTGGATGGGCTCCAGGTTTCGGCATTTCTCGCAGGTATCGCCCTGGCAATCCTTGTCTCCCTCGCCGAACGGCGTGAACAGCGGCTCCCAGTTTTCCAGGGGCTCGTGTTCTTTCGAATGGGCGTAGAAGTTC
>PXBO01000098.1 GCA_003566885.1 Opitutia bacterium | reverse complement strand
TTCCCCAGCGCAAGAACCGAGTGTTCGAGCACCTCACTGAGGGGATTTTTTGCGTCCGAGTGCGGCGGCGGATCGCGGGCCCGGCAAAGCTGGGCGCGCAGCCGGGACTGGATCTCGCGCAAGCGCCTCACCCAGCGGTAGGCGCTTTCGATCGAGAAGCCGGTACGTGCGGCCTCCCAGGCCGCGCCGATGCTCAGGTCGCTTTGGTAATACCCAAGAAAGCGCCAAAGACTCTTTGAGCCGACACTGTGGCGGGGCAGACAACCGGCCAGCCAGAGCGTGAAAGAATGCCCGCAACCGGGATCACCCTTGCGGCGCGCCGAACAAAGGAAGCGGCCTCCGCGCAGGATCTTGGAGTCGCCCTTGGCGGCGTTTCCGTAAACAAGGCCGTGGCAGTTGAGCGCTCCGGTGCACCGGCACAGCGGACAAGCCATTTGCTTGACCGCCGAGCGTACTCGATCCAGTTCCTCTTTTCCCGAAACAAACCGTTTACACCCGGCAAGGAAATGGCCGAACTCTCGAAATCGCGCAACTCCCAAATTCCCGTCGCACGATCAGCCGACTCGCCGACTCTCAATTCGGACAAAAACCCCCTGTTTTTACGACCAGAGCGTGGCCGGGAACAGGTAATCTTCCTTCGGGAAAAATTTCATACTGGCGGGCTTCGAAATCGGGAATCCGGCAGGACTCCGATTCCGAGGGAGCCACGGGAAGGAGCCTGAGAATTGGCTTGGAGCGTTTCGTCACCACGACGGTTTCACCGGCTTCGACCCATTTGATGAGAGTGTTGGTTTCGTTCCGGAGTTGCCGCAATGTTGCGGTTTTCATATGTCCACAATATGTCCGCAAAATGGGATTTAGCAAGGTCGAAGCAAGCACTCTGTGTAGGAACCCAAGGAATAGCTACTGGTTGGAACTGGCTCGCTTCGACACCACGCGCAATGACTTCGGGCGCACGTTGACTTCGATGGTTTTGCCGGACCAATGGGATTCGCCGTCGGTGTGTATCCAGCTTGCGCTGCTTGCGCCCTTTGCCGGAAGAGGGATTGATTATGAAACGAACGTTCATCGGGGAATCATCGGATATTTCGAACTTTTGTCGATGGGGCCGGGTGTACAATCTCATATTGATTCGGCTTTTTTGGGGAGGGCGGCGCTCCGTCGCCGCCGCGGCCTTCGATTTGTCACCATACCGTAACACAAAAACCGCGAAAAACGTGTATGCTCGTCACAGTTGATTATGGAAAAAGCTCACTCATGTGACCTTCAAGCGCTCAACACCACTTGAAAATAGCACTGGTAACCGAAACCTATCCCCCCGAAATTAACGGGGTCGCCATGACGTTGGAGCGCGTGGTGCGCGGTCTGACGGCACGGGGACACAGGCTGCATCTGGTCCGGCCGCGGCAAATATCCGACAAAAACGGGGCGACCGGCGATTCCGGCAGTCCCGAGCAGACTCTGGTTTTCGGCCTGCGAATTCCCGGATACCGGGAACTGAACTTCGGGTTGCCGGCGGCCCGGCGGCTTTCGCGACTCTGGGCGAAGCAGCGGCCGGATGTGGTCCATGTCGCCACCGAAGGACCGCTGGGATGGAGCGCGCTGCGCGCCGCCGAACGACTGGGAATTCCGGTTTCGTCGAGTTTCCACACCAACTTTCACAGTTACGGGGGCCATTACGGTTTTGGCGGGCTGCGCAAGCTGGCGCTGCGTTACCTGCGGCGGTTTCACCGGCGAACGCGAGTGACGTTCGCGCCTACGGCGGAAATGTGCGACCGATTGGAACAGGATGGTTTCGGCGACCTCCGGGTGCTTGGACGCGGGGTCGACACCGAGCTTTTTTCGGCCGAAAAGCGATCCGATGCTCTTCGCCGCGAATGGGGCGCCGGAGCCGAAACCCTGGTCGTGGGTTACTTCGGACGGGTGGCGGCGGAGAAGAATATCCATTTGGCGGCTCGTGCCTTTCTTGCCATTCGAGAGGTGCGACCGGAGAGCGTGTTCGTTCTGGTGGGCGACGGTCCGTTGGCAACGGAACTGAAGCAGAAGTATCCGGAGTTCCATTACCGTGGCATGCGGCGGGGCGACGATCTGGCGCGGCATTACGCTTCGGTGGACTTTTTCCCTTTTCCCAGCGTGACGGAGACCTTCGGCAACGTGATCACTGAAGCGATGGCCAGCGGCGTGCCGGTGCTCTCCTATGATTATGCCGCCGCGCGGGCCTTCATCCGGGATGGAGAAAACGGGGCTAAGGCGCCGCTCGACGACGAAAAGGCTTTTCTGGAAAGGGCGCGTCAACTGGCCGCCGATCCGGCGACGCTTCGTTCGATGGGAAAACAAGCCCGCGAGACCGCGCTCGGTTTGAGCTGGGAGCGGGTCGTGGAGTCCTTTGAGCGCGAACTGATGGCGATTTCCGGAGTTATCGAAACGAACAAATGAAAAAGTTCAAATACAAGACGATTATCCTGTCCGATGTCCACCTGGGCACCTTCGACTGCAAGATCGAGGAAGTGAACGACTTCCTCAAGTACACCGAGTCCGAAAAGCTGATCCTCAACGGCGACATCATCGACGGGTGGCGTTTGCGGGGATCGCAACGTTGGGACTCGGGGGGCTGGACCACCAATCACACCCGTTTCGTGCGGTTGGTGCTCAAGAAGATGGAGAAAAAGAACACTGAGGTGATCTTCCTTCGGGGCAATCACGACGATGTCCTGAGTCGTTTTCTTCCTCTGAGTTTTGTCAATCTCCGGGTCGTGGAGGAATACGTGCACACGACGCCCGGGGGCGACTATCTGGTTCTCCACGGTGATGTCCTGGATGCGGTCACCATGAATTATGTGTTTCTCGCTCACGCGGGCGATATCGGCTACAAGTGGCTGATGCGCATCAATCGGTTCTACAACCGCTGGCGCGCCTGGCGCGGCAAGGAATACTTTTCTCTCAGCAAATACGTCAAGGGGCGGGTCAAGAGCGCGGTCAGTTTCGTTTCCCGGTACGAGGAGCAGATCGCGAAACTGGCGCGGAAAAAACATTGCGCCGGAGTCATCTGCGGTCACATCCACACTCCGGACGACAAAATGATCGACGGGATTCACTATCTGAATTCCGGCGACTGGGTGGAATCGCTGACCGCGTTGGTGGAGCACATCGACGGCACCTTCGAGATTATCGAGTACCCGGAGTTTCGACGTCGCCTGGAAGCGCTGCACGGAGCGGAGGCGGTTCCAGTGAAGGGGACGACGCCGGATGGCGACACGGATCCCGATAAATCGGGATGCCCTCCAGTTTGGAATTGCATGGAGGGCGGTGCTCCGTCGCCGCCGCGGTCGTATTCGGACGTTTGTTGCGCCATGGACGGCGGCACGGAAGGAGCCGTGCCCTCCAGTTTGGGAATGGGTGGAGGGCAGTGCTCCGTCGCCGCCGCGCCGTACCCTCCAGGGACTCGTGCCAATGGCTTGAATTCACTTCCGGAATACCGAACTTCTCTTTTTCCCGTTTGTAACAAAGAAGCCATCTGATCGTAACACAAGTCCGCTAAGTTGTGGTCGTCTCGCAAAGAAACAAACCACTTAAATCACAAGAATCGATATGATGATTAGCATGACCAAAAAAATCCTCGCTCCCTTGAGCGGACTTATTGCCCTCGGAGGAATGACTCTTCAGGCGAATGACAGCCTGCTCGATCCGGACCTTCCGGAGTATGATCGCGTTTCCGGGGTATCCGGAAACTTGAACTCAATCGGATCCGATACCCTGAATAACCTTTTGCTTTTGTGGGCGGAAGGTTTCCGGGAAATCTATCCGAACGTGAATATCCAGGTGCAGGGCGCCGGTTCTTCCACCGCTCCCGCGGCGCTGATCGACGGCACCGCACAGTTGGGGCCGATGAGCCGAGCCATGACCGGTGCTGAGATGGACAGGTTTGAAGCACGTCACGGCTATAAGCCGACCGAGATCCGCGTGGCGATCGACGCTCTCGCGGTCTTTGTTCACCGTGAAAACCCGATCGCTGGTCTTTCGCTTCCGCAGATTGACGCGATCTATTCCAACACTTATCGCCTCGGGCACAACCCTATCCGTAACTGGGGACAGGCCGGTCTCACCGGCGACTGGGCCAACCGGTCTATTTCTCTCTACGGTCGCAATAGCGTTAGCGGCACTTACGGTTACTTCAAGAACGTCGCCCTCGGCGGCGGCGACTTCGACGGCGCCCGTTACCAGGAACAGCCGGGTTCTTCGACCGTGGTTCAGTCCGTCACGGCCGACCGTTTCGGAATCGGTTATTCCGGCATCGGTTACCAGACTTCGGGCGTGCGCGCCATCCCGGTGGCCAAGGAACTCGATGGCGAACTGTTCGAGCCCACGCCACAAAACTGCGTGACCGGGGACTACCCGCTGGCCCGTTTCCTTTATGTGTATGTGAATAAGAATCCACGCGAACCGATGGACCGTCTAACCTTTGAATTCATTCGGTTCATTCAATCGAAACAGGGACAGGAAGTGGTGCTTCGCGACGGCTTCTTCCCCCTTCCGGCGATCGCGACCGCACAAGAACTTGAGAAGGTTCAATAACAATTGTTCGACTTACTGAAAGATGGGGAGAGCGCTTCGTCCCGAGGTTCTCTCCCTGTTTTTTTTCCCCGGTTGTTTGATGGGATTTATGATTGGTGACCCCTTTGTTTTCCGGGCTCCTGCACCAAGAGGTGCTTTGCGTGAGCACCCGGTCTGATTGTTCCTGAAATTACGCCGACTAGAGGCAGCTTATATCTCGTTTGTACTTTGCCGACTCGCACAGGGATCAATCCCAAATCGTCTCCAGACCCTTCCTCCGCATTTCCGTTGCTGAATTGTAACAATACAAATCTTTCCCAAAACACGCGAAAGTAGTATCGATCTTCTCATAGTTTATGAGCACTTCCACAAGCCAAGGACCCAACGGAGGACCCAAGCCCGTCGCCGAAAGATTTCGGGTGGCCCGCGCCACTTTGATCTTCGACCGATTTATGAACTACTTCGTCATGGTGGGCGGAATTTCAATCATCCTGGCCGTCAGTTTTATCTTCTTCTTTATTCTGTTTCAAATCTGGCCGTTGTTTAAAGGCGCATCCGTTGAAGAGGATAAAGTAGTCTCCACCGGTGAACGTGAATTCGTCGCCATGGGCATCGATGAATGGCTGGAATTGCCGTTCTTTGTCGAACCCGACGGTAGTTTCCATTTCCTTGATCTGGTGGATCCGGAGGGCCCTTACAACCGGGGTCGCTTCTCAATCGACACAGGTCTGCCGGACGACGCCGAGTATTCAGTGATTCGGTACAATTCGCGCAACAGCCAGGTCCTGCTGGGTACTGATGACGGCCGCTTCTCGGCGGTCAAAGTCAATTACCGCGCCACCTTCCCGGATCGTGGGGGCCGTGAGGTGGCGGCGGAATTGGATGCCTTGCCGTTGTTGCGGATTGGTCGGGAGGGAGTTCCGGTGGAAAGTCTCGCCTACGGCGATTCCGGGACGCGTAAATTGGCGGCCGCCGTGCAACGAGTCGAGGACCGGCCCGAGTTGCATGCGGTGACCCTGGATCAGCCTCGCACTTTATTCGGTGTAGGCGAAATTCGGGTGAATCAGTCGTACGATTTGACCGACATGATTGAAGGAAACCCAATGGAAGTGCTGATTCCCTGGGAGGCGGATTCGGTGTTGGTCGCGACCGAAGACGGGCGCGTGCACTACCTTTTTTACCAGCGCGGGGAGTTTGCGGTGCGCCAGACGTTCGAGCCGTTCGCCGATCTGCCCGATTCGACCCTTGCCACCATCAACTTCGTATTGGGTGACGTCTCCCTGGTGTTCACCAGTCCCACCGGGGAAATGCGGGTTTGGAGCCTTTATCGTGATCCGGAAAGCGGCAATCGAATTTACGGTCACTCGAAGACATTCGAAAGCATTGGTGGAGGCGCTACGTTTTTCTCCGCCAGTCTGCGCAACAAGGCGTTTCTCACGGGGCGCGACAATCTGGCCAGCCTGCGTTACATGACCACCGAAGTCGTTCGCTGGGAATCGGAGCTTCCATTCGACATTCGCGAGGCGCAGATCGCACCCCGTTACAATCGGTTGCTGTTCCTGGACCGGGAGAATAATCTGCACTTTTATAACCTGGACGACCCGCATCCGATCGCCGGGTGGAAGAGTTACTTCGGCAAGATTCAATATGAAGGTCAGGCCGAAGCTTCCTGGGAATGGCAATCGACCGGCGGACGGGACGACTTCGAGCGCAAGCTTTCAATGGTCCCGCTGATTATGGGCACAATGAAGGGGACGATCTACGCTATGATCTTCGCCACGCCCATAGCCTTGCTGGCCGCGCTCTACACATCGCAGTTTCTAAAGCAGAGTATCAAACGTTACGTCAAGCCCACCATGGAGATCATGGCGTCGCTTCCGTCGGTGGTGCTGGGTTTCCTGGCAGCTCTTTGGCTGGCGCCGATCGTCAGCAACGCCGTACCGTCCGTGGTGGGAGGATCTTTCGGGATCCTGATTTGCGCGGTGGTCATGGGTTGGGCGTGGACATCCATGCCAATCCGTTGGCGGGTGAAAGTGCCGCAAGGATTTGAGTTCTTGCTGCTCATCGTGCCGGCCCTTTTTGTAGGCTGGCTGGGGTGGCATTTCGGAGCATTTATCGAGCAGGTGTTTTTTGTGGTCACCGATCCCAACACCGGCATGCGGGTGGCCGATTTCCGAATGTGGTATCCGGAGAAGCTGAACCTGCCGTTCGAACAGCGAAACGCCTTTGTGGTCGGATTCGTGATGGGCTTCGCGGTGATCCCGATTATTTTTACGATCTCCGAGGATTCCATGTCAAATGTGCCTGACGCGTTCCGATCCGGCTCTCTGGCACTGGGCGCCA
>PXBO01000024.1 GCA_003566885.1 Opitutia bacterium | reverse complement strand
TTAGGCTCGAATCGCGTTCATTCTCATCCAATTCCTTCGCCTTTCTCTAAAAATCTCGCCGCTTTTTGTCATGATATTTCCTCTTTTAGGAGTCTGTCGGCGAAGCCCGACAGACTCCTAGATTCAGGAAACAGGTCCCCGGCCATCCAGGCACTCACGAACGAGCGCCAACAGCCGATCCACCCGGAACGGTTTGGGTATCGCGACCGGGAGTCGCTCGAAGTTTTTCAGATCACTGCAGGTTCCTTCCGCAAAAGCCCCCGTGAAAAAAACCTGGATGCCGGGATTGAACTCCGCGGCACGCCGGGCCAGATCGACCCCGCTGACACCGTCACGCGGATACCGTTCGATAATTAACCCATCGAATCGCCGTTCGGCAAGGTGACCGAGAGTCGCGGCCGAGCAATGGCTCTTGACCACCTGAAAATCGCCTCGCAGAGCGTATTCCAGAGCATCATTCACCTCCGGATTCTCATCATGCAGGAGAATCGCCGGTCGAAGCATCTCCTTCAGTCGGAAAATCTCCTCGCCATCTGACTCGCCGATCTCTTCCGGATGATCGGATCCCGCTTCCATCATGGCTACCCCAACGGTCATTTCGCCGCTTTGGTCGGTTCGCAGCCACTCGCGGAGATTCGTCAGAGCCTGCCATTTCGTGATCTCGGGAAATGCCAGGGCCAACGCATCTTCTTCCCACGGACCCGCCCGATCGTCACTCCCCAATCGATGCCGCAGGAGAGGAAGCATTTCGATAAGGGCCATTGGGTTTTCGGAATTTCTTAAAGTAATACGCGTCAGCGGCTTATTTAGCCAACGGCAACGAAAGGCTTCCCGGAAAAGCCCTTGGCGAAGACGCTCCCTTTCCTGCGTCAGGTCCATAATCGTCATGCAATAGACCCGTTCCATCGTGCCCAACGGCGGGCAGGGCGAGACCGTCGCCTTCATTAACTGGCCGGGCAGAGCGACAAAAAAGCCAAAACTGGAAGCTCCGTTCTTCTCGCAGGCCGCAAGCATCCTGGAGTGAATCTCCGATCCGAGGTACCCCGGTTCGGATTTGGACAGTCGGAGGCAGGCAGCGCCGCGCGCATTCAAAATCAAGATCCGGCCGCTCTCGCTACAAGCCAGAACCGGGACCGGCAATTGATCGAAAATATATCGCAGAATAGCCAGGTCACGACCTTGCTCCGCGTGTTTGAGCGCATGCTCCACCAATGAGGCGCAGAACGAAGTGAGGGAAGATAGCAACCGCAATTCGTCAGGACCGTAGGGTCGCCGCGCGCCGGGACTGCGCACCTCCACCGCTCCACGCGCTACCTGATTCCCCAGGAGCGGAAGCACCAATGATCCTGAACTGAAACAATCCTTTGCGGTGCCGGATTGATCTTCGGCCGCCAGATGGATTACCGCTTCCCTCAGAAACATCGCTTCGCTCATGGCCTTCTCCAGGGCCTCCGTGAAGCGGTCCAGACTGCCGATATGGGCAAACGCCGCTCCGAAACGACGCAACGCCCGCTCGACAGACCCCGATCGGTGGCCAACTGCGTTTGATCTGTGGTCAATCATGCTTTTGATGTGGTTTGATTCATCATTGGCACCGTGGCCGGAAGCGTCACCCGAAATCGCGTTCCCGCTCCTTTTTTGCTGTCGACGAAGATCTCACCATGGTGGTGGTCGATTATTCTCTTCACAATCGACAAACCCAATCCCATTCCTCGCTTGCGATTTACGTCTCCGGTATCCTTCGTGCTGATAAACGGTTCAAATATCTTGGAGATCATCGCCGCCTCTATTCCCGAGCCATTGTCGTGCACTTCCACCACAAACGCCCGAATCCCTTGCCCCAAACCTCGCTTGTCACACCGGATCTCAAGCTCAGGGTCAACGACATCCTCCAGGGCATCCATAGCGTTTTGGATGAGATTAACAAACACCTGTAGTAGCTGATTGAAATTGCCGCTTATCCATAGGTCATCCGGCCGGTATATCTTCAGTTTAATGCCACGCGTTTCAAGATCTTTCGCACTGATTTCAATCGATGTGTCCAGTACTTTGCCCAAATCCACAGTGCTGAAGTCCTGGGTGCTATTCTCTGAAAGGCAACCGATATTCTGCACAATACTCGCGATACGGTTAACATCCCGTTCCATAACCGCGTGAAGTTTTTTTCGAAGCTGAGGATGATCTTCCTCCTCACCCAGAAGCGAAACAAAGGTCTGAATCGAAACCAACGGATTACGAATCTCATGTGCCATGCTGGCGGCGAAGGTTCCCAACGATATCAACCGGTCGGCTTGATTCACTTTGCTTTCGAGGTCCCGGGCAAAAAACACAAGCGCAACCTGCATACAAAGCGATTCGAGCAGAGACAGATCGACATCGGAAAAACTTGCCTTGCCATACGCATCACTGAGACAAAGAAAACCAATCAAGTGATCGTTGTGATTTACAGGGATCACCGCACCCAGGGCAAGCGTGCCCGGCACCGCCGATTGCATGTCGGATACCTCTGCCGAGCGCATCTCCTCCCGGATCTCGTCGCCAACTAGAAAAGTGCGTTTTCGTCGCAAAAGGTCGGGCAATGGATCATCAAGACCGAACGAAATCCTATTGATTTCCTGTGGATCATAACCCTCGTTAGCCCGGCAGGTATAGGCCCCCTCGAGCTGCCCCTTGTAGAAGAACGCGATCTTGGGGATATTCATTTCCCTGGAAATGAAATGGACGACATCCTTGAATATTTCCTTTTGATTGGGCGACTCGCCGATCCTTCGAACGAACTCCTTGAGCTTGGCACGATAGGCGAAACGTTCTCGCAGGAGGTTTCCCTCCACGAAACGCGAAACCAGCCCCTTGTAGGAAGGGAGTAACCAGAACAAACCGGACAAGACAAGAGAGGATATCAAAAATGTGCTCGCCATCTGAATATCCCGCCGAACCATTTCTCCGCCGCCGGAATGACCAAAGAACGTGATGGCTGCGGTCAGCACCACTGAAGCGGAAAGGATAAAGGCGGCATAACATGCGCCCTTGAGGAGAATCATGTCCCCCTCCATCAGGCGAAACTTCATGATCGAATACCCCACCGCAACCACATAAACGGCGACCAATCCATTTCCGAAAGGTGGAATCGGTATTTCGAACCACAACAGGAAGTTGGTCAGCCCGCCGGAATAACAAAGCACCAATCCATAGACAACAAACTGAATCTGTTTTCTTCGTCGGGAGTCAGCGCCTCGGTAATACCGGATCAAGGCGATAAAACTGATCAATGAATAAAAACAGAAGTTCGCCATGAACGGGTAAAACAACCAACCCGGAACCGGCCAAAAAGGGAACATCATCTTCGGTCCGACCGATTCCACCACATAGGGTGTTCCAATCGAGGCGATTACAAAAAAAGCTCCAATGAGATAACCCGACCGAATAAGGCGCCGATGATCCGTGTGGGTCAGTTCGCTGACAAAATAATGGAGACTAACCGGAATCAATGCCGCTCCCGCCATTAACATTCGACATAAAACGAGCGCCTGATCTGCAGTGTCAGCAAGTTGCCAAAAGAAATAGGGAATCGACCACAACGCGACAAAAAGGCAAAATAAAGAAAATGATCGGCTTAACCGTCGAGTCGGGCTCTTGGAATAGATAAGCAGCGCCAGCGTAATACTCGAGAGAGAATTAACAAGGGCGCTGATGGTAAGATAGGGAATCACTTTTCCGCAACGATGAGGTGCGTCTGATCTCCAAACGAACAGTGGACTTCGATCTTCTTCAGACCCGCCCGTTTCGCCATCGCCGCCATAGCGTCACCTGAAAAAAAACGATAGTATCCCTTTTCCTCCTTGACCTTGATCTTCCCTGCCGCCCGAAGAAGATCACGCGCGGACTCCAACTCCTCCGTTTCCACTTCCTGATGCAGAAAATCACGGTAAATACTGGACATATCACAGTAGGGTTTCATGCTCGAAACCACGATTTTACCACCGGGAGCCAAAACCCGAGCCAGTTCCCGAATCACCAGGCCGGGATTCTTCAAATAGGAAACCACCAGGCTGCAACAGACCTTGTTGAAACAATTATCCGCAAACGGAAGGTTCCCGCCGCTTCGAGGTTCCTCCCTGGAACACTCATCCAGATCGACCTGCGCGTAGGCAAGATCGATCAGCGGTTGCGGAGCGGATTCCAGCCTGGAAATTGCTCCATACCTCACATCGATGTGTCGGCGAAATGCTTCGGCCAGTCCCGTCTGAGTTAAATCTATCGCCAGGTACATCGGCTGCGAGAACGTGACGTCACCGCGCCTTCGGTTCAACAGATCGCGAACGACCCACATACCGAAAAGGCCATTCCCACAACCGGCGTCCAACAAAATATCGTCGGCGCCAATATCTCCCAGCAAACCACCCAACAGATCCAGATATTCCTGGTAGTCCTCAAACCGTTCCAGGATTGAGTATTTCTGAAGGTATTTAGTCCAAAAACTCGACTCAGGTTCTTCTTCGGGTTGAGCCGATCTGAGCTGCTCTCGCTCCAGCCGGTTCTGCGCGATCAACATTTTCTTATCCGGTTCGACGATCGCTTCATCCGGGAGGGAGTCGATGTCAGCGGCACGGCAGGCCTGGACCACGCGTTGCAGCGTTGTCCTCGCCGCCTGGGGATTCTCCCGCACCTCGTGCTGGGCGTTTTCTATGGTATGGACACACGTGTTCTCCCGGGCGCCAAGCAGACGATCGACATCCCTGCGATCCACCCAGGCATCCCGTTCCGCGGACAAATACACAATCGGACAACGGGCGCGGGCAATATCTTTCTCCGTCCCTTCCAGATCGTGCATGTCATCCTTGATCATTCGTTCAAAAAGGTGATCAAGGTCGATATCGAACCCGAGGATGTCATTAACGCCCCATCGCTTGCCCTCAATATGACCTCCGACCAGATCCTCCTTATAAATCTGATACAACGTATACTGAATATTCAGGACACCCACGAGACTGACCAGCTTGACGACTCTAGGATCCAGAGCGGCCGCTCGAAACGAGCAGCGGGCCGAAAGGCTCGCGGAAAAAAGGATCACCTCGCTTACACCAAAACGCCTCTCGATAAAATCGATACTGCCAAGAATGTCCTCGACGGCATCCCCCAACGTAAAGAGCGACATAACGCCCTCACTCTCTCCGACATGGCAGGCATGATCGAACCGGAGCACGTTAAAGCCGTTGACGGCGAGAAAATACGCAATCTGCAGGTTATTCTTCTTACATTCCGCGTATTTTGGCGCCATTAAGACAAACGGAGCCCTATCCCATTGATTCTCAACAACACGATCCCAATAGGCCGCCAGTTTCAAACCGGTTCGACTGCGGTAGGTCAGACGCTCGCTCTGAACTGAACCGGAGATTCGATCACTCAGTATGCGCATAATCAATGCATAAATCTATAGCTCTCATTCATCTACGCCGGAATATCATTAGCTTATTCTCGACGAGTTGCAATCGCTTTTTGCTTGATTTCCGCGAAAGGAGTATCCCGTTCCCAGCAGGAAATTGACAATAGAAACCCGTGACTCAACCCTGTCCGGATGTTTCGGCAATCCCACGCGCTGACAAATCCAGTAGCCGCGGTAACCTTCGATGTGGGCGGCACCCTGCTGACGCCACACCCGAATGTCGGCGAAATTTACCAGGAGGTCCTCAAGAATCATGGGGTTCATGCGGATTCCGCACATTTGAACTCCCGCTTTTCAGAAGCGTGGAAAATACTCGGAAAAACAGCTGACTGTAAGACGAACGACCTTAGGGAAATCGAAAAATGGAGAAGGGTCGTCCGCGAAACCTTCCGATTTCTGGACACCGAATTCAAATTCGACCAAATCTTCTCCGAGCTTTGGGAAACATTCACCCTTCCCCATAGATGGCAACTGCGAGACGATAGCAGGAAGACGATCACCGCGATTCGCCAACGGGGTTTTCGGACTGCGGTTCTGTCAAATTGGGACAGTCGCCTGCGTCCGCTCCTGAGGGGATTCGGTCTGCTGGGCTCATTCGACCACCTGTTCATCTCGTCCGAAATCGGCTGGGAAAAACCCGATCCACGGATCTTTAGAACAGCGGAGGAGCAACTCGGGCTCCCTCCGGAACAGATTCTTCATGTCGGAGACAGTCCCGAACAGGATCTCGCACCCGCCCTGGCCGCCGGCTGGCGGTGCGTCCTGATCTCCGACGAAGCGAATTCAGCGACGGAAACAGGCGTCACTTTGAGAAACCTTGAACCGCTCCTCGATCTCAGGCTCGCGACTTAACATCGCTCCCAAATTCCGCCGGCAGATTTATTGCCCCCAGTAGTGCTCACTCAAAGTAGAAACGCGCACCGATCGCCGCGTTGAGGCTGGCGCGCGAGCTGGGGACAACGTCGATGATGGGAACAATCTCGGCAAAGGCCTCGACCGGGACATCCTCGAAATGGTAGGCGACGCCGAAGGGCACCCGTACGCCTAGGCGGTCGCTTTTGCCGCTTCTGGCCTTCAGCCGGCCGCCCACTCCGAAGTAAAGCGGCAGGCTCCCTTTGGCGACCTCCACCATTTCAAAGTCATGAAAAAGATAACTGCCGTGCAGGTGGAACGAAGTCCTCCCCTCAAAGGACCATCCCAGCGCCGCATCAAACGCAGTGGTGTCGCTCACCCAATATTTCACCGTCACCCCGGTCGGTTCGCCCAGAATCACCCCGGCGCCAAACGGATTGTACTGGTGCGCGGCGGCCAGCGGGATCACGGATCCGGTCAAAAGGACGACGCAAAGAAAAAAAATTCGTTTCATAAAAATAGTCTCCAATCGTTCTGGCGGCCGAGGTTTCGACCTCTTCACTCCATCGTTCTTTAGCCCCTAATGGACAATCTTGCACCCTATCAGCCTGTCGGACTTAGGCGGTAGCCTAAGTCCGACAGGCTGATAGAACGTCCGATATCCCATGCTTCACGGCGCACCGCCTCGCGCCCAATCGGCTAATGCGCGGCGAAACTTTGGGCTCCATTCCGCAGGGCGATGGGTTTGCCCGGAAAGCTTGCAGACCGTACGCCGGCCGCTGCAATAAACGATCTTCCCGTCCAGTCCGGCAAAGGCGAAGTCAAGCGCGAGACCGGCGGCACGGACGCGGGGCGAACGGTAAAAAACCGCGTACTCGCCCGGGCGGCGAACCGGCTCGCGGAAGCGGGCCTCCAATCCGCGGACCACAACGTAGATATCCTCGTCACGGTCGGCATTAAAATCAGGGACCCCGAGCAGGTGTTGAAACAGTGCCTGCTGCGCCCTCTCCAAATGGTGAAAGTAGCGCGAGTGATGAAGGATCCCCAGGGCATCAAATTCATCGAAATGGACGCGGGTGTGATAAATGTATTCTGGCTGCGACACGGCAAAACTCAAAGCCCGACCCGGGAGAAAGTCAAAACGCCTTGCACTGACAATGCTTCCGCCTTGCGGCGCCGGACTGGCAGGAACAAAGGGAAACCCTTCCCCCCCACACTCGTCGGAATCTCTCCGCGAACCGGGTCGCCATCAGGCCATTACTTTGGCGGACCTTGCTCCACAATTTCCAAACCGTAGCCCTCCAGGCCGACCACATGCCGGCTGTGACTGGTAAGGAGCCGGATTCTTCGAAGGCCGAGGGCAACCAGAATCTGAGCCCCGATACCGTAATCCCGAAACTCCGGAGCTGCTTTGGTCCCATCCCGAGCCTTACCGGCCGATAAATGGCCGGGTGTATCGTTGAGCATTCGGTGAACGCCATCGTGCGGCTGCCCGATGTAAATCACGGCGCCCTTGCCTTCGCGAGCGACCATGCGCAACGAATCGACCAGGGAATGGTAACTGCCGAATTCTTTGGCGCGAAAGACGTCGCTCAACACGTTTTCGCTGTGTACCCGAACCAACGTGGGAGAACCATCGAGATCTCCCATGGTGAGGGCGAGGTGATAGCGATCATCCAGACGGCTGTGGAAAAGGCGAAGGACGAAAGTCCCAAACTCCGACTCGAAGGGTCGTCGATGGGTTTCCTCCACCAGCCGTTCCCGCCGCCGGCGGTATTCGATCAGCGACGCGATGGAGATCATGGGGAACCCGAAACGCTTCTTGAAGGCGATCAGTTCCGGCAGCCGGGCCATGGTGCCGTCTTCGTTGAGAATCTCACAAATCACCCCGCTGGGATGCAGTCCGGCCAGAGCAGCCAAATCAACCGCGGCCTCCGTGTGACCGGCACGCTGAAGCACCCCGCCCGCCTTTGCCCGTAAAGGGAAAATATGCCCAGGCTGCACAAGATCGTCGGGACCGCTTGCCGGGTCAGCCAGAAGGCGAATGGTACGGCAACGGTCGTAAGCGCTGATTCCGGTGGTGATTCCCTCGGCGGCGTCCACCGAAACCGAAAAATCGGTCCGGTAGGGGTCGCGATTCTCCGCCACCATTTGATTGATCCCGAGACGTTTAAGCTGATGGCTGGTCGTCGGCACACAAATGAGGCCGCGGGCATGCAGGATCATCATATTGACGCTTTCCGGAGTGGCCTTGGCGGCGGCCATAACGAGGTCTCCCTCGTTCTCACGGTTCTCGTCATCGGCCACCACCACCAACCCGCCGCTCGCGATCACCTCGATCGCCGATTCCACCGAGTCGAACGGATTCTCCTGTTTCGTTGCGTCAGCCATACAATAAACCCTAATGTCCCGGCAACGGGGCTCAATCCGTATTTTTCGGCCGGCCGAATGCGGTCGCAGGACGGAAACTGCTTTTATACCGTTCCGGTCTCAAGCCCGAAATAGGCCTCGGCATTGCGGAAACAAATATCGCGCACGATGCCGCCAAGCAGTTTCATGTCGCGAGGAAGCTCCCCGTTTTCCACGTCCCGACCGATCAAATTGCAAAGAATACGGCGGAAGTATTCGTGACGGGGATACGACAGGAAACTGCGCGAATCGGTGAGCATCCCGACAAAGCGGCTGAGGAGGCCCAGATTCGACAAGGCGTTGAGTTGCCATTCCATCCCCTCGATTTGATCGAGATGCCACCAGCCGGATCCGAACTGCATTTTTCCGGGAACGCTGCCGTCCTGGAAGTTGCCGATCATGGTGGCGAAAATGTAATTATCGGTGGGGTTGTTGTTGTAGAGTATGGTCTTGGGCAACTGGCCGGTGCGGTCCAGGCGGTCCAGGTACCCGGCCAAACCCTGCGCCTGGGGGTAATCTCCAATGGAGTCGAATCCGGTATCGGGACCGAGCTGCTTGAACCGGCGGCTATTGTTGTTCCTCATGGCGCCGAGGTGCAACTGTTTGGTCCACCCGCGGTCCGCGTCGAGGCGACCGAAAAAAACCATCATGTAACTGCGGAACCTGATCGCCTCATCCGCGGGAACCGCTTTCCCGGCGCGCGCCTTGTCGAACGCCACCCGGGCCTCGGCATCGGTGCAGTCGGCGTCGTCACAACGGGTCATGCCGTGATCGGACAAACGGCAGCCCATCTCGTGGAAAAAGTCGTGACGCTGCTTCAGGGCCTCCAAAAACGAATCCAGGCTGGCGCAATCGACTCCGCTGACTTCCGCCAGCCGGTCGGTCCAGCCGTTAAACGCCTCGGGCTGATCCACGGAAAGCGCTTTGTCCGGACGAAACGTCGGGTACACCCGGGTGGCCAGAGTGCCGTCCTCGCGGATCCGGCGATGAGACTCCAACCTATCCACCGGATCGTCGGTAGTGCAAACGACGGATACCCGATGATTGCTCAGAATGCCATGCACCGACATTTCGGGACGCGCCAGCTTCTCCCGGGTTTCCTCCCAAATCGCCTCCGCCGTTTCTTCACTGAGCAAGGTGTCGATCCCGAAGAACCGCTTCAGTTCGAGATGAGTCCAGTGATACAATGGATTCCGAATGGTCCGGGGCACCGTACGGGCGTAGGCGAGAAACTTCTCCTTGTCGTCGGCGTCACCCCCGCAGAAACGCTCATCGACACCGTTGGCCCGCATGGCCCGCCATTTGTAGTGGTCGCCGGCCAGCCAAATATTTCCCAGATTGGGAAACGACTTGTTTTCGGCGATCTCCGCCGGCGGAAGATGGCAATGGTAATCGAAAATCGGCTCTCCGGCGGCGTACTCGTGGTAGAGCTCGCGGGCGGAGTCGCTGTGCAGGAGGAAGTCGTCGGTGATGAAAACGGACATGGGCAGGCAATCGGATTGGGCTCTCAGATGGTCATGGCGGCGAAACCGCCGTCGACCAGCAGTTCCTCCCCGGTGATGAACGATCCGGCCTGGTCGGAGGCCAGCAGCAGCGTCGCTCCGATCAATTCCTCCGCCCGGCCAAACCGATTCATGGGAGTGTGGCCCATGATGGTGTCAATCCGGTCGGGAGTCAGCACCTTGCGGTTCTGCTCGGCCGGGAAAAACCCCGGGACCAGCGTATTCACACGAATGTTTTTCTGGGCCCACTCACGGGCCAGATTTTTAGAAAGATTGTGCACCCCGGCCTTGCTCACGGAATAGGTGAAGACCCGCGAAATGGGAGTCACCCCCGACATGGAACCGACGTTGATGATCGAGGCCGGTTGTCCGCGATCGAGGAAGTAGGTTCCAAAGACCTGACAGGCCAGAAACACCGCCTTGAGATTGGTGGCGATAATGGTGTCGAATTCGTCCTCCGGGATCTCCAGAAACGGGGTGGCCGAATTCACGCCGGCGCCGTTGACCAGGATGTCGACTTTTCCGGCGATTTCCAGCGACTCCTTGAGCAACGACTCCAGGCTGCTGCGGGTGGTGATATCGGCGGCCAGAAAGGTGGCTTTCCCGCCGAGTTTCTCTATGGCCGCAAGCCGTTTCCTGGCTTTTTCCTCCTTGCGGCCGACCAGAACCACTTCGGCGCCGGCGCCGGCGAGACCTTCCGCCATGGTGCCGCAGAGTTCTCCGGTCCCGCCGATGACGACGGCCACCTTGCCTTGCAGAGAAAACAGATCGTTCAAATAGTTTTGAGACATGGCTTCAGATATTCGAGTTTCCGGTTGAGCGGATGGGATGATCACCGTACCACACGTGCTCCCCCGCCGGACATAATTTTTTCCACCTCGGCCAGGTTGGCCATCGAGGTGTCACCGGGGGTGGTCATGGCCAGGGCGCCGTGCGCCGCTCCGTATTCGACCGCTTTCTGCGGGTCGCCGGTGGCGAGGAAACCGTAGATCAGACCGGAGGCGAAGCTGTCCCCGCCCCCAACCCGATCCAGGATTTCGAGATTCTCGCGATGGGTGGCCTCGTAAAACCGGCCGTCGTGCCAGCAGATCGCCCCCCAATCGTTGATCGTGGCGGTTTTTACGGTCCGCAGAGTGGTGGCGGTGGCCTTGAAGTTGGGGAACTCCCGGACCACGCGGGAAATCATCGATTTGAACTTGTCGACCTCGATCGCGGAGATGTTTTCGTCAACCCCTTCCACCTCAAATCCGAGGCAGGCGGTGAAATCCTCCTCGTTTCCAATCATGACATCGACATTCCTGGCGATACGCCGGTTGACCTCCTGAGCCTTGGCATGACCGCCGATGGATTTCCACAACGAAGGCCGGTAGTTGAGGTCGTAGGACACGATGGTACCGTGCTTCTGCGCCGCAGTGACGGCTTCCTCCGCCACGGCGGCGCTGGTTTCGGAAAGCGCCGCGTAGATGCCCCCGGTGTGGAACCAGCGCACTCCCCGCCGCCCGAAAATATCCTCCCAGTCGAAATCGCCGGGTTTGATCTGTGAGGCTGCCGTGAGCCCGCGGTCGGGCACTCCCACCGCCCCGCGAATGCCGAAACCACGCTCGGTGAAGTTCAAGCCGTTCCGTACGGCGCGTCCCACGCCGTCGTACGGCACCCAGCGGATCAGCGAGGTGTCCACGCCGCCCTGCATAATAAAATCCTCGATCAACCGCCCGACATCGTTCTCGGCAAAGGCGGTCGCCACGCTGGTGCGCAGGCCGAAGCAGCGGCGCAAGCCGCGGGCCACGTTATATTCGCCGCCACCCTCCCAGGCGCGAAAGGAGCGTGCGGTACGCACGCGGCCCTCGCCGGGATCGAGGCGCAGCATCACTTCTCCCAGCGCGAGAAGATCGAATTCACAGGCATCGGCGGGTTTGATTTTCATATCGCTCATGGTCTTTTATTCGTGAAACCAAAATAGAAGGGACCTATATTTTGGATTTTGGATTTTGGATGGCGGATTTTGGATTTAAGTCCTGCGCTTCGTGCAAAATGAGGAAAGTGCCTTTTCCTTGGGCCGGCAAAACGACTGCTCGCGGAACGAGCTACTGGAAAATCCAAAATCGGAAATCCAGCCAAAAGGCATGCAAATATATACAGGAGCCGCTCACGTGGTCGCAAAGGCCGACGGATCCCACGCGGGATGACCGCATTCGGCCGCAATTTCATTAAATGCTTCTATCTCCGCCCGCGAAAAGAGCAAACCGTGGTGCCGGTCCGAAAGCGCGGCGGCTTCAGCCTCGATCTGGCCGGGAAGAATGCAGTTCGCATTTCCGTCCTGAAACAAATCGGCGAGAACGGCTTTCAGATTTTCCTCCTGCGTGCGTCCGCGGGCGAAATCTCCCCCATCCAGGGCTTCCGGATGGATTGCCTGAAAGAAAAAATTCGGCGTGTGTTTGTCGCCATCGTCGGCCCACCGACTCCGTAGAGTGGGGAGCGAACCTCCGATGAAGGCGGCCGTCAGCTCATTGATCAGACTCAGCCCGTAGCCCTTATGCGCGCCGAAAGGCAACAGGGCCACCGCTTTCGCCGGATCGGTGGTGGGATTGCCGTCGGCGTCCACGGCGGCGGCGGGCGGCAACGCCTTTCCCTCGCGCTTAAACTGTTGCACTCTTCCCATGGCCACCACCGAAGTGGCCCAGTCGATGACGACCGGATACCCCAACGCATCCATGGTGGGGAAGCCCCAACTGTGGGGGTTGGTTCCCAGGGTGGGAAGTTTTCCTCCGAACGGCACGACCTCGGCCAGCGCGGCGGTGCAATTGGTGTAGGCGATGTAACCCTTTTTGGCGGCCTCCATGACGTATCCGCCGCCCCAGAGATAGTGAAACGCGTTGTCGACGCTGACCACTCCGACACCGTACTTGTCCGCCATTTCCATACAGGCCTCCATAGCACGGTAGGCAACCGACTGGCCGAGCTTGCGGTTGGCGTTCCAAACCGTGGCGGCGGGAAATCGGCTGGAGAGCACTTCGATTTCGGCGCCGGGCACACAACCCCCGGATCCGCTGCCGAAAAGATGGTCGAGATGCAGCGCCTTGATGGCGTTGTGGGTGCGGATACCGTGGCGCGCCGCTTCGACGCAGAATCGGGCGGCGTCGTTCGCCTCGTCTTCCGTGTAACCCCGGTGCCGATACGCGGCGACCACCAGCGCATTGTGGGTTTCCTCGGGAACAATATGGTAGGTTTCGCTCATAATGGGAAAGGCCGGGGGTCAATCGATCTTGTTGGCCTGCGCCCGCGGAGTCTCGCCCCGCAGCACGGCGATAAGGTTGTCCACCGCCATACCCGCCTGACGTACCACGCTTTCATAGGTCCTTGAGCCGATGTGCGGCGTGATCACGGCATTCTCGCAGGCGAACAGAGGGTGGTCGGATGGCGGTGGCTCCTGATCCAGCACGTCGGTGCCGTATCCGGCGATACGATTCTCTTTCAGCGCGGCCACCAGAGCCGAAGTGTCGACGAGTTCTCCGCGGGCGCAGTTCAGGAGCACGGCATGCGGTTTCATCAGGGCGATGGAATCGGCGTTGACCATGCCCCGGGTCTGGTCATTGAGGTTGGTGTGCAGGCTGACCACGTCGGCCGCGCTAAAAATTTCGTCGAACGACCCCGCCCGCTCGACCTGGTTGTCGGCGGCGAAGGCTTCATCCCAATACACGTCGTGCGCGATGACTTTCATCCCAAACACCCGGGCCCGGAGCGCCACCTCGCGGCCGATACGGCCCAATCCGACGATTCCGATGGTCTTGCCCATCAATTCGTGTCCGGTAAGCCGTTTCCAGCGGCCCGCTTTGACGTGATTGCACTCGGTGACAATTTGACGATAAATGGCCAGAAGCAGACCGAAGGTATGCTCGGCCACTGTGGTGTGATTCACCCCGGGACAGAAGGTCACCGGGACCTTGAGCTCCGTGGCCGCATTGACATCGATCTTGTCCAAGCCGATACCGTATTTGCTGATCACCTTGAGACGGGGAAGCGCCTTTTCCAGAACCTTGCGGGTGATGGCGTCATCGCCGCAGAGGAAGGCATCAACATCGCCGACCAGCTCCAGCATACGGCTTTCGGGAAGCGGCCCCCTCTCCCGGACGATCTCGTATCCGGCTTCCTTCAGCCGGTCGTGATGAGGTCCCGGAGTATCCTGGAACGAAGTGGTGGTGAGAAGGATTCTTTCCATGGCAAACCACACTTTCCAACAGAAAAGAAGGGAACGAAAGCCTTTTTTCCTAGCAGTCTGTCGGCGAAGCCCGACAGACTCCTAGCAACCGTTGCATGAGGCTGGATCCGCGGCGAACCATTCGGCCGCGAATCGATTCCCGTGTCGGGCCCGGCGGACGGATTTCCAGCCCGTGCGATCTGGATTTATGACTCGCCACCCGATTTCAAAACCGGCTAAAAAAAGGCATGGCCAAAAACGTTCTCGTCGTCGGAGGTGCCGGGTACATCGGCAGTCACTGCGTGCGTCAACTCATCCTGAGCGGACATCGCCCGGTAATCGTGGATAATTTGTCCTTCGGGCACCGCCAGGCCGTGCCCGCGGAGGCGCCCTTCCACAATTGCGACCTCGGGGACACCGAAGCCATGCGGGCCATCATGGAAAACGAGCGGATCGACCTGGTCATGCACTTCGCCGCTTTCGCCTATGTCGGCGAATCGGTGGAAAATCCGCTGAAGTATTACTTCAACAACCTCGTCGCCACGCTAAACCTGCTCAAGGTGATGGTGGAAACCGGTGTGCGGCAATTCGTGTTTTCGTCCACCTGCGCCACCTATGGTATACCGGCTTCGCTTCCGATCACCGAGGACATGCCGCAACACCCGATCAATCCCTACGGACAAACCAAACTGGACGTGGAAAACGCCCTGAAAGCGCTCGCCCACGCCCACGGACTGTCTTCGGCCTCGTTTCGGTATTTCAACGCCGCCGGGGCGGCCGAGGACGGGAGTCTCGGGGAGGACCACAACCCTGAGACCCACCTCATTCCCCTGGTATTCCAGGCGGCACTCGGTCAGCGCGACCACATCAGCATTTTCGGCACCGACTACGAAACCCCGGACGGCACCTGCCTGCGCGACTACATTCACGTCGACGACCTCAGCCGCGCTCATATCGCCGTTTTCGATAAACTGGAAACTCCCGGAAGCACCTACTTCTATAATCTGGGAACCGGCACTCCGGCCTCGGTGCGCGAAGTCATCGATACAGTGGAAAAAGTATGCGGGAAAAAGGTTCCCGTGGTGGAGGAAGGGCGCCGGGCCGGCGACCCTCCCGCCCTCTACGCCGATTCCGGCAAAGCAAAACGCGAACTGGGATGGGAACTGCAGTATCCGGACCTGGAACCCATCATCGAAACCGCCTGGCGCTGGCACCGGGACCACCCCTCGGGCTACGCGAAATAGGCCCGATCGGGAACTCAATAACTCAAAACGATGGCGGCATGCGCCCGATGATCGCGCGAATCGCCCTCCACCGCATCGCTCCTGAGCTGCCAGCCATAATCCAGGCGCAGGGCGAAGACGTCATCGACGCGGACACGTAATCCCGGCCCGGCACCCATGAGGTGCGCCCGTTTGAACTCCGTTTCGACCGGATCCTTGGTACGCGCCATGCCGTAGTCGACAAATCCCAGCAACTGCCAGCGATCCCGGCTCGGACGGCCGACGCCGAAAAGCTGATTCCAGTTGAATTCCGGAGTCCTGAGTTCCGCGCTCAAAGTATACCCGCTATCCCCCACGGCCGCCCGCTCCGCGTAACCGCGCACCGTGGTGTAACCCCCGACCCCCAACTGCTCGCTCCGAAGCAACCGGCGGTTGGAGTACTGATAAGTCCCCCTGGTGACCAATGAAAAGCCGTCGTCGAGTACGGTCTCACGCTCGAGTCCGATCCTGGTGTAAGCATAACGTGTTTTCGCGTCTTCCCGGGCCTCGTCGAAAACCGCGTCCCGGTTGCGCTCGCTGAGGAAATTCCCCGGAGCGTAAAAGATGCTGGCCTGCAACTCGGTCCGGCCCAGAGGATCGTAAAGGGTTCCCCGGTAACCTCCAACCCCGTGCAGGATCTCCGTGGCCGGCGAGAATACTTCGGCCGCACCGTACTCAACCGCGGTTTCCGCGCGCTTGAAATCAGCGCCAAAAAAGACTTCCTGCGAGAGGCGCATCCTCCGCTCCGGGTTTTCCCATCCCAACAGAAAAAAGGTGTAGCGGGCGCCGATCTCCAGGTTTTCCCCCTCGATCCCGTCGGGAAAGCCGTCCAGTTCCAGGTCGACATCGGAATAATGACCGTAAAACGCGAGTTCCTGGCGGGTCGGCAGCGGCGCCACATACGCTGCGGAATGGGTCATGATGCGGTCGAAGTAGCGTCCGGCTCCGAATTCGTAGTGGAGTTCATGATCGACCGCCAGGAGATGCCCCCAGTTGAATCCCCCGATGAAACGCTCCTCGCCGATAATGGCGTTCCCCATATTCTCGAATCCTCCGTAAAGGCGGAAAGGGAATCGGTCTTTCACCTCGAAAACCAAATCCACCTCGCCCGGTTCATCGGTCGGATCAAAGCGGGCTTCAACGTGGCGAAACGGGTTACGATTCATCCACTCGAGATCCTCATGCAGCATTCCCGAATCGATGCGGTCCCCGGAACGCAACCGGGTTTTTCCGGTAAAAATCGTGCGCCGGAACCACCGGCTCCCCGTCACCCGCACGTGACGGATGCGTGGCTCCCGCACTTCCAGCACCAGCTGACCGCTCTGCTGGTCCGCCCGCACCAGGTCGACCTCCACCAAGGGACGACGGTGTTGCCGGTAAATGCGTTCGATTTCGCGGGTCAGTTCACCCAAGCCGCGCTCGGAGAACGGTCTCCCCAGGTAACCGCGGGCCTGACGTCGAAACGAGGGTTCGTCCAACAGCGGTAACCCCGAAATAGTCAAAAGCCCCGCCGCCTGATCCGGAAAGGGAGGCGCCGCGCCCAGATCGGCGCTGCGAATCGCGAGGACCCTGAGCTCGGGAATCGAAACCACCGTCGGCGGCGCGTTCCTCCCCGCGTCCTCCGCCTCGTTTCCAGAGAGCGGAAAAACCGCGCTCAGAAACAGTACCGCCACCCCCAATCCGACCGGAACCTTGAATGTTTTCATCATGGATGCGCTGAAAAAACGAATGTCGAGAGGCGGACTCGCTGAAACCGGGTCAAAAAAACCCCCGCCACCCGGGACGCTAGCACGGTCGCCGGTCCCGGGAAAAGCAGAATCCTAACCCAGAGCGCTGAGAAGTTTTTCCACTTCCTCCTTTTTGCCTCGCAGTTCGTTCAACTGTCGACGCGCTCCGTCGACGATTTCCGGCGGAGCGTTGGAGGTGAACTTTTTGTTGCCGAGTTTGCCCTCACCGATGGCCACCTGTTTTTCCAGCTTGGCCAGCTCTTTGCTCAGGCGCTCCTTTTCCGCGGTCACATCGATCGCCCCGGAAAGGTCCAGGCGGACGGTGCCGAGCCGGGTGACCGCCGCCGGAGCCGCATCCCCGGCCGGGTCGAATCCCAGGGACGAGGCTCCGATAAGGTGGGTCAACTTACCGCGGTTGGCTTCGATCAAGGCCCGCGAGGAGTCCGCGGTCTCGACGAAAAACGCCAGGTCTTTGCGGTTGGCCAGGTTGTAGTCGGCCTTGAGCGCCCGGGCCCGGGTGACAAATTCCCGCAGATCCTCCGTGTTGGCCTCGGCCTCGCCGTCAACCCGAACACCCGCCTCCGCCAGGGCATCGCGCAGCGCGGCGCCATCCGGCAACCCGGCGTTCTGAATAAATTCGTTTTCCGCACCGTAACCCAGGTTGTGCCATAACTCCTCGGTGATGAAAGGAATGTACGGATGCAGCAGGAGCAGGAGTTGCCGCAGCACAAAATCCTGGACCGCCAGGCCGTTGTCCTTCTCCGCCGAGTTCGCCGGCCGGCTTTTACTGACCTCGAGGTACCAGTCACAGAAATCCGTCCAGAAGAAGGCGAATAATTTCTGAGCGGCTCCAGTGAATTCGTAGTCCCGCAAGCCGCTATCGACCGATTCAACAGTGTTCAGAAGGCGTCCGAGGATAAAATGGTCGTCGGTGTCCAGCAGGTCCATACGTATCCGCGATGCCACTGCGGGCAATGAGGAATTGTCCCGCAACTCCCCCGACATCTGGCGGTAACGGCAGGCATTCCAAAGCTTGTTGCAGAAGTGGCGTCCGGTTTCCACCCGGTCCTCACTGAAACGAATGTCCTGCCCCTTGGGGGCGATCAGCATGATACCGAGACGCAGCCCGTCGGCGCCGTACCGGGCGATCAAGTCCAGCGGGTCGGGGGAATTGCCGAGTGATTTCGACATCTTTCTCCCCTGAATGTCGCGAATTATGCCGGTGTAGTAGACATCGCGAAAGGGGATGCGCCGCTCCACCGGTTCGCCGGGACGCATAAACTGCAATCCGGCCATAATCATGCGCGCCACCCAGAAGAAAATAATATCGGGACCGGTCACCAGAGCGCTGGTGGGATAAAAATAGTTCAACCCTTTGCTCTTCTCCTCTTCCGGGTCCGGCCAGCCCATGGTGGCGAACGGCCACAGCCAGGACGAAGCCCAGGTGTCGAGAACATCCTCCTCGCGTTCCCAGTTCTCCGGGTCGGCGGGGGGCGCGGTGTCGACGTGCCAGTTCTCCGGGAGAGACCGGTCGGCGCCCTTTCGGTACCAGACCGGAATCTGGTGGCCCCACCACAACTGGCGGCTGATGCACCAATCCTGGATGTTCTCCAACCAGTGCAGGTAAATCTTCGACCAGCGTTCGGGAACGAAACGGATCAGGCCATCGCGAACCACCGCCTTGGCTTCATCCACCTTCGGGTAGCGGAGAAACCACTGTTCCGACAAACGCGGCTCGATGGGCACATCGGCCCGTTCGCTGTAACCCACATTGTTTTCGTAAGGCTCCTCGGCGACCAGCAATCCGGCCTCCTCGAGCTTTCGCGCGGCGACTTTTCGGGCCTCGAAGCGGTCCATGCCGGCGAATTCCGCGCCGGCCCGCTCGTTGAGCGTACCGTCGGGATTGAAGACGTCGATAATCGGCAGGTTGTGCCGTTGCCCGATCTCAAAGTCGGCTTTGTCGTGGGCCGGAGTGACCTTGAGCACTCCCGTGCCGAACTCCGGATCGATGTGGGCATCGGCAACAATCGGCAGCGCCTCCCGGGGAAACGGACGCCAAACCTTTTCGCCCAGAAGGTGGCGGTAGCGCTCGTCATCCGGATGCACCGCCACCGCGGTGTCCCCCATCAGGGTCTCCGGGCGGGTGGTGGAGATTTCCAGGTACTCGCCGGGACGGTCCACCAGCTCATAACGCATGCGGTAAAGCGTGCTCTGCCGGGTTTTCATGATGACCTCCTCGTCGGACAACGCCGTGAGGCTGGCCGGACACCAGTTCACCATTCGTTTCCCCCGATAAATCAGGCCGTCACGGTAGAGGCGGACAAACGCCTCCTGCACCCGGGCGCTGTAGGCGGGGTCCATGGTGAAAACCTCGCGTTCCCAGTCGCAGGAGCATCCCAGGCGCTTCAACTGTTCGATGATGATGCCCCCGTGTTTTTCCTTCCATTCCCAAGCTTTTTGCACGAAACGGTCCCGCCCGAGGTCGTGCCGGGTCACACCCTCGGTCTGCCGCAATTCCCGCTCCACCCTGGTCTGGGTGGCGATGCCCGCGTGATCGGTTCCGGGCAGCCACATGGCCTCTTTGCCCTGCTGGCGCGCCCGCCGGATCAGGATATCCTGCAGGGTGTTGTTCAGGACGTGCCCCATGGTCAGAACACCCGTCACATTGGGAGGCGGAATGACGATACAATAGGGTTCCTTGTCCGGATTGGGCTCCCCGTGGAAACACCGGCGCTCAACCCAGGTCTTATACCATTGAGCCTCCACCTGGCTCGGATCGTAAGCTTTGCTGATTTCTGGCATGCAAAAAGCTTTGAGTAAGGCCTAACGGCAGACGATTTCAATCCCTTTCGCCGGATGAAGAAGGATAAGCGCACTCACCAAAGTTTCGACAAACCCGGTCCTTCTTCGCCCCGGCGAGAGAGCGCCGCGAAGGCATCCACCCGAAGTCACATCAGAATCCAAAGCGGGAAAAGCAAAGCTCCCGTCTTGAACCTTCCGTGGAATCTGCTAAGCCCGTGGTCGGACGATAAAGCCGCCGAGATGCTCAACCGAATTCAGAAACACGCCGCCTCCCGCCTTGATTTTGCCAACGACCTCGACGGCAACGAGCGCCTCGCGGTCTACAAACAGTTCATCCAACTCGAGAACGAGATGATCCTGCGACGCCATCGGGCGGGCGAATCCGGGCTCACGGTGGCGCTGGCTCGTTCCTGTGTCGTGGATGTCCTCCTGCAACACCTCTTCGCCCAGGCCGCGGAGGAATTCAGCCGGGACAAAGGAGGGCCGAATCCGCCGGTTTGCCTGCTCGGGCTGGGTGGTTACGGCCGGGGCGAGTTATCCCCGTTGAGCGACATCGACATCATGTTCCTCTTCCCGATGAAGACCCGGAGCAAAGACCTGAAAGCCTTTCAGCAATATCTCTCGGATCGCATCCTTTATCCGCTGTGGGACCTGGGCCTTAAAATCGGACATTCCTCGCGCACCATCAACGAAGTGATGGAGGAGGCGCGCAAAAACATCCAGACCAAAACCTCGTTGCTGGAAGCCCGCCTGATCGCAGGGTCGGAGGAGCTTTTCAACGTCTTCGATCACGCCTACCGCAATTTCTACCAAAAGGAGGACCCGCAAAAATACCTGCAAGCCCGCCTGGGCGACCAGGCCGAGCGGCGCGAGCGATTCCAGGGCACTATTTTCCTCCAGGAGCCGCACATCAAGAGCGGCGTGGGCGGCCTGCGCGATTATCAAAACGCGCTGTGGATGGCGCGCATCAAGCTGGACATCAAACGCATGGGCGACCTGTGCGAGCACAACTACCTCAACGCCCGCGAACACAAGGAATTCGTCCGGGCCTACGATTTCCTCACCCGCGTCCGCAACGAACTTCATTTCCTCAGCCGCCGGCCGACCGACATACTCGATTTGGAAAACCAACCGGTGGTCGCGCTGAACCTCGGCTACACTCAGGAAGACATCTTCAAACGGGTGGAGGTTTTCATGCGTGACTATTACACCCACGCTCAGGCTATTTACCGGATTTCCCAACTGCTGGAGCAACGCCTCGCCCTGCGCAAAGACGACGGCAGCCAAGACCGCGTTTCCTTTCGCGAGGTCATCCGGGCCCGCAAACTCGATCGGCAGAAACAATTCGACGGCTTCCTGCTGCGCGGGGATGAACTCACTTGCGAGACGCACAACGTCTTTCGCCAGGACCCGGAACGCCTGATTCGGGTTTTCCGGCACTGTCAGCAACTCAACTGCCGCATGGACTTTGAGTTGAGCAGCCTGATCCAGGAATCCGTCCACCTGATCGACAACACCGTCATTCTTTCCCCCCGCGCCAACCTGAGTTTCCGCACCATCCTGGAACAGCCCGGCCAGGTGCATCCGACCCTGCTGCAAATGCACGAACACGGGGTTCTGGGACGTTTCGTTCCCGAGTTCGGCAAGCTGACCTGCCTCGTGCAGCACGAGTACTACCACCGCTACACCGCCGATATTCACACCCTGAATACCATCCGGGAACTGGATAGAATTTATTCAGGCGAAGAGCCGGAAACGGTCAAATACCGGGAAGTTCTTCGCCAGACCTCCGACCCGAAGCTGCTCTATCTGATCCTTTTTCTGCATGATATCGGAAAATCGGCCGGAGTTTCGGGTCATGACGTCACCGGAGCCAAAATGGCATGGAATGTTCTTACAAGAATGGAGGTCAAGAACGAGCAATGTCACTTAATCGAATTCATTATCCGCCATCACCTGATGATGACCCGTATCTGGCAGAAATTCGATGTGGAGGATCCCCGCACCGCGGTTTCCTTCGCCGAACAGGTCGAAAGCGTGGAGAAGCTCCGCTACCTCTACGTCCACACCTACTGCGACGCCCACGGCACGGCTTCGAATTTGTGGAACAGTTTCAAAGACACCCTGCACACCCAGCTTTATCAGATCACCGAGGAACGGCTGCTCTTGGGCACGAAAGCCGATCAGAAACACACTGAACGCAAAGCCATGATTGCCGAAGAACTGATTGCCCAAAGGCTTCCCGAAGCCAACAAGGAGGAGATTGAAGCCCATTTCAACCTCCTGCCCGATCGTTACTTCATCAATACCACGAGTGATGAAATCGTCCTCCACCTCAAAATGATCCACCAACTCCTGGCCAACATCGCGGAGAACAAGGATCCCGACAGCGCCCTGATCCCGATCATCGACTGGCAGGACGACGTCGACCGGAGCATCACCGCGGTGGACGTGGTGACCTGGGATCGCGCCGGCCTTTTCTGCAAAATGGCCGGCTCCTTCATCGCGGCCGGGCTGAATATTCTCACCGCGAAAGTCGTCACTCGCAAGGACCACATCGCGATCGACACCTTTTACGTCGTCGAACCCGGCCGCGGTATGGTGCAGAGCGCGGAAGCCCGCGAAACGTTCCGCAAAACCCTGGAAAAAGCCCTCACCTCCCACGAGGATGTGCTGCCGAAAATCGTGTCCGACATTCGCAAAAAAAAGAAAAAAGCGAAACCCCTCTATCCCCAGCCGAAAACCCGTCTGCACGCCAATATCCCCACCAGCGTGCAGGTTTACAACGAACTTTCCCTGCGCAGGACAATCGTGGAAATCCAGGCCAACGACTCTGTCGGCCTGCTCTACGAGATCTCCCGAATCCTTTTCGAGCACGGGTACGACATCACCTTCGCGCGCATCGCCACCGAACGCTCGGTGGCCCTCGACACCTTTTATATCGAAAAGATCGACCCGGACAATGAAGGCGATCAAAGCAACCTCCTGAAGCTTCAGGAAGCCCTGAGCGAAGCCATCACTCAGGAATAGGGGTCTCGCTGAAGCGAGACACCGACAAACCAAAACTCACGATCGCCTCCAAAATGGACCAGACCACGCGCGCTTCTCCCGTTGACGCCCTCTATCGCATCAGCAGTCTGGCCGGCAAGACCGGGAAAACCCAGGAAGCGCTGCAGATGATCCTGGGCGAAATCGTGGCGACCTTCAACGCCGCGAGCGGCTCGATCGCCCTGATCAATCCCGATAACGGCCGCCTGGAAATCGAAGTCGCTCACGGCCTGCCGCAAGATGCGGCCCAAATCGAGCTCAAACCCGGAGAAGGTGTCACCGGTTGGGTCGCGTTGCACGGGAAACCGCTTCTGGTCGCCGACGTGCTGAACGAAGCGCGGTATTTCGCGGTGCGGGATTCGGTGAGGGCCGAAATGGCCGCTCCCATGGAGGATCGCGGGCAGGTGATCGGGGTGGTGAACATTGACAGCGATTCGCCCGCCGCCTTCAGCGAAGAAGACCTCAAGCTCCTCGTCCTGCTGACCTCCGAAGCCAGCAAAGTGGCCCGCAATCTGTGGCTTATCCAACAACTCCAAACCAAAGCTTCCCAGCTTGAATCGGTCCTCAATATCGGCAGCCGGTTGGTCTCCAAGCTGGAACTCCAGGAAATCATCGACAGCATCACGGTGGAAGCCCGAAAAATCATCGGATGCCGCATTTGCGCCGTATTTCTGGCGAACCCCGAAGCGGACACCATGACCCTGTATTCCGTGGATGGCGATTCCGGCGCCTTCCGCAAGCTGCCGCCGTTGCCCGTTAACGAAAGCAGTGTTGGCGTCGCTTTGCGCCGGACCAGACAGATCGAAGTCCTCGAACTGGTGAAAACCGAAGAAAACCTGGGGGTGCTGGAGGCCATACAAAACGAAGGACTGGTCTCCCTGCTCGCCTCTCCCATAGTGTTCGAAGGTGAAGTCATCGGCGTCCTCAACGCCTACACGGATCACCTGCACCGCTTCAACAACGAGGAAAAGCGTCTTTTCTCCACCATGGCCAGCCTGGGAGCCGTAGCCATCCAAAACGCGCGGCTGTACAAGCGGGTATTCGAAAGCGAGGAACAGCTTCGTCTCAATGAGCGGCTGAACGCTCTCGGCCTGCTGGCGTCGGAAGTCGCGCACGAAATCCGCAATCCGCTCACCGTCATCAAACTGCTTTTCCAGTCCCTGGACCTGGAGTTTCCTCCCGAGGATCCCCGCAGCCGCGATCAAGCCATCATCGAGGAAAAGCTGGATCACCTGGAATCGATCGTCGGACGGGTGCTCAACTTCGCCAAATCGTCGGACGATGTGCACACGCGCTGTTCTCTGCGCCAGATCGTGCAAAACACAATGCTCCTGATGCGGCTTAAGCTGGAGCAATGCCGGGTGCGCCTCAGCTATGAGGAGCCCGAGCGACCGCTGACCGTGGAAGGCAGTCCTGGGCAGCTCGAACAGGTGGTGCTCAATTTGATCTTCAACGCGGTACAGGCCATGCCGAACGGCGGCGATCTGCACGTTGAGTTGACCTCCGTCACCCGTCAATCGGTCGCCTGGGCGGAACTGACGATTACCGATACCGGCTGCGGCATTCCCGACGAGATCCGCGAAAGAATATTCGACTCCTTTCTCACCGGCCGCCACGAGGGCACCGGCCTGGGAATGGCCATCGTCAAACGCATCGTCGACAGCCACCACGGCAATGTCGAAGTCCTCCGGTCCGACGCCTCCGGAACCTCGATACGCCTGCAACTCCCGCTCGCCCACGAAGAAGACGCGGAGTAATCCGCGCCCCGACAATCAACCCAGCAAATCGATTGCCGTCCGATGCCATCAACTCCCGACCAACACTTTCTCGAACACGCCATCGACCTCGCGATTCGACATTCCTCGGACGGCGTGCACGGTCCCTTTGGCGCCGTGGTCGTGCGCGATGAATCCGTGGTGGGCGAGGGCTGGAATCAAGTGGTCGCCGGCCGGGATCCCAGCGCCCACGCGGAAATCAACGCCATACGGAACGCCTGCCGATCGCTCGAAACCCACGTCCTGTCCGGCTGCACCCTCTACAGCAGCTGCGAGCCCTGCCCCATGTGCCTGGCCGCGATTTACTGGGCGCGTCTTGACCGTATCGTTTTTGCCTGTCGTGCCGAGGACGCCTCGCGAGCGGGATTCGACGACTCCAAAATCCTTCGGGAAATCAAACTCCCTTGGCCCGAACGCAGCATCGCCTGGAACGAACTGGGCCGCGAGTCCGGCCAGCGCGCCTTTGACGCCTGGATCCGGAACCCCAGTCGCGTGGAGTATTAAGAAACTCAGGTTTCACAACACGCCCCGAAACCAAAAAACTCAGACAAATTCGTGTGGCATCGGGCCTAATGCCGGAAATGCCGTTTCCCGGTAAAAACCATCGCCACCCCGCGCTCGTCCGCCGCCGCGATGACTTCGTCGTCACGCTTGGACCCGCCCGGCTGAATGGCCGCCGTGGCACCGGCCTCGGCGGCGGCGATCAAGCCGTCCGGGAAGGGGAAAAACGCGTCGGAGGCCACCACCGATCCGCCCAGAGACAACCCGGCTTCCCCCGCCTTCCAAACCGCTATTTTGGAACTATCCACCC
>PXBO01000031.1 GCA_003566885.1 Opitutia bacterium | reverse complement strand
TCGGTCTCCTTTGCAGCATCTGATGGCCGTGCTGGTTGCTTTGCTCGGACAAGAGATTGAGAATGCGAAACTGTTCGCGCAACCCGCGGCGCGTTCCCAGTTCCACCCGTAAATCGATCGGCGTGTTTTCCAGGGCGCCCAAATCGATCGCCTCCAACCAACCCGTACCGGAAACAAACAGGAACGGTCCGAGCAGTTCCAGGCGTTCGACCGCAAGCGTACCACCGTCGGATATCGATGGCGAGAGGGGCGGCCGATTGGAATAAGGGCGTGCCGGTTGGCGTTTGCTCCGGAGGGAACAGGGTGTATTCGAAAGGTGGATTTGTCGAATACCGAAAGAAGACAGTTCGCTTTTGGGTTCCCGTTTCTCATCTCACCAAGCATGGTTCGACCGCCAACATTCAAGGCGTCTTCGGTGGTCTCTGGAAATCGCGCTTCTTGGGCATCCACCATTTAGTGATTAGGATAAGGAGGATTAGCCCACAGGCCAGTCGACTCCCAATCCCCCACAAGAATTCCCCCACATGACTATCCCCGTCAATATTCGCTCCGTCAGACAGTGTCTGGGTGATCAATCTTTCCAGCCAAAGAATAACTCAAGAGAGCTCTCCCAATAGGGCTACACGCACGCGAGCCGCCGCTCCAAAAGCGACCGCGCGCTGCCATAGAATTCCCGGCGTTCCGCCTGCATCTCGGCGACCACCCTTCACCCCCGGGGCCCGTCCCGTGTTTGGAGGACCGCCCGACTGAGTCAAAAAGCGCCCTTCCAATCACGCCGAGCTCTGGCATGGTGCCTGCTAAATAAGGGACGTGAATATTTGGGGACGCTTTGAGTATGACGGAAAAACCCAGGCCGGCCGCGTCTGCAATGAATCGGTGGAGCTTTTTTCGGCCGGCAACCCGCTCCAACCGGGAAACTTCGAAGTCGAGGTCGCCCTGAGCGACTGCCGGATACTGGCGCCCCTCCGGCCCGGCAAGATCATCGCGGTGGGTCTCAACTACGCCCGGCATGCGGCCGAGCTGGGAATGAAAACCCGCGGGTCGCCGCTCACCTGGCTGGAGAGTCCCACCTCGGTGGCGGGGCCCGATCAAGACGTTATCCTTCGGCATCCCGATCACATCATAGAGGCCGAGGTGGAACTGGCCGTCGTCATCGGCAGCGCCGGCAGAGATATCCATCCCACACAGTGGCAGGAACACGTCTGGGGCTACACGCTTGCCAACGATATCACGGACCGCACGCTGCAAAAAAACGAGGGGCAGTTCTATCGGGCCAAAAGTTTCGACACCTACACGCCGTTGGGGCCCTTCGTTCGGAAAGGATCCGCGGCGCCGGCGGGTACGCTGCAATGTCGCATTGACGGGGAAATTCGTCAGATAGGCGACACCTCGGAAATGCTTTTCTCCATTCCCGAACTCGTCGAATTCTGCTCGCGCGGTATCACCCTTGAACCCGGGGATGTCATTCTCAGCGGCGCTCCTGAGGGAAAAGCCCTGTTGTATCCAAATGCTCAGGTCAGTTGCGAAATGGAAGGATTTAGCCCGCTGCGCAACACCATCAAAGCCGTAATGGCAAAAAAATAACAGCGATAAGTCGGAGAACCTCACTTTTGTGACAATCCCTTCAAACAAACGCAGCCGTGCTCATCGGTCTTTCAAACGGGACATTCACACTGCCATTCAAGGCATCCGAAAAAATTCCACTGGAAGCGGAGAACAAGATTACACCGGGTTGGCACCGATTCTGCTCATTCTCCCATGTCATGTTGGGAAAATACAGATACACCACAATTGCACCTATGAGCCACAACAAGACCTTAATCACCGCCCTACTCGTCCTAACCGGTTCAGCGGCCTTTCTGTTCGGCAACCCCGAATCAACCCGCATCACTCTTCAGGAATGGGTTAACGTTCGCTCATTGATTTCAGAGGAAAGAGAAAACTGGGCGGCGGAAAAGGACCAACTGCTTGTGACCATCGAACTTCTTGAGAAAGAAAAAAGCGTATTGCTCGAGGAGATTGAACACCGCGAAAAGGAATCCGAGGCCACCCGCAACGAAGAGCGTGACCTGGCGGAGGCTCTTGAACAAGAGCGAGCCAGGAGCCGGGAGCTCACCGAAATCATATCCGGGTACGAAAACGCTTTGCAGCGCCTGGTCCAACGCCTCCCCGATCCGCTGCACCGGAATTTGCGGCCCCTGATCAACCGGCTGCCCGAATCCGAGGAGCAGGCTAGGCAATTGGGTCTTTCCCGGCGGCTGCAAACCGTGGTCGGTCTCCTCTCGCAGATGGACCGATTCAACAATTCAATCACGGTGGAAAGCGAAATCCGCCAGGGCGGCAACGGTGTCGCCCGCGAGGTCTCGGTCCTCTATTTCGGGCTCGCTTCAGCCGTTTTCGCCGACACCGACGGTGACCTCGTCGGCTTAGGCTACCCCGCCGAAGAGGGCTGGTCATGGGAATCCGCTGATGAATACCGGGAGACCATCCTGCGCCTGATGGCTATTCACCGAGGCAACCGGCCGGCCGAGTACGTCGAGCTCCCCTTCGCACTGCGCTGAATCGAGACTTAAATCGATATATAGCAAACACCCAAGATACAGCCAATCGTCACTATCCAATTTTCATTCCTTCCGACCGATACGAAATCCATGAGCCGAACACTTTACATCTCTTTATGGATCCTGCTTGCAGCCCCGCTTTGGGCTGATCTCGACGCGGTAAACAACAGCGCGCGGGCGGACCTCGACGCGGCACTGGATGAACTCTCCGAACTTCGGCAGCAAATTCGCACCGAACGGATCCCCCTCGCAAGGCAACGGAGCGACCTGCATGAGGAAGTTCGCTCCTTGCGCCAACGCGCGGCCGACGCCCGGACAGCAGCTCAACGAGCCGGCGTTGATCTTCGAAGCATAGAAGAAGAAATGGATCGCCGCCGGGACGAAAACGACTACGTAAGGAACCTT
This sequence comes from Opitutia bacterium, assembly GCA_003566885.1. GTDB lineage: Bacteria > Verrucomicrobiota > Verrucomicrobiia > Opitutales > T3Sed10-336 > SLOW01. Next base: position 22,996 of record PXBO01000031.1, on the reverse strand, counting down.
CTCGAAGAATACACCCGCACGCTGCAATCGCGCATTCATGAAAGCGAAGTCGCCGGTTTCGGCGAGGAACTGCTCGCTATTCTCGACGAGGCCGAACAAGCCGACGAACTGGGCGAGCACGCAAAAATCATTCTAGCCCAGGGCGTCGGACTCGGCCTCGAGCGAGCGGGCAATCTGATCGGCGGCCGCACGTTTTCGGGCGGCGCCGTCCTGCCTGGAGGCGAGTTTGGCGACGGCACCTTCGTCCTCATCGGGCCCCTGGCCTATTTCGCCGCCGAAAGCGAACGCAACGGTGTCAACGCCGGCATGGTCTTCCGCAGCGCGGGCTCGTTGCGCCCGACCGTAGAAGCGGTCGGCCGCCACTCACCCCGAGAAGGCATTCTCGCCTTGTCCCGCGGCGAGTCCGGGATACTCCCGCTGGATCCCACCATGGGCAACGCCAGAGCAATGGCTCAGACACAGCCCACGCTCTGGGAACACATTCAACAGGGGGGCATCTGGATCATTCCCATCCTGACATTCGCGTTGCTGGCCACCATTGTCGCGCTTTTTAAGGCCATTGAACTTTACAGCATACCTATGCCGAGGGAAGCGGCCATCCGGGAGATTCTCGATCATCTGCAAGCCGGAGATCATGACAAAGCCCGTCGAACGGCCGCCGACCTTCCCGGCCCTGGAGGTGATATGATTCGAGAGGGCGTGCGCCACTCCGGCGAATCAGTGGAACTGGTCGAACAGATCTGCATGGAACGGGTACTCGAAGCGCAACCGCGCACCCAGCGCTTCCTTACCTTCATCGCCACCACCGCGGCGGTTTCACCCCTGCTTGGATTGCTGGGGACCGTTACCGGCATGATAAACACCTTCCAACTGATTACGGTCTTTGGAACCGGCGACGCGCGCAATCTTTCGTCCGGAATCTCCGAAGCTCTGGTCACTACTGAGTTCGGCCTCATAGTGGCCATTCCCGCCCTCATTATGCACGCCCTACTCTCGCGTAAAGCCAACAGCATTCTGGCGGGGCTGGAAAGACAGGCCATCTCCTTCACCAACGGCCTGCGGGCCGGGCTCGTTCAGGAAGCGGCCTGAACCGATTCAACCGTCACGACATGATCGACATCATCATCGATATCTGGGTGCGCGGAGGCTGGCTTATGATCCCTCTGTTCGTACTCGCCCTGTTCATCTACACCGTCGGTTTCGAGCTGATTTACTTCTTCCATAAATACGCCTTCGACCGGGCCGACAAGGACACCTGGGGGCACTGGGTGGAACGTCCAGACGAAGCCGAGGGAGACCTGGGCCAGGCTATCGCCTTTTCCATGCAATCGGACAACCTCGCACAAAGCCGACGGTGTCTGCGGGAGTTCACCGATGCTTACCTGGGACCGACCCGAAGGCGCATCCAGTTTCTCTCCATCCTGGTACCCGCCTCTCCGCTGACCGGACTCCTCGGAACCGTGATTGGCATGATAGCCACCTTTAACGGTCTCGCCGCCAGCACCGGCGGGGACACCATCGATCTGGTGGCCGACGGTATTTCCCAGGCCCTGATCACCACCCAGACCGGCCTGATTATAGCAATTCCCGGATATTTCATCATCAACCACACCCGCCGAAGGTGTCGCGAGTTGGAGGTCTTTTTCGCGGAGCTCGAAGTACGCGTGCTCCAACGTTTCGAACGCAAAGAAAAGCTGGCCGCATGATTCAAAGACGCTTTTCCAGTCCTTCGCAGGACAACCAGGAAATCAACCTTTCGCCGTTGATCGACATGGTTTTCATCCTGCTTATCTTCTTTATCGTCACCACCGTGTTCGTTGAGGAAACCGGCGTGGAAATCGACAAGCCCGAGGCGGCCTCGGCCATCGACCTCGAACAGAACAGTATCCTTATCGCTCTCACCGCCGATGGCGAGGTCGTCTATGGGGGCCGCAACGTCGGCCTCAACGGGATTCGAGGTATCATCCAACGCCTGACCCGGGACGATCCGAATATGCCGGTGATTATCCAGGCGGATCGCACGGTCTCCACAGACCGTCTGGTCCGCGCCCTGGACGAAGCCAAGCTGGGCGGCGCCGAGCGGGTCAACATTTCCACTCTCAACTGAAATGAGCCTCCCAGCGAGATCCGATCACAACAACCGCGGGCCCATCCTTCCGGAACCCAGATTTCAAACACTGGGCTGGCGGGTTCTGCTTTCGGCCACCCTGTTGGCGCTGGTGATCTTTGTGCTTCTGCCCTTCACGCAATTCATTGCCGGCGATACCGAGGACCGAAGTCGTATCTACCGAGTGGATGTGGCCCCGCCTCCTCCGCCCCCCCCGCCGCCGGACGAACCTCCCCCGGAGGAGGAGCCACCGCAAGACGAGCCTCCTCCGCAATTCGAGCAACCGCCTCCGGAAATGGATCTTTCCCAATTGGAAGCCGCCCTCGATCCAGGGTTGGGGGATACCGCCGGAGCCTTCGCGGTCGAACAATTCGAGGTCGCCGGCGATGCGGCGTCGGAGCTCGACATATTTTCCGTGGACGAACTCGACGAACGGCCGCGACTTCTGAGCGGGACCCGCCCCCGTCACCCTCAAAATCTGTTGCGGGAAAGAGTCGAAGGACGAGTCGAGCTGCGCGTCATGATCGATGTCGATGGCTCGGTCGAAGTGCTGGAGGTGGTCTCCTCCTCCCGCTCCGAATTCGAGCGACCCGCAATTCAGGCGGCCGAAAACTTCAGATACGAAACCCCTACCGTGGGTGGCGAACCGGCCCGCACCATCTTCATTCTACCCATGGAATTCCGCATCAACTGAAACCAGCTCGACCGACAAGTACCATGTTTCAACGATTAACCGCCATCCTTGCCGCAGGAAGTCTGTTTCCCCTGATTCTATCGGCGCAACTGCACCCGCTGAGCGAAAATCTTTGGGACAACGAGGACTTCCGGCAGCGATTCCTCGGAAGTTACGGTTTCGACACCAACGTGACCCCGTCGATCTCCAGCGCCGAGCAGTCACTCTTTCAGGATCTGCTCCCACTGATGCGCGAGGATCCGGAGGAAGCCGCCGCCCGTCTCGCCGAAGCGCTGACCGCGGATTCCAGCGCCGCCCTCGACTACACCCTGGGAAACCTGTACGCGCAAAGCCGTCGTCCCGAGGAGGCGATCGCCGCTTACAAGAACGCGATCAACAAGTTTCCCAATTTCCAGCGCGCCCATAAGAATCTCGGTCTGGTCCTGGTCAATGAGGGGGAAAGCCGGGCATCACTGCCTTTTCTGCGCAAGGCCATCGAGCTCGGAGGCAACGACGGCGCCGTTTGGGGTCCGCTTGGCTTGGCTTACCTGGACCTCGGCCGGTTTGAGCAGGCGTTGCGTTCCTACGAAAATGCCCTGCTTTTCGCTCCGGACAACCCCCAGTGGCAGCGCGGCAAACTCCAGGTGCTCCTGAATCTCGGTCGTTACCGGGAAGCCGCCGAGACCCTGGATGGCATGCTGTTGACGGACCCGGAGAACGCCAATCTCTGGACCTGGCAAGCCAACGCATTTCTCTCGCTGGGCGAACGCGATAAAGCGGGCGCCAACCTGGAGATTCTCAAACGACTCGGATCGGCCAACTCCGAGGCGATTGCGCTGCTGGGTGATATTTACCTGGACAAGCGGGTTTACGACCTTGCGCTGAAGAACTACCGCGAAGCCGCGGTCAACGGCGGGCTCACTCATGATCGGGCCCTTCGTATCGCCGAAGCCTTGACCGCGCGCAGCCTTTGGGCCGAAGCCGGTGAGTACCTCGAGGTACTGAGTGGACGGGAGGATCGGCTCAGCAACGCCGATCGCAAACGCTTCCACACTCTTCTAGCTCAGGTAGCCATCGAAAAAGGCGATACCGTACGGGCCGAAGAGATTCTGGAGGCGATCGTGGCGGAAGATCCCATGAACGGACGCGCGCTGATGACTCTGGGCCGGCTGCAACGCAATAAAGAAGAGTACGAAGAAGCCGCCTTCAGTTTCGAACAGGCGGCCAAAGCCGATGAAACTGCGGTTGCAGCCTTGATTGAACACGGGCGCATGGAAGTCTCCCGCCGCAACTACGAACGCGGCATCGAGCTACTCGAACGATCCCTTCTGTTGGACCGCAACGAGAACGTCGAAGCCTATCTCGAGCGGGTCAAACAAGTGGCTGCATCGGTGGCCCGCCAGAATCGAACCTGAAGTTGATAAAACCCCGCCGGCTATTCCATGGAACACAAAATCAATCGAAAGGTAACGCTCAACAGATGGAATCGCGATTACCCGCCCCGGCTGGTGATCAAATCGGGAGATACGGTCACGGCTGAAATGCGCGACGCCAGCGACGGACAAGTCCGGCCCGACATGAGCTCGGACTCTTTTTCAAAGTTGGACTTCACCCGCATTCACGCTTTGACCGGACCGATCGCGGTCGATAACGCCGAACCGGGTGATCGCCTCATCATTGAAATCCTGGACTACCGGCACGAGGGCTGGGCGTGGACCAGCATCATTCCCGGAATGGGTTTGCTCCCCGACGATTTCAAAAAGCACCACCTGCACATTTGGAAACTGGAGAACAACCAAACCCGATCCCTTCCCGGAGTCACGTTGCCGCTCGCCCCTTTCTGCGGCATCATAGGGGTGCAACGCGAGGAAGCGGGCGAGTTTCGCACTCGGGCCCCGGGGCCTTTCGGAGGCAACATGGATGTTCGGCACCTGACAACAGGCAGTACCCTGCACTTGCCGGTTATGACTCAGGGAGCCGGTCTCTGTGTCGGCGACGCCCACGCCGCCCAAGGCGACGGCGAGGTCTCCATCAACGGCATGGAGGCCCCGATGACCGTCCGCCTCCGTATCCACCTTAAAAAACGGGCCGCCCTCTCCGCGCCGTACCTGCTCACCCCGCCCAAACTGGAACCTCCCGCGTTGGAGGCTTCGTCATACCACGTGTTTATCGAGTCCGATCCCGACGTCCGTGAAGCCGCCCGCTGGGTGGTCCGCCGTGCCATCGATTACCTGGTCGACCGCCTCAACGTTTCCCGGGAACAGGCATACATCCTTTGCAGCGTCGTCCTCCGCTTGAAACTGAATCAACTGGTCAACACCCCCATGGCCACCGTCGGCGGTTACCTTCCGGAAGCCATTTTCGACCAGCCCGCCAACCCTTCCCAACTTGCCCGATGATACGCCTAGAACTCGAGAACCACTGGCTTCTCCTTCCCCACCACGAGCACGCCCGTCTGGCCGGCGAGTTCGCGCGCCACTGGAAGAATGACGAATTTCTACCGCCGGAACCGTTCGCGCACGTGCTCGACGCGGTGTCCCGGCACGACGACAGTTGGGAGCCACGCGACGCCGAACCCGAGCTCACCGCCGAAGGCCGGCCCAGCGCATTCTCCCGCGAATTGGTCGGCACCTATTCCGCGTTCGAGGAAATCGACCTTCGGCCCTATCTCGAGGTTCGGGCAGGCGCCACCGAAAAGGCCGCCGCCCGGGATGCCTACGCGGCGATCCTAATCTCCATGCACACCGTCAACCTATTGACCGAACAAGCCGACCTTGACAGTCTAACGCCGGAAAACCGAACCTTGCACGCTGCATTCGTCCGAAATCAGAAACGACGGCAGGAAGAGCTCCGGCAGAAGGTCGCGGGAAAATCCGAGCTCGCGCCCTATGTCGGCGACAAAGGCCTTAATCGCGCGTTCGCCTTCCTCCAGGCCTGTGACAGCCTCTCCCTCAATGTGGCAGTGGACTACGAAGTTCCTGGCACGCTTCGACACAAACATCCCCGTCGCAACGGCGAAACCACCGTCATTAACTACGAGCGCCTGAAACACCGCCACTACCGTCTATTCCCCTGGCCATTCGACGAGCCCGAGCTCTCCTTTGAAATTCCCTACCGTCGCGTTACCGGAAAAACGTTCAAATCCACGGACGACTTTCGTAGCCGGTACCAATCAAGCGCGATTGAACGAGTGGCCTTCAAACTATCCGCCGATCCTCTATGACCCACGAAGAACGTCTCCACAGCCTCAACCTTTCTCTTCCTCCCGCACCCCTACCGGGCGGCAACTATTTGCCTTGGCGGCGACACAATGATCTCCTTTATCTGGCCGGAGTGATCAGTGTCAGCGCGGACGGTGAAAGCCACATTGGCCCGATACGCGACGATGCCGACCTGGAACGCGGGCGTGATGCGGCGGAACTCTGCGCCCGCAATCTAATCGCCACCATTCGCGAAGCCCTCGGTTCAATTAATCAGGTGATTCAGTTCCTGACCTTAAACGGCTACGTGAACGCCTCACCGCAATACCAAAAAAGCCCGTCCGTCATCAACGGCGCATCAGACCGAATCATCGACGTATTCGGGGAATCCGGACGCCACGCCCGCACCGCTGTCGCCGTCGCCGGCCTGCCCCGAAACGCCACCGTGGAAATCCAGGCCTTGCTGGTGGTGGACGCGGCCATCTGACCTGACCACAGTGCCCGCCACAAATTTCTTTTTGGGCTATTCTCCAGTATCTTCTGCCCAAGTTTCTTCCCGGGACCAATTGTACGTTCAGGCACGAGACGTGCCTTTTTCCATCTCGCGCCGCCAAAGCTCCAAACGGGGCACGAGCCAGCCGGCCAGGAGCAATTGCAGGAGGTGGTAACACAAAAGGGGAATCAGTATCAGGCTCAAGCTGGGCGATCCGGGGCCGCTTGCGGCAAACAGGGAAAATGCCATGGGCAGACCGGCCACCAGGGTTTTTTGAGAACCGCAGAGCAGCACCGTAATTTGCGAAGCAGGAGGCAGCCGGAACGCTTTTCCCAGCAGCCAGGAGCCGTAGGTCAAGAGCAAGAGCAAGAGCGCCGCACCGCTCAAGGCCGCCGCCAACTCCGCACCCTCCACCTGCGACCAGACCGCTTCTACAAAGCTCTGACAAAACGCCGCGTAAATCAGGAAAAGAATGATTCCCCCGGTGGCTCGACGCAAAGCCACCCGGTGACGCAGCGCCCAATCGCCCAGCCAATGGCGGGCAATCTGCCCCAGAAACAGGGGGACCAGGATGAGTTGTACCACGCCGCCCAGGCCCTGGCCGAGCGAGAGTGAACCCCCGATATTCTCGGTCAGAAAAGTAAAAACCACCACCGGCACAATCAAGACTCCGGCCACGTTGGCCAGGGTAGCGTTAAAAAGCGCTCCGGTCACGTTGCCTCCAGCCAGCGAAGTCAGCGCGGTGGCAGAAGCGACCGTGGTGGGCAAAACGCCCAAATAAATGAACCCGGCCCGCAAATAGGGATCGGTCAGAAACGACGAACCCAACGCCAGCAAGAGCAACACCAGAATCGGGGCGAGAACGAAGATGGCGAGCTGTGAGGAGATATGCAGCCGAAAATCAATCAAGCCCCGGTAAAGCGCCTGAGACGACAAGCTCAGACCCTGAAAGAAGAAGATGACAAATACCGCAAGCGAACGTATCCATTTTCCTCCGATAACGCCCTCCGCCGCCGCGGGTTCGGGCCAAATCCAAGCCGCCGCTACCGCAGTGGCCACCCCGAGGACAAAGCCGTTCTTATGGAAAGAGTCCTTCAATGATACCATTCACTAAAACCCCGCCCGAGCCGTTGCCACCATAACGAAAAAGAAACGCGATCCGTCCGGCAAGGTCAACACAGCAGATCCTCCGGTCTCTTTCCCGGAGAACACGTCTTCCGCTGGCTATCATCCCGCCCCGGTCCGCAACGAAACTTTCTCCATGATCGATTCTCGGAGGCGTTCGACGCCGGTTTCCATCCAGGCCGCCCCTTTTCCCGTCGATGCCTGGGTGGCATCACCCATCGTTCCGGTCGGTGATATATCCAGGGTCTTCCATGCGTACGTGGCTGGGGCAAACTCGGGGCGCAAAACGCCCGGTTGGTCGGTGGAACCGATCCAGCAACAATTCGCCTTGCCCAAGTCCACCCGATCCGGAATGACATCGGCCATCCACGAGGCCTCCACCTCGCCGGCATGGATTCCGTAGGCGGCTTCACGCTCGGTCAATTTCGCACCTCCGGAAAAACGAAGAATGGAGGTTTCGAACCCATCCGCATTCAATTCACGCACCACGATGCGCAGCACGGCCAAATTTCCGCCGTGCGTATTGATAAAAGCCAGACGCCTGAACCCCCACTTTGCAAGTTGCCGGGCGGTGGCAAGCAATAGGACACGGAGACTTTTTCGGGAAACGATCAACGTTCCCGGAAAACCCTGATGTTCGTTGCTTTTCCCTACCTGGACCGGGGGTGCCACGTAAACCGGAGACTTCTCCGGCAGACGCGGCAGCACTCGTTGCAGCCATGCCTGACCCATGAGGGCATCCACCCCCACCGGCAGGTGCGGGCCATGCTGCTCCACCGCTCCGGTGGTCAACAGGACAAGTGCCGATTCGCGCTCAGGAAGAGCTTCAATTTGCGCCCGCGTCATTGCGGGCAGGTAACGGGAACGGTAATCCGGCCAGGTTGTCATATATTCAATTCAGTACTGCGGTCGTAAGTTTTCAGGTAACGGAGGGTGGGCCGCTATTTCGCGGAGTATGGAAGCCAACGAGTCGGCCACGGAAGAAAATTTCTCCGCCACCCACCCGCACAGCGGCGCGCCGCCGGCGGTCTGTTCCAGGATTCCTTTAACCAAAGGCGTCGGATCGGACTCCGGCTTCCTTCGATCCGCGTCGAAGTCGAGTCCCGCGCCGGACAGGTTCAGACAAAACATCTGCAAATCGAAATCAATTCGGCTGTCCCGCGCGGCGATATCGACCCAGTCCTCAAGAAGGGGACTGCTGTTAAAGAGAATAAAACGCCGAACCCCGCACAACGCGGCCGACCGCAACGTTTCCAACAAGACCTGAAAGGCGTCCTCCGGATCTATGGAGAATGCGGCTTCCGGCCCCACCACCGGCGTATGCCGAAACGGCGGCATAAAGAATCTCGGCGGAGTTGCGCCCAGCCGTCGTGACGCTTCCTCCATTACGGCGGAAGCGACTACTTCCTCGGCATCCAACGGCAGATCACCAGCCCAGGCGGCCCAGCCGTGAACGGGCTGCACGCAGAGAACCTCTTCGGGTTTTTCCAGACGAACAAAATGCGTCCAGGGATAATTCCACCACTGATGGTCAGCATCCCCGGCGGCCAGGGTCGTTATATTTTCTTTTGTTTCCATGAATTGTTTTCAGGTTGCCTTTCCTGACAAATCCTTTTGAGCCAGCGGATTCAGGCTATCCGGAAGACTCAGAAAAATAAGGATGATGCCCATAATGGTGAACATGCGAAATGCCGAGTTCTGTCCGTTCCAGGTGGGCGATTGCCACATGGCGAACCATTCGGCGCCCACCGTGATAAAGGCGACAAACCAAAGCAGCATGCCGACAGTCAATGCCACCACCGCCAAGGGCTTGGCTCGGTCGAAAGCCGCGGCGTCGCCGCCCCTCGCCCGGAAGAGGACGTACGCGGCGCAAAAACACAGGACCATGGTCATGGCCTCCCAAGCGATAATCGCCCCATAAAAGATGTGATGAATCACCGGTGATTCAATCGCCCGCCACATGAGGGCGTTGCCCTCAAAGGTCGTGCTCATGTTCAGCACATTCTCCACGAATTCAAAATTGGAACCGTAATCGGTCAGATTGTTTAAGACCACCAGAGCAAAAAACAACCCACACGAAAAAACCAACGATATTTTACAGTACCGTATCCACATGGCACGGACTTAGCAGCACAATACCGGCCAGAATTGAAATGAAAGTGATTCAATTCACGACAGTGAAGGCACGACCCACTATCTTAATCCGGAATCCGATATGAGAATGACCTCCGCCTCCCCGGGCCTTGTTTCCTTCCAGGTAAACGACCGCGCCGAATGGCGCAGCCGCCTCGAAAAGAGTGCCGCCACGCCCCCGCCTTCCCTCCGTGTCCTCACGTTCAACGATTTGCACGGACGCTTGTGTCCAATCGACCCGTTGGGAGTGTTGCGGCCAGAAGAAGGGTTGCCCGCTCGCCTCTCCGCCTGGCGCGACCGCTTCCAGGAACCGGTCGCACTGGTCGGAGCAGGCGACGACCGGGCGGGAACCCTTTTCGATCTGGCCATGAACGATCCACAGAAACCCGATCCGGCCTACACATTGTACTGCGCCCTTGGGATAGACGCGATCCTGCCGGGTAACCACGACCTCGATTGGGGCGCGGACCGATTGGCCCGAAAACTCAAATCGACCCGCAACCGCCCCCCCATGATCACCACCAACCTTGACTCCATCCACCCCCTGCACGATTCCAGTGTTCGCGGTCTGATCCTCTTGCTCCCGGGCGGTTCCGCCTTGCCGGTTTTGGGGCTGGCGACCACTGAAAGAGTTTCCCGGACCGACGCACCACTGCCGTGGCGCGAGAACCTGACAGACTGGATAAGCAATCTGCCCGCAAATACCCCGGCCATGATCCTTTCCCACCTCGGATTCGGCGAAGACCAATGCCTGCGCGCCTTTCTACAGGATATCCTGGGAGAAAGAGCCAATACAGTCCTCATCGCCGGAGGACACACTCACGACCTGGTTCCAGCCCGGGCAAACCGCTGGGAGCAAAGAGCCTATGTGCAAGCCGGCGCCAACGGATCCCACGCCGGAGAAGCGGTATGGCGCAATGGGCACTGGCACACCCGTACCATTCCCGCCTCCGACTTGCCCGACGCCCGCCCCACCGCCGCGCTGAGAATCTGGAAAACCGAACAGGAAACCTGGCTGCGGCCCTATCTCAAAGAATGGCCGGCAGTCGGCCTGAAGGGTACGGTGACGAGCGATTCCACTTCGGAAGCAGCCCGCTTCAGTGGCGAATGTCCCTGGATGAACCTATTGGCCGATGCTCTGCGCGACATCGCCCGCGATCTGGTGGCGGCCAACGGATCTCTCCTTTTGGCCGCCCTGTGCGCGCGAACTATCGGCAAACTGCCCTCCGGCAGCCGGTTGGATGTCCCGCACCTTTTCTCCCTTGTTCCTTATCCGGATCGCATCGCCACCCTTGAAATTCCCGCCGCAAAGCTGCCGGACTTGCTGCGGCACAACGCGGGGCGTGTGCTCAAAGCACCAGGCTTTCTCCCGGGTCTCGGTATGCTGCACTTTGATTCCACCCTTCGCCATCGCTATCGCCGGTCGGAGAATCAAATCCACTTGGAAAGCTTTCAGTTAATCGGAAAAAAGCCTAATTCCAACCGGATTAACATTATCACGACAGCCTACACCGCCAACGGGTTCGCCGGACACCGGAAACTGTTTCGGTCGGCAGGGATAGAGTCCGCCTTGGACAACGCACGGTTTATAAGCACGAAGCCCTTTCGCGATCATCTAACGGAATCGTTGAGGCAGCGCTCCATCGAAGCGATGCTTCTACGAGACGGCCGTTTCATCACTGAGCGAAGCCCGACCTTTCCAATGGGACAATAAATGTGTATCAATTTATACAGACGTGGAAATATTTGAGCAATGTAGTTCGCGGTAGTCGGGAATCTTCGGCTCACTCATGACTTCGCCCGATATGAGATGCCGTTTCTGCGCCGGGCGGGAAAGCAACTCATTGAAACTGCGTGCCTCAAAACAGATCAGTCGTGCCGCGGTCCCCGCTCCAATAAACCCTTCCTGCTCGGAAAGACCCATGATGCGGGCGGCGGATCCTGTCACTAGTTGAGGAGCCGCCTCAAGTCGAGTATCCAAATGAGCAATTCGCACACTCATCCAAAACACCTCGAAAAGATCGAAATCCCCGTACGCATAGAACGCGTCCCGCACATTATCGCTCGCGCACGCCACCGGCACCCCCGCGTCCATTAGCTCATGGATCAGCGTCACGCCTCGCCAATAAGGCGTACCCGGAGTGCCAGCCTCGCTGTTGCGACGCCCCTGCAAATACAGGTTACACAAAGGTAGCGATATGATATTGATTCCGGCAGCACGGACCAGCGCGATGGTGGAGGTCCATCGTTCGGTTCTCTGCACCGCCAGACTGCAAGCGTGACCACAGGTTACCGGATAGGAAAACCCGCGCAGCAAAACCGCGTGCGCCAGGTAACGAAGGGTCTCCGCAGCCGCGTCTCCGCTCTCATCGACGTGGAGATCGATCCCGCAACGCCGCTCTTCGGCGATGCTCAGGAGGCGATCCAATTGATCGTACAGGTCCAGGTTCATTCGCGGCATACCTCCCAGAAGCCCTCCAGGGTGCCCCAGGGCACGGTCCACCAACGAATCTGCTCCGGGCTCGGAATACTGCTCCACCCCGCAGAGAGCTACCGTCTGTAACTCAATCCGGCCGCTCCACTTTTCCCGCAATTCGGCCATTACATCGAAAGCTGCCTCTCCAGAGCCGGGACCAGCATCAATGTGGGTGCGCAGAGCTACCGTCCCGTGCGCTTCCGCACACCGCAGTGCGAAGTCCGCCCGACGCATCAGATCGTCGCGGGTCCAATGCTCTCGATCCTGACGGAGAATTTCCAGAGCGTCCTCAAATCGGCCTCGCGGATTCGGCGCTCTTTGCCACGTAAATGCTTTATCAAGATGAACGTGAGCATCCACAAAACCCGGGAATACCATCCGGCCGTCCAAATCCACGTCACGCACACCCTGGCTTGTTTTGTTCCCGGCCGGCACCACGCTTTTCAATCCAGTCGCGTCGACTTCAATATCCACCGCAACGATCGGCTCTCCGTCATCTATCCTGGAAGGCAACAAAGTTTTCCGGGCATCTTCGGTTAGGACGGCGAGAGGCACAGCGGCGTTGGTATAAAGTGTTGTCATTTTTGGGAGATCGGATGGAAGCCCTTCTTCACACTTCAGCAACATCCATTCCATATCCGGAAATTCCATATCCGTATATCGGATTGACCATGAAAACTTCCAGAATTGGCAGATTTTTTGCTGAAAGTTACGGATATGAGCCAAACAGCGCCTACTGAGTCCAAACACGTTGAATTGATTACCCGGCTGGCGGCGATTGTCGGATCCGAAGCGGTCGTGCACGGCGAAGAAGCAGAGAAGTATTCCAAGGATTTCTATTGGTATTCGCCCGTGCTTAAAGAATTGCTCGAGGATAAGCGCGCCGATATGGCCATTTTGATCAGTGATCGCGACCAACTCGGGAAAGTAGTCTCGCTGTTGTACCAAGCCGGTGTTCCCATCACGTTGCGGGGCGCAGCCACCGGCAACTACGGCCAGGCCATTCCCCTGCACGGCGGCGCGGTCCTGGAGCTTTCCGGCATGAACCGTATCTTCAGGGCCGAGGAAGTCTTGCATGCCGAAACAGGCGCCACCTTGGGACGCATTGAAACCGAGGCTCAACTCAAGGGATGGGAACTACGATGCATGCCGTCAACCTGGGTCAAGTCGACCTTTGGCGGTTTCCTCTGCGGCGGCTCCGGCGGCATCGGTTCCATAACGTACGGCGGCATCAACTACGGTGACAACATGAAGTCCGTAACCCTGATGACAGTGGAGGAGAATCCTCGCCTTCTACGCTTCGAGGAAAAGGAGTGCGCGACCGCCCTGCACACCTATGGGACCACCGGCATTCTGGTTGAAGCCGAAATGCGCCTCGGCCGGGCCCGGCCTTGGGAGCAACTGATCTTTGTCAGCAAGGACTGGGAGTCTCTACTGGCATGGACTCACCGCGTGGCCTCCGACCCCGATGTACACAAACGCCTGGTGACCCAGTTCGAAAATCCGATCCCGAGTTTCTTCAAACCCCTACGCAAACACCTTCCGGAGAACGTGCATGCCACGTTCCTCATGGTGGACCGAGACGAGGTAGAGATCGTTCGAACAAGTGCGATGGAGGCGGGCATAGAAATGGTTTACCAAAAGGATTTTCCCGTTCCTCCACGACCGCCATACATTGGAGACTTCACTTGGAATCACACAACGCTTTGGGCCATCAGGAACGATCCGGGTTATACCTACCTGCAATGCGGTTTCGGGGATGGCTTCATCGATAAGTTTCACCTGCTCAACGAACGCTTTCCCGACGAAATTCTGCTGCACCTGGAATGGGTGCTCAATAACGACAAAATGGATGACGGCGACCGTCCGCCGGGGGCCCAGGTGGGCGGCATTCCTCTGGTTCGCTTCCGTTCGGCGGAGCGGCTGCAGGAGATCATCGACTACTGCCTCGAAATCGGCATAAGAGTCGCGAATCCCCACACCTGCCTGCTCGAGGAAGGCGGTGCGCATCCCGACATTGAAGCGAAGCGGAAGCTGAAGGATCTCGTGGACCCGAAAGCGTTGCTCAATCCGGGAAAGATGAAGTCCTACCCCAAGAACCCATTTCGAGCTGAGGCGACGGTTTGAAGCACCAATCTTAACCATGCCCGCATCCACCAACCAACAGTTTGTCGATACAGACGTTGCCATCGAGCGTGCCGTCATGCTGGAGCTCCGCGACGGTGTTCGCCTTGCGGCCGATGTCTATCGGCCTTCGGGATCCGGCCCCTATCCGGTGCTGCTGATGCGTCAACCCTACGGTCGCGACATCGCTTCGACCGTTACCTACGCGCATCCGGTCTATTTCGCCCGCCGGGGATTTCTAGTCGTCATCCAGGACGTCCGGGGACGCGGCGATTCGGAAGGTGTCTTTAATCCGTTCCTTCAGGAAGCGGAAGACGGGCGCGAAACGATTCGCTGGGCGGCCCGCCTGCCTGGCGCCAACGGCAGGGTTGGAATGTACGGATTCTCCTACCAGGGTTATACCCAACTGGCGGTTCTGGACGACCCCCCTGAAGAATTGGCCGCCATCGCCCCGCACATGACCGCCCCCGACCTTTACGACGGCTGGTTCTACCGCAATGGTATCCTCCAGGCCAATACGACACTCACCTGGGCAAATCAGATGTTACGCGAAGACGCCCGTCGCCTTGGCGCGACCGATACCTATCGTGCTCTGGAAGCGACTTGGATGCAACCGGCCGCCCTATGGGGACAATTTCCGCTGGCAAGCACCGACCCTCTCACGAGGCCGGGACTGCCCGGATACGCGGCTGAATGGCTCGGACGCCCGGAAAGGGATTCCTATTGGAACGAGGTTGATCGCTCCCGCGAATTGGCCGCGGCACCCTGCCCCTGTTTTCACCTCTCGGGATACTTCGATTTCTATACTCGGGGAGCGATACAAGGTCACGCATTGCGCACCGAGGCCGGTCACGAAAATGATTTTTTCCTGCTCGGACCCTGGAGACACATCCCCTGGGAACGTCATGTCGCAGGCCTGGACTGGGGTTCGGAATCGCGCCCGGACACGGATGCCTTGCTCGCCGACTGGTTCCGGGCTCACCTCACACCGGACGCCGCGCAAGCACCGCGCGGTTGCCGATACTTCGTTCTCGGTGAAAACCAGTGGAGAGAGTCAGGCTGCTGGCCGCCAGAAACGGGATGGGAGTACAAGCTCCATCTTACTTCCGGCGGCCGGGCCAATTCGATCTTCGGAGACGGGGAACTCGCTATAGCCCCAAACGACACGCCGCCGGACCGGTTTATTTACGACCCCGAAGTTCCCGTCGCATCACCGCCCGGCTGGGGCCCTCTGGACCTGACTTCCCAGCAACAGGGCAACAACCTTCTCGTCTACTCTCTGGCGCCAATCTCCAGACCCCGCCTATTCGCCGGATCGCCGGAATTGGACCTTTATGTAACCTCGACCGCATACAACACCGACTTCGTGGCCCGCCTTTCCTGGGTGGATTCATCCGGACGCGCCCGGTTTCTCTCCCTGGGCGCGGCCCAGTTGACAAACGACGCCGCTTCCACACTCCCAATACGCCTGACGATCCGGCTCGATCCCATTGCCGTCCAACTCGCTCCCGGCGAGTCGCTGAGGCTCGATCTCGCCAGCTCGGCATTCCCACTTTTGGCCCGCAATCCCAACACCGGCCAATCCGCCGCTTTCACTCCCGGCCCCGAAGCGTTCGCCCGGGCCACCCAAACGGTTTACCACGACACGCGACTCCCCTCCCAGTTGCGTCTCACGGAGTTGAGTGTTTAGCCATCCTGAGAACGATGATCATGACTGATACCGAAGCCATCACAATAAAGCGCGCAAAGAATCCAGTTCCCATCGTCCGGATCAACCAAATGACCAAGCGTTTCAGCACGGGCCCCACCGTACTGGAAGAAGTATCCATCAAGGCCTACAAAGGCGAATTTGTCAGTCTCGTCGGTCCCAGCGGTTGCGGTAAATCCACCTTGCTCAAGCTCATCTCCGGACTGCTTTCGCCAACCGAAGGGGACGTGATCATCGACGGCATGAAACCCAGGGATGCACGCGAAGAAATGGCGTTTATCTTCCAGGATCCGAACCTGCTACCCTGGAAGAGGGTTCTTGGCAATGCCGAGTTGCCCCTACTCTTGCGCGGCACCGCCAAAATGCAGCGTCGCGAACGGGCGCAAAAGATGTTGGACCTGGTTGGACTAACCGAGGCCGCAGCCAAATACCCCTGGCAACTATCCGGCGGCATGCGCATGCGCGTCTCCATCGCACGCGCACTGATCAAAGACCCCGCCATACTGGTGCTTGACGAGGCCACATCTTCGGTCGATACCGAGACGGAGCGAGTGATACAGGAAGCCCTTGAGAGGGCAGCCAGAGGCCGCACAACGATCATCATAGCACACAGACTCAGCACTACCGCTTTCGCCGACAGCGTAGCGGTGCTGGTGGGAGGACGCATCGCAGAAAAAGGCGCCCCGGCCGATCTGCTCCGACGCGATTCCATCTACTCCAGGCTCTGGAACATGCAGCGGATGGATCTTCAAAACGGAGAAACGGACCGGCCCGGCAGCCCCTGACGCCGGACATTTCATAGAATGTTTTACTTTATTGGGGAGTCAACACACAAGAATGTTAAGAACCGACGATATTATGGATACCCTGCGCATGTTCCGGCAGGAAAATCTCGACGTGCGCAGCGTAACACTCGGGCTTAACCTGCTTGACTGCGCCGACCCTTCGGTGGAAAGCCTGTGTAAAAAGATAAGGCTCAAAATAAACCGCATGGCCGGCGAGAAAGCCGTATTTGGCGGTCTTTTCGGCGAAAGTGTAGTTCTACCCGTCATTGCGCCGGATTCTGCATCCGCGTTCATTAACCACGGCGGCAGAATACCCGCACCTCTGCAGGCGCTGAATAATTGAGGGAGATATATCAAGAAATGAAAAGCAACTACGTCATTACTGTAACTTCGCTGGACAGAGTCGGAATCATAGCCGCGGTCTCAGAGGCGGTATCGCGCCTTGAAGGCAGCATTGACGCCCTGAGCCAGACGGTTATGAGCGGGTACTTTACACTAATCCTTACCGTACATTTTGAGGAGAGAATCGATACGGACGCCTTAAAACGAGGCGTCAAATCCAGGGGCAAGCCCGGCGAACTCGATGTGATTATAAGGAAACGCGGACCGGACATCAACGCCAAACCCGAGGGGGCTGGCACCGAAAAGTTTATTCTGACCTTAACCGGCACGGACAAGAAAGGTGTTGTGAGGCGCGTGAGCAGTTATCTTGCAGGGCAGAACATAAATATAGAGGACCTCTACGCAAGAGTGGATGACGGCCGATTTCTTATGATTGCGGAACTTCAGGTGCCTGCAACCGGTCTTATAGCACAGATGCAGTCGGAACTGGGCGATTTGTGGCGGGACGAAAACATGAGCGTATCGCTCCAGCATGAAAACATTTTCCTTGCCACAAACCAGGTGGATTTCAGCCCGCATCCGGGATGAGAATATGACCCCCCCCCGGACAAGCCGGGATCTGGAATGTGGAATGTGGAATTAGAACTCCCGGCTCTCATTGTTTTACATATCGAACCGTTATGTGGCGCCTTTAAGGGTGCGGTTGTTGTGCGCCGTCCTTTTTCACGCGGAGCCAGTACAGTGAAGGCCTCTTTTTTTCACAAGGCCTTCAATACCGCTTTTTTTGAAAACTTCTTCTACTTCATCTGCGGGACACCTTTGTTTTTGCAGCCTGTCTTCCAGTTTTTCCAGATATTTTTCTTCTCCCCGAGCACGTTTTTCCAGGCCTTTTCGGGCCAGTCGGAGCATTACAGCCGCAAAGTCTGCCAGATTGAGACCGGCAACCTCTCCTTCCATGGCACGCCTGCAAGCTTCCTCGCGCGCATCGCGGAGCGTATCCCAGGAATACTGCTTTATTTCCTCGTGGGCCTCATCCATCACGGCGCTAAGCCCCAGTGTGATCGCTGCTATTGAATGCAGCTCGCCCGGCGGCTGCTGGTCATTAAGACGGTTCTCCACCGTGTAGTAATGGCTAAGGCGGGCATTATACCAATAGCATGTCCCGTGCAAGTCTATATCTTTATTCTTTGGCTCTACCTCTACTTCGTCGCCGTCTATGCTTTGCCCGGTTGCCTGTTCCTCCTCAAAATACTCGGCAAAGCCGTCGTAATCAGTCAATACCACCGGCTTGCCATCGCGTTTTACGTAAACCGGCTGAAAGTCAGAGATAATCTCCACATAGTTTTTCAGGTTCTCAAAGGCTTTTTCCGGCATACCTACTCTCCCTTCTTCCGGCATCCACCAGTCCCAAAATTTTTCCGCCACGCACTTATAATTTGAGTCCAGTTCCCCCCGCCAAACGTTGGAATGTGCGGTAAGAGCGATTTGGGCGGGACAAAATCCGTTCAACACATTTACCAGAGGTATGGCTTCATCCCTTTCAACGCTCACATGCACGTGACTTGCTGAATTAATGGTGAAGAGGTGAAAATCGTCGCCATGCTCTTCCGGTATGTGTTCATTCGATGCAAAAACTTTATCCCACACACTGGTCCGGCTTTTTTTCATCAGCAGGTCCTGGCCCGGCGGGGTAAGCGGCTGAATGCCATAGCCAAGGAAATGCACGTTTTCCTCTTCAACAAAAGGTTTAAGTTCCAGGCTCAGTTCATCTATCTCTTCTTCCAGACGATGAAGGTCGGGCACATGCGAGAGTGAAAATTCGGTCTTGCAATATCCGGTCTCGCAGGAGGCCACGGTATCGTTCTGTTCCCCCGGTTTTGTGGCCCCGATAAGCTTGCCGCCGGCGGAATCTTTAACAGGCTGCCAGCCGTGTTCAATCAGGAATCGCCACAATCTTTCAATGGTGGGGTAATCGACCGCCGAACCATCCGGGTTCACCAGCGGAAATTTAAGTTCGGCGCCGATGCGACGCTCGGAATTGTCACGTTCTTTAAGAGCGCCCTCAAACCCATCTTCAAAATGTTGCTGTATTTTGTTCATAGTGAATGGCAGGACTTTATATTACGTTTTGAAAACCCGTCGAACCAAAACATCGGCATCAAAAATTTGTTTTCAGATCTGCAAGCAGTGCGAAAACTTTTTTTGTCTGACCTACATTAAGACTGCCCGCACCACAAGAGGGGGTCAGCAGCGATTGTTTAAGTGTTCGGTCGCTATCAAGCCCTTTGCCGGCGAGCGAGTCAAGCGCCTGCTCCAACCTGGCTGTCAGGGAATCGGCGGTTTCGTCCTCAATATCACCGGTTGTAGGCACTATACCCCAGGCTATGAGACCTCCATTATCCAGAAACTCGCGTAACTCTTCCGCATACAGGGCGAGTGAAGTCCCGTATTGAAAAGCATCAAAATTAAGCATTTGCACGCCCGAGCGCATTGCCATGGACCAATCGCTGTTGCCGCAGACGTGCATTCCCGCCATGGCCCCGGCATCGGAGACTGCGGAGAATATTTGCGAAAGCATTCCTATCACGTCTTTCTCCGATATTCCGACATAGGCGCTTGAACCGTATGCGGAAAGTACCGGTTCGTCTGCAAAAATCACGACCTTTCCGGCTCCAGATTCTTTGAGAAGCTGCACCTGCATGCAAGCATTGCGCTCGAGCATTTTTACGGCGGCGTCGCGCAATTCCGGGTCGCTGTAAAGCGTGCGCCCGTCAGGGTCTGAAATGCCGGTTGTAAAGGTTACAGGGCCTGTTATCTGCCCTTTCACCGTGTCGGGGGCCTCAGTGTTATTGATCGTTTTTTTAAACGAATAAAATCCTTCGGCGGACTCTTGTGGAAAAGCAAACATTAACGGGTCGTTTGCCAGGTATTTCTCATAAAAATTCTCAAGTTGTTTATATTTATCCGTCATGTCCATATAAACGTCTTTCTTTTCATCGTTCCATTCCACGCACGGCATATGATCGGCATATTGCGGGAGCATTTTCTCCGTCGCAGCCCGGCGCGGCAACTGGGGCCAGAACGGTATATCCGGCCCGGATTTCAGTACGAATTTAACGGCCTCGTCCGGATCAGTAAACGGCAGACTCCCTATACCGGTTGTTTTTATCATTGTTTAATTGTTTTTTTAATGGACAAAATGGACACTACGGGCGTGACAAGCGCCCCGGGCGTTTTTGCGTGGAACGCAGGCTGAATTCTATTTACCCATAAACCTGGCCTTCGCCCCATATTACGTGTTTATAGGTCGTAAGTTCTTCAAGCCCCATCGGACCTCTGGCATGGAAACGATCGGTTGATATGCCGATTTCGGCGCCCATTCCAAGAGATTCTCCGTCGCAAAACATGGTCGAAGCGTTAACCAGAACGACCGACGAGTCCACTTCTCTGAGGAATCGGCGTGCGTCGGAATAGTTTTCCGTTATAATTACATCGGTATGACCCGAGCCATAGGTCGCGATATGGTTCATAGCTTCCTCCAGGCCCCCTACCACACGCAAAGAATATATCTTATCAAGATATTCCGTGCGCCAATCGGCTTCGCATGCGGGTTTTACATGGGGCGCCCTCTCCCTGATTTTTTCACAGCCCCGCACCTCTATCCCGTTTTCCACCAGGGCGTTTGTCAGCTCCGGGATCCAGTGCTGCTGGGAGGAATCAATGAGAACTGTTTCCGCTGCGTTACAAACGGCGGGCATCAGCAGTTTTGAGTCCAGCACGATGTTCAGAGCTTCAGACCTGTCGGCGCCGCGGCCCACGTATATGTTACATACGCCCTCGTAATGCTTAATGACCGGTATCTTTGAGCGTTCAGCAACGGTTTCTATAAGCTTCTTACCGCCCCGGGGTATCACGAGGTCGATTTCATCAGGGCTGTTCAGCAGCAGGTCAACATCTTCATGTGAGAGGTGCGGCACCTGGACGGCTTCGGGCGGAAGCCCCGCGCTATCTAGCGCTTTCTCCCAGAGCTCCCCCAGCAGTGCATTACACCCGGCGGCTTCAGAGCCGCCTTTGCATATTATGGCGTTTCCGCTTTTTAGTGCAAAGGCGCCGGCGTTGACCGTAACGTGCGGACGCGCCTCGTAGATCATCAGAATAACGCCAAGCGGCACGCGCATCCGCCCGGCAAGCAGGCCGTTTTCAGTCCGCGTCATCTGTTTTATCTGGCCGACCGGATCCGGGAGACGCGCGATTTTCTCAAGAGACGCGATCCGGCCGTCAATTTTGTCTTCATCAAACGTCAGGCGGTTCAGGAGCGCATCAGCGATTCCGTCTTTTTCCGCCTTTTCCATATCCCGGCGGTTGGCGGCGATAAGGCTGCGTTTGTTTTCTTCCAGCAGCCCGGCAAGCGTCTTGAGACAGTGGTTTTTTGAGGTTGTCGGCGCTTTCGCCAGCGCGCCGGCCGCAGCCCGGGCTCTCCCTGCTATTGGCGTATGTGGCATTGTGTCATTCGGCAACATGAAAATTCTCACATTATGAGAGTAGTCAAAAGCTTATGCGAAAGGATGTTGCGTTAGTGTAACGCATTTCGAAGAAAATTGCAAGTAAAGAGTGGATTTTATGCAGAGGGCAGATTGTTTGGGCGCGCAGCATCAATCAAACACCGATACGCCACCCTTTCGGAGGTATTCTTTCAGTTCCGGTATCTTTATCCGTCCGAAGTGAAAAACGCTTGCTGCAAGCAGTCCGGCGGCTTTTGTTTCGACTGCCGCCCGGAGGAAATGTTCCAGCTTCCCTGCTCCGCCGCTGGCGATTACCGGCACCTTAACCAGGCTGGTTATGCCGCGGGTCAGCTCGATATCATAGCCTTCCTCTGTTCCGTCATTTTTTTTGCTGGTTGGAAGCAACGTTCCGGCGCCCCGCTCTTCTGCTTGCTTTGCAAAATCGAAAGCATCGACGCCCGTGGCAACACTTCCGCCGTTAATATAAATTTCATACCCGCTCGGCGTTTTCGGCGAAACATCGGCATCTACCGCCACCGTTATTTTATCCTGACCGAACTCCACTGCCGCTTCTTCAATAAGTTCAGGGTGCCTGAATGCGGCGCTGCCGATGCCGACTTTTGCCGCACCGGCTTCGAGGGCCGCTTCAACGTCGCCAAGAGAACCTATCCCGCCGCCCAGCGTAATGGGTATATCTACCGAACCGGCGACGTTACTGAAAATATTCAGGGATGTTTTACGTCCCTCGGCCGTCGCCGATATATCGAGAAACACCAGTTCGTCAGCTCCCTGATCCTGATAGCTTGCCGCGGAACTAACGGGATCGCCAGCATCGCGCAGGTTGATGAATTTAACACCCTTAACCACCCGCCCCTGGTGCATATCGAGACACGGAATTATTTTAACCATTTGTTCTGAATCATTCCTGTTCGTACATCGGTGGAGCCGGCGGAGGGATTCGAACCCTCGACCCCGGCTTTACGAAAGCCGTGCTCTGCCGCTGAGCTACGCCGGCCGACCCATAGACTTAAGTCCTCAGTAAACCACGTCTTCCCCGGGAACAGCAAACGGCGGTTAAAGTGCCCGCACAAGAAAATGAACATGGTTCACTGAGAACTTACCCACAGACAGTATAGCATAACTTTGCCTCCGGTTCCAGCATATGCCTGCTTGAGGAATTTGCGCTGTAACGTTTTTGGCGTATCCCGGAACGTCGATTGTTCCGAGACTATAACTGTTTCCAGAGATTGCCGTGCACAAATTCCTTTTTCCTTCGGAAAATGGTCTGTACGTTTTCAAAGACTTACCCCAACCATAGCTGAAGATTT